>NZ_JBIWMX010000006.1:0-301780 GCF_044766925.1 Nocardia sp. NPDC101769 | reverse complement strand
CAATGGCGCCGGTGTCCCGGACCCGGTCCTGCGAGTGCCGAAGCTGCCCACCGGCTCGGCCGGCGGTAGCAGCAGCGGCAGCGCCAAGGGCTGACGACGGTGGCTCGCCCGCTCGAGCGGGCGAGCCACCGGATTTGCCGTGTTCGTGGGGGATACCGGCGGTGGATCGTTGTGTCGACAGGCCGGCCGACGGGCAAGTCCTCCGACGACAGCACCACAAAACAGTGCACGGTCTGCACTGCCGCCGAATTCGATTGGATCGTAACGACGATGGAGCACCGTCTAACCGAGGCGCGGCCATTGCTGGTCCGGCTCCGCACCCGGCGATGTAGGTGACCGAGCGCGCGGTGAGCGTATCTACGACGTGGATGAATCACACGGTCTGGGATCGATTTGGGTCCGCTACTTCGCCGGACGGCTCACGGTGCTGCCGGAACGGATCAAGTGGATCGAGGCAATTCGCCAGCAGTGCGCATCGCCGAACTCGTCGTCCCGTGCGTACCCAGCTCGGCGATCCCGACCCGCAGCCGACCGAGCCGCTGCGCTCGACCCGACAGGCCGCCGCCGCGCGGTCGCAGGCTGAAGCCCTAATTCCCTGGGACGACTATCGCTGCGCCGTCTCCGCGCGCTCACTCACTCATCGAAATCACCGAGCTCGACATGTCCCTGTCCACCAAAGACCTCACCGACCGCGTCGTCGACTTGTGGACACGCGGCGCGGTGATCGGATGGATTGGCGCGGAACATGTCTCGCGGGATGCCAGGAGTCTGTGCAGACTCACGGGTATGGATCGTAGTTTCTATGCGGGTCGGGTTGCTGTGGTTACCGGGGCGGGGGCCGGGATCGGGCGGGAGCTGGCGGTGCGGCTGGGGCGGGAGGGGGCGTCGGTGGTGCTGTTGGACATGAACGAAGCGGCGCTGGGGGAGACGGCGGGGATGGTCAGGGGTGGGGATGGGGAGGTGGTGGGGCTGGTGGCTGATGTCGCTGATCCGGAGCGGATGGGGGAGGTCGCGGCCGAGGTGGTCGGGCGGCTCGGGGGTGTGGATGTGTTGATCAACAATGCGGGGAAGCTCTTCTATGGTGGGGTGACCGAGTCCGAGCCGGGCGACTTCGAGGCGGTGATGCGGGCGAATTTCGGTGCGACCGTGGTGAGTACGAAAGCCTTTCTGCCGTATGTGGTGAAGTCGCCCGACGGGCGGATCGCGAATCTCTCGTCTGCGTACGGGTTGATCGGGCTCGGTGGGGCCGCTCCCTACACGGCGGCCAAGTTCGCGATTCGAGGCTTCACCGAATCGCTGCGGTCGGAATTGCGTGGGCAGCCGAATGTTGCTGTCAGCTGTGTGTTTCCGGGTGGCGTGAAGACCGGGATCGCCTGGTCGGCGTTGGCGGCGGCGGGGGTGGATGCGGAGCGGGCGGCGCAGCGGTTCGACCGGTATGTGGCCCGCACCGATCCCGGCGTTGCGGCGCAGGTGATTCTGCGTGGTGTCGCGCGGGGGAAGAGTCGTGTACTGATAGGACCCGACGCGATCCTTGCCGAAGTCGCCGCCAGGGTGGCGGGTGGGCAGTACGAGAAGCTGATTCGGCTCGTGGTCAGGGGATAAGAGGGGAAGACACAATGTCCGGTACGCGATGGCTGCTGATAGAGACGTTCGGCGGCGGGGAGCCGACCGTCATCGGACTGGGCAGTGCGCCAAGGAAGTTCGTGCCGCTTACGCAGATCTTCCGGCAGCGTGAGACGCTGGCGACGATCCGCGGGGCAGTGGCGGCTACCGCGGAAGCGCTGGCGCCGGTGGAGGTCGTGAGCGACGGCGGCCGCCGGCGAACGGTGACGGCGCCGCTGCTGATCACCCCGGAGCGTATGCACGCCGTGCTGGTGTGGTCGGGGCCGGCGCAGGAGACGGTGCCACCGCGAGATCCGGTGGGGGCGTGGTACTTCAATCTGTCCACCTCGAAGTCGACGCGCTCGGATGATCTGCTGGATCTCTACGGGGTCGCGCCGGAGAATCGGGCGCGCGAGCACGCCATCGCGGGCGTGTTCGCTCGCGTCATCACCAATAGCGACGAGTCCGACGCCCTGGCCAAGGTGGTCCGGTCCGCGCCGGGCACCGAGCATCAGGCGGTGTGGACCGTCCGCCGCGACGACGGCGCTCTGCGGGCGGCGCACTTCTCGTGCCGGATCATCGAAGAGACCGATGCCGCCGGGAATTCCGAGGTGTTCATGCGCGGGGTCACCCATGACATCGGTGATGCCACCGACGTCAGCGCCGCACCGCCGCCGGTGATCCTCGAGCACCGGGTGCTCGACGCGGCCGCCGCGGAGGGCGATTTCCGGGCCATTGTCGACCTGCGCACCCTGCGGCTGCTGCGCTGGATGGGTCCGGCCATGCCGGGTATCGCGTGGCAGTCGCTGGCCGGCGAACCGGAGCCGGCGATCCACCCGGACGACATCGAGACGGCGAAGACCATGAGCCGCAACCTCGCTCACTCCCGTACCTCCGGGCGGCTGCGGCTCCGGACGCTCGACGGGGCCTGGAAATCGGTGCGGGCCCGGGCCGTGCTGATGGCGCTGGACCAGCACACGACGGCCGCACTGGTCACCGTCCGGGATCCGGATATGCCGGACGTGGACTAGGTCACCCAACCGCCAGCAAACAGACCGGCGGCAATGTTTGTTGTGTATGTAACACCATCCGAATCGGTCCCGCGCTGCAGCTCCAGGTCAGCGTGTTTCGCCAGTAAATACGCAGGCAGGCACGTGATTTGCTCAATTGATCACACCGTGTACGCGTCGATACACTGCCGCGTACACGCACCCGCGTGAGCGGGAATCTTGCCGGTGATCCCTGTGATGCCGCTTGTCGCGTCGTAGGAAGGCCCTGCCCGGGAACACTCTGGAGTGCTCCGGGAATCGGGGCTGCTCGGCGTTGGGAGGCAGCGCAGTGCTCGGACCGACATACGCGTGGTGGGTGCACCCGCGCGGCCGCATCTGGCAGTGGATCATCACCCGGGCGGTCCGGGTGGGCGAGAGCTGTGCGCGGTCGCGCCTGGACGTGAATTTCCCTCTGTTGGAGCCTAATCCCACGGACATCGTGCGAATTCCGCTGGATCGCTTGCGCATCGACACCACAATCAGGCAATCCGGTGAGAACTCCCGGCATGTCACGGCGCTGTCCGAGGTCGCCGCGGCCCTGCCGCCGATCGTCGTGCACCGATCGCGCATGACGGTCATCGACGGCGCCCATCGCGTGCGCGCGGCAATGTGCAGCGGGTCCCAGTGGATCGACGCGGTCTACTTCGACGGTGACGACGGGCAGGCCCTGCTGCTCGCGGTCCGGCTGAACAGCAGGCACGGGCTGCCCCTGTCCGCAGCCGACCGCAAAGCCGCTGCCGAACAGGCGCTCTCGTTCTATCCCGACTGGTCCGACCGCAAGCTGGCCGAGGTGATCGGCCTGCCCGAACGGACCATCGCCGCCGTCCGGAAGCGGTCGGCGGCGCGCCCCGGCCGCCACCTCACCCGGCGCGCGCTCGCGGCTCCCGCGCCGCAGCCGCGCCGGTGTCACCCCGAGCGAATCCGCGACGAGCATCCCCAGGCCGGGCCGGATACCCCCGCAACAGACCTGTCGTATCCCGCTGGCGCACTGTGGAATCTGCGCTCGGACCCGGCGCTCGCCCGCACCGAATCCGGCAGGCAACTACTACGCCTGTTCGATGCGCTGCCCGCGGACCCCGTGGCCTGGGCCGACCTGGCCGATGATCTCCCGCCGTACTGCGCCGCCCTGGTCGCCGAGCTGGCCTCCCAGCAGGCTCGGCACTGGGCCGCACTGGCCCGATCCGCAAGCCGGACCGCCGCGGCCGAGAAGACCACTGCCGCATGACAGCTCGATCCGGCCGCGTTCGATCGGGCCGGTGACGGCAGCACGGTCGGTGCCGCGTACGGGTGTCGATGCCGTCGAAGGCGTTGGCTTGCTTCGTACCTGCCTTTGTGGGGGCGTGAAAGACTGGGTGGGTACTGATCGTGGTGTCGGATGAGTTCGGAGTGGTCGGGTTGTCGGGGGTTCGGCGGATCGAGGTCCGGGGCGGGGACGGGGAGTACGCGGGCCGGGTGTTCGAACAGTGGGAGGCGGGGCTCAGTGAGGCCTATGTGCCGCTTGCGGTTTCGCCGCGCAGTTCGGGGCAGTTCACGGGGTGGATCGTGCACGGAACCTACGGCGATGTGGAGTTGTCGCAACTGGGGGCCACCCGGCAGCGGGTGGATCGCACTCGGACTCTGATCGCCCGCACCGATGACGAGTTCCTGCACACCAGCATTCAGCTCACCGGACGCGGCCTGCTGCATCAGGACGGCCGGGTCGCCGCGGTCGGGCCGGGGGAGATGGTCTTCTACGACAGCACGCGGCCGTATCACTGGGAGTTCGAGGGGGATTGGGAGATGGCGGCGGTGCAGGTGCCGCTGAGCCGGTTGCGGCAGCGGGCCGGGATCACCCCGGGCGAGATCCCGACCGCGACGGCCGTGGCGCGGCGCAGCCCGGCCGGCGTGGTCACCGGCTTTCTCCGCGAACTGACCGAATTGCAGAACACCGCACCCGAACAGGCCGCCGTCCTGGCCGGTTCGGCGCTGGACCTGCTGGCCTCGGCCATCTCCCTGACCATCGGGCGGACGGTCACGGGGGAGCCGGCGGAGACGCTGAGCCGGAGACAGGTCACGGAATTCGTACGACGGCACTGCCGCGATCCGCGCCTCACGATCGACGGCATCGCGGCCGGTTGCGGGGTCTCACGCCGGACCCTGTACCGCGTCCTCGAGCAATTCGAGGAGGGCCCGGCGACGCTACTGCGCCGGATGCGGATCGAATACTCCTGCGGATTGCTCACTGCCCGACCGGATCTCCCCGTCACCGCCGTCGCCCACAACTCCGGCTTCGCGACGGTACGGCAGTTCTACCGTGCCTTCCGCATCGAGCTGGGCATGACCCCGGCCACCTACCGGGCCACCGGGCGCGCTGCCCGCACCCGCTGATCAGTCCCGTGTCACCGCCCGCATGAGCAGCGGCTTGTCCGGCGCGCCGATGAACGAAAGCTGCGGCCGGATGGGCTCGTTGGTGGCGATCCGCAGATCCAGCTGCTGGGCGATGGTGGCAATCGACAACACCACCTCCATGGTCGCGAAGTTCTGCGCGATGCAGATCCGCTTGCCCGCACCGAACGCCAGCGACGCCTCCCGATGCGGTCGGGTCATGTTCTCCGGCAGATAGCGCGTCGGATCGAACTCGCCCGCCCGATCCCAGACCCGCGGGTTGCCGTGCACCCCGTGCATGCTGATCATGATGGTGGTGCCGGGTTTGATGCGGTAGCCCGCCAGCACATCCTCGCCCAGCGCCACCTTGCTGAAGGCCATGATCGGCGGGTACAGGCGCATCGTCTCCAGAAAGACGGCCTTGGTCCACACCAGCTTGTCCACGTCGGCGGCGGTGGGGGTGCGCCCGCCGAGCACGGTGTCGAGCTCCTCGTGGAGGCGCTGCCGGGCCTCGGGATGGTCGGCGAGCAGCTTCCACACCCAGGTCAGCGCGGTGGCCGAGGTTTCCATGCCCGCCCCGATGAATGTCATGAGCTCGTCCCGGATTTCGAGATCGGTGTAGCTGTGCCCGGTCTCGGGATCGGTCGCCGCCATGAGCAGGCCGAGCAGATTGTCCTTGCGGGTGATGCGGCCCATGCGGTGGGCGGAAATGATTCCGGCCACGGCGTTCTCGATGCCGCGCAGCTCGAACATGATGTGCGGGGCCACCATCCAGGAGGCGGCGCGAACGGCCCGGATCGGAATCCTCGAGCCCGCCTGCTTCTCGGGTTTCTCGGTGCGGCGCACCAGCCACATGGACAGCGGCCGCAGCGTCCGGCTCACATTGGTGACCACGCCCACGCCGAAGAATTTGAGCAGCCGCTTGAGTTTGATCTTCGAGATGGGCCCGTCCAGGTCGGTGCCGAACATGGTGCGCGCCACGATATCCAGCATGAGGCGGGTCATCTCCACGCCCACGTCGACCGGCGCCCCGGCCTCCCGCAGCCGCCGGGTCGTCTCCTGGGCCGCCTCGACCATGGGCACATCGAACTGGTCGATGGCGCTGCGCGCGAAGATCGGCTGCACCAGGCGCTTGTTGCGGTAGTAGAGGCGGTCGTCGCGCTGGGTCACCAGACCCTGGCCGAAAACCACGGCGAGCATGTCGAATTCGGCACCGCGCACATAGTTCTGGTGATTGGCGATCAGTACGTGCCGGACCAGTTCCGGACTGCGCACGACGACGTATTTCGCCATCGGCAAGCGGGCGATCAGCACATCGTCCTGACCCGGCAGTTCGGCCGCCAGATACTCCATGATGGTCCGTTCCCGGATCCGCCCGGGCAGTCCCAGCGCCAGCCGCCAGGACTGCCCCCAGGTGACCGGCGTGTTGTGCCAGCGCATGGGCGCGGGCTGCCACCGCGGCGGGTGGAGTTCGGTGCTTCCTGTGGCCGGTGCTGTCATGGGGACCATCCCGTGCGATCGAAAGTCGTTCGCCCCGTGGGGCTTACGCTCGAATGCTACTGGGGAGTATGCGGTTTGCGCAGGCGTTGTGGGGTAACCGCGTCCGCCGGGCGCAACGGGTTCGGTCACAGCTTCGCCCTTGATTCTTGAATAATCATTCAAGTACCGTGGACGTATGGCCCGCACTCGCGAATTCGAACCCGACGACGTGGTGGATGCCGCCATGCGCCGCTTCTGGGAGCGCGGCTATCGGGCTACCTCAGTGGAGGACCTGGTCAAGGCGACCGGCGTGAAACCCGGCAGCCTGTACAGCGCCTTCCCGGGCGGCAAGCACGCGCTGTTCCTGGCCTCGCTACGGCGCTACTCGGACCTGATCGTGCCCCAGAAATTGGGCGAACTCGATGATCCGAACGCGTCGCTGGCGCAAGTGCGCGGCTACTTCGACGGCCTGGTGGCCGACTTGCTCTCTTCGGAGGGGCGGATGGGCTGCCTGCTGGTGAACACCGCCATCGAGAACGCCGCCACCGATGACGCGGCCGCTGCCGTGGTGCGCGGGCATCTGGCGCGGCTGGAGGATCGGATGCGGGACGCGTTGCGGAATGCCGTGCGTCGCAAGGAGGTTCGATCGAACGTCGATCCGGTCGCCGTTGCGAAGGGCTTGGTGGCCACGTCGCAGGGGCTGATGGTGGTCGGCAAGGCGAATCCCGACGAGCTGGTGTTGCGCGCGATTGTCGACAATGCCTTCGCCGGGTTGTCGCCCGGTTAGGCGCAGCGAAAACCGTTGCAGGGCCGTCCTTGTGGACGGCCCCTCTTTCTCGCCAATATTTGAACACTCACTCAAGAATGAGGGTATGTCATGAAAGCGATCACCATTTCGCACTACGGTGCGCCCGAGGTGCTCACCGTGACCGAACTGCCCGATCCGATACCGGCCGCAGGTGAAATCCTGGTCGAGGTCAAGGCTTTCGGGCTCAACCATGCGGAAACCTACATGCGGTCGGGGCAGTGGGGCGATGTCGCCCAGGTGACCGGTATCGAAGCCGCCGGCGTCGTCGCCGCTGACCCTTCGGGCAAGCTGGCCCCTGGGACCCCGGCCGTGGCGATCATGGGTGGCATGGGCCGCACCCGCGATTGGCTCCTACGCCGAGCTGGTCACCGTGCCCGCGGACAATGTCGTTGCGGTCGACACCGCTTTGGAATGGACCGATCTCGCGGCCGTCCCGGAGGTCTACGCCACCGCGTGGACCACCCTGCACGACAATCTCGCCGTCACGGACGGCGAGACGGTGCTGGTGCGCGGCGCGACCTCGGCGCTGGGACAGGCGGCGGTGAACATCGCCGTCGACCTCGGGGCCACGGTCATCGCCACCACCCGATCGCAGGCGAATGCGGCGATGCTCGAAAAGATCGGTGCGGCAATGGTCCTCACCGAGGACGGCAACCTGTCGGAGCGCGTGCGCGCGGCCGGAATCGTCGTCGACGCCCTGCTGGACCTGGTCGGCAACGCCGTCCTGCGTGATTCGGTCGCGACCGTGCGACCGCGCGGGCGCGTCTGCCAGGCCGGGTTCCTCGGTGGCCTGGCGCCCGTGCCGGAGTTCAACCCGATCGCCGACCTGCCCAGCGGAGTCCAGCTGTCCTTCTTCGGCAGTTTCGTCTTCGGGACGCCCGGATTCCCGCTCTCGGCGGTCCCGCTCGCGGACCTCGTCGCCAAGGCCGAAGCCGGTGTGTACCACGCGAAACCGGTGCGCACCTTCACCTTCGACGAGATCGTGCGGGCGCACGAGGTGATGGAGTCCGGGACCGCCGGCGGCAAGATGACGGTTGCCGTCGGCTAGTCCGGACTGCTTCACGCCGCCGAACGGCGCGGCCACATCGGAGATGACGCCCCGGTTCACGCCCACTGTCCCGGATGCCAGCGCCTCGGACACCCGCAGCGCGCTGTCCGGGTCAGCGGGTCAGATCCCGCACCGTCTCGGACAACACCTCGAGACCCTCGGCGAGCAGGTCGTTGCCGATCACCAGCGGGGGCAGCAGCCGGATGACGTTTCCGTAGGTGCCGCAGGTGAGCAGCACCACGCCGCGCGAGAATGCCTCGGCAACAATGGCTTTGGTGAGATCGGGATCGGGGGTGTCGGTGCCCGGTCGGACCAGCTCGACGGCGATCATCGCACCCCGGCCCCGTACGTCACCGATCACGCCGGTCGCGGCGGCCAGCTCGCGCAGCCGCGGCCCGGCGGCCGCCTCGATGGCCCGCGCCCGGGCCGGCAGATCCAGCGACCGCATCACCCCGATGCTGGCCAGAGCCGCCGCGCACGCCACCGGATTGCCGCCGTAGGTGCCGCCCAGCCCGCCCGGATGCACCGCGTCGAGCAGCTCGGCCCGGCCGGTGACGGCCGACAACGGCATGCCGCCCGCAATGCCCTTGGCCATGGTGACGATGTCCGGCTCGATGCCCTCGTGCTCGCTCGCGAACCACGCTCCGGTGCGCGCGAATCCGGTCTGCACCTCGTCGGCGATGAACACCACCCCGTGCTCGCGAGCCCAGTTCGCCAGCGTGGCAAGGAATCCCGGGGCGGGCACGATGAATCCGCCCTCGCCCTGGATCGGCTCGATGACGATCGCTGCCAGCGAATCGGCCCCGATCTGCACCTCGACCCGCGAAATCGCTCGCCGCGCCGCCTGTTCCCCGGTAAGCCCCGGCTCGTCGCGGTACGGGTAGGACATGGGCATGCGGTGGATGTCCGGTGCGAACGGGCCGAAATGCGCCTTGTACGGCATGGATTTCGCGGTCAGCGCCATGGTCAGATTGGTGCGGCCGTGATACGCGTGATCGAACGCGACCACCGCCGGCCGGCCGGTCGCCAGCCGCGCCACCTTGACCGCGTTCTCCACCGCCTCCGCGCCCGAGTTGAACAGCACCGTCCGCTTGTCGAAGGCGCCGGGCGTGAGCGCGGCCAGTTCCTCGGCCACGCGGATGTAGTCCTCGTAGGGAGTCACCATGAAGCAGGTGTGGGTGAACCGCGCCGCCTGCTCGGCGACCGCGGCCGCGACCTCCGGATGGGACGCGCCGACGGTGGTGACCGCGATGCCCGAGCCCAGATCGATCAGCGAATTCCCGTCCACATCGACAATGACCCCGCCGTCGGCGTCGGCCGCGTACACCGGCACCGACGATCCGACCCCGGCCGCCACGGCCGCCGTCCGGCGCGCGGTGAGCGTCCGTGAACGCGGGCCCGGTAGCTCCGTGACGAGATCGCGACGCTGTGGCAGGCGGTAGTCGATCGAGGGCATGCGGAATTCTCCCGGTCGAGGGTCGGTGACACCTGTCATCAGTCTGCGCCACCGCATCCCCGATCACCCGTGCCGAATTGGGCAACACGCCGGACCGGAATCGCCAATTTGTACACTCGGCCGATGTCCGTGGCGGCGGGATTGTGCGGACCCCTCATCACGCGCAAGGCTGTCGGCACGCGAGGGGCGGGGCCGCGAATCAGCGGCCCCGCCCCTCGGTCGTATTCGGTTGTGCGGCAGGTCAGACGCGGGCTCTGATCCACTTGTAGACGACCAGCACCACGATGGCGCCGACGATGGCGCCGAGGAAGGTGTGCTGGACCGGGGGGTGGACGCTGAACTTGTGGGGGGCGAAGACCAGACTGCCCAGAGTGCCGCCGACGTAACCGCCGATGATGCCGAGGACGGCGGTCCAGATGATGCCGAAATCCTCCTTGCCCGGAACCAGAAGGCGGGCGATCGCGCCCGCGATGAGGCCGATGATGATCATCGTGATGATGCCCATGGCACGCTCCTTGCCTCGAGGTGGCGCATTCGAAGGTAGCAGGGCCGACGCCCGAAATGAGCGTGTCGCAAAACACCAGCGTGCGCGTTTCGCTCACGGGGCCGTCTTCAGGAGGTGGACCGAATCCGGCATGCTCCCGTGACCCGCCCGGGCCGCGACCACCGGGTCGTGATCGTGCGGTCCGGGCAGCCGTCCGCGCGCCGAATCCCGGCTCAGCTCAAACGGATCGGCAGGGCGGCGATGTCGTTCTGGGTCATGACGGGCAGGTTGACGATCTCCTCGACCGGGGTGGCCAGCCGCAGATCAGGGAAACGGTCGAACAGGGCGGGCAGCGCGATAGCCGCTTCGAGACGGGCCAGCGCCGCGCCCGGGCAGATGTGCGGGCCGTATCCGAAGGAGATATTGCGGTGCGCGCTCGGCCGGGTGATGTCGAAATCGTCTGCGTCCTCGCCGAAGACCGCGGTGTCACGGCCGATGGCACGGTAGGACATGACCACGCCCTCACCCTGCTCGATCACGGTGCCGCCGACGGTGATGTCCTCGGTGGCGAAACGCATGAGCAGATGGGTGACCGGGCCGTCCCAGCGCAGCGTCTCCTCGATGACCTGCTTCCACTCCACCTCCTCCGAGCGCACCCGGGCCAGCTGTTCGGGCCGGGTCAGCAAGGCGCGCACCGCATTCAGGATCAGGCTCACAGTGGTCTCGTGGCCGGCGGCGACCAGTGCCTTCAGATTGCCGACCACCTCCTCCTCGGTGAGCGGCTCGCCGCCCTCGTCGGCCAGGATGAGCGCGCTGGTGAGATCGTCGCCGGGTTCGGCGGTCTTGCGGCGGACCATCTCGGTGAAGTAGACGTCCATGTCCTCGATGATCTGCAGGCGCTCGTCCTGCGGGGTGACCATGGAGAAGAACTTCTTGTACCAGTCCAGCAGCATCGGGTGGTCCGCGCGCGGCACCCCCATGAGCTCGGAGATCACCCGCATGGGCAGCGGATAGGCGACGACCTGCTTGAGATCCACCACCGCGCCGTCCCGGCCGGCCTCGTCCAGATCGTCGAGCAGCTCCTTGGTGAGCCGTTCGATGGTGGGGCGCAAGGCTTCCAGACGGCGCGGGGTCAGCGCCTGGGTGGTCTTGATGCGCAGGCGGCGGTGCTCCGGGCCGTCCACGGTGAACATGGAGCGGCCGGCGTCGATCATGCCGATCAGCGGCCACTGCCGGGTGACGACGCCGTCCCGCCAGAGCTTCCAGGCATTGATGTCCTTGACCAGCCTGGTGTCGGTGAGCAATTGGCGGGCGATGGTGTGGTCGGTGATCGTCCAGGCGGGGGCGCCGAGCAGATCGATCCGGGTGATCGCCCCGGCGGCGCGCAGCCGGGTGGTCTCGCCGGACAGATCACCCACCATCGGGTCTATCGAAATCGCATGCGGGCAGGGGGAACTCACTGGAAACCTCCGAGAGCACGAACAGGAGTGAAAACAACAGGAAGGGAAGTCATTCCGCGCAGGAACGGCGACGGCCGCCGCACCAGGTTCTGCGCGGGCACCGCCAGATCGATGTCCGGGAGCCGGTCCAGCAGCACCTCGATTCCGGTGCGCGCCACCACCTCCGCGATCTGCTGCGCCGGGAACGGGCAGCGGTACTCGCCGTGGCTGAACGCGAAGTGCGCATTGTTGCCGGTGTGGGTGGCGGCATCGCCGACCGCCTGGCGCACATGCGGATCGGTGTTCGCGGCGGCCAGCCCGAGCAGCAGCAGGTCACCCGCGCGAATCGTCCGGTCCGCCAGGCGCGTATCGCGCGCGGCCCAGCGGCCGGCCAGGATCGAGGTGGGGGAGTCCTCCCACAGCACCTCGTTCATCGCCTGATCCACACTGCGCCGCCCACCGCCGAGCGCGGCCGCGAACCGGTCGTCGGTGAGCATCAGACGTACCGAATTGACCAGCCAGTCCGCGGTCGGCAGGTGTCCCGCGGCCGTCACGGCCATCAGGTCGTTGACGTACTCCTCGTCGGTGAACGGCGCCGGGAAGGCCAGCATGCGCGAGACGAGATCATCGCCCGGCGCGGTCTTCTTCACCGCCAGCAGATGCTGGATGTACTGCATGAACTGCAGGTGCGCCGCCTGCGCGTCCGCGCCGCCGTCGGCCATCACCTTCATGGCCCGCGCCAGCCCGGGACCCTCCGCGTCGGGAATGCCCAGCAGCCAGGCCAGGACGAGCACGGGCAGTGGTTCGGCGAACTCGCCCACCAGATCGGCCTGGCCGCGACCGCAGAAGGAGTCGATCAGCCGATCGGCCAAACCCTCACAGACCCGGCGCAATTCGAACGGATCCACGGATTCCAGCGCGGGCTCGACCATGGCCAGGTGCCGCCGATGCTCCGCGCCCGCCGTGAAATAGATCGACGGCATGGGCGAGCCGACCATGGGCAGCAGCGGCCAGTCGGGCGGGATATTCGGCCACTGATTCCACAGGCTGACATCGCGGGGGAACAGCTCGGGAGAACTGGTGACCTGGTGCATCTCCCGATATCCCAGCACCAGCCACGCCGGAATCCCGCCGGGCAACTCGACCGCGGCCACCGGCCCGTGGTCGCGGCGCATCTCCCGGTACAGCGAGTGCGGATCGGTGTGGAAGCGGGGGCCGCTCAACGGCACCACGCCGGGCTCGTGGGGCACGGGGCAGGAACCCGGCGCGGGCGAGGTCATGCGGGATTCCTCCAAAGCGCGGTCTCCGGGTGATAGAGGTATTCGACCAGGGCGATCAGGACGGTCTTGCAGGAGTCGCGGTCGCGCGCGTCGCAGTCGAGCAGCGGGATGTGCGGGTCCAGATCCAGCGCCTCGCGCACCGCGGGCAGGGCCGGTCCGGGTCCGAAGTTGTTGCACGCCACGATGAACGGGGTGCGCTGGTGCTCGAGCCGGTCGATGGCGTACCATGAGTCGGCGATCCGCCGCTGATCCACCAGCACGATGGCGCCCAGCGCGCCCGCGAACAGGCGGTCCCACAGGAACCAGAAGCGTTCCTGGCCGGGCGCGCCGAACAGGTACAGCACGTGCTCGGTGTCGATGGTGATGCGGCCGAAGTCGAAAGCCACCGTGGTGGTGGTCTTTCCGGGCACACCCGCGGGATCATCGACGCCCTGGCCGGCCTGGGTCATGGTGGCCTCGGTGTCCAGCGGGCGGATCTCGCTGATCGAGCGGACCATCGTGGTCTTGCCGACGCCGAAGCCGCCCACGATCACGATCTTCAGGCCCTGCCGGGCATCGGCGTGCAGCGGGGCGTCGGCGCGGGCCGGACGCGGGTCTTCGGTGCCGGCGCACCGGATGTCAGAGCTTACGGAGTCCAACGAGCACCTTTTCCAGCATGTCGGTATCGGGCAGCGAATTCCATTGCCGCGCGGCGTGATCCGGGTGCCGTACCGTGATCTTGCCCGCGTGCAGCAGGTCCGACAGCAGGATGACGGTGATGCCGACCGGCAGCCGCAGCTCGGCCGCGATCTCCACCACCGCGGTCGGCGCGCGGCACATGTCGAGGATGGCGGCATGCTCGGACTGCATGCCGCGCACCGGATCGCATTCACTGACCACCAGGGTCACCAGATCGAACGCGTCCGAATCCGGTTGGCTGCGACCGCCGGTCAGCGTGTACAGCCGATCCGGATCCTCGTCTGGCCTGGTCACGACACGCTCGCCCCCGGTACCCGCGGGGCGGCGGCCAGATGCTCGCCGAGCTGCTCGACCAGCTCCCGCATCGTGTGGCCGACCAGCCCGGCGTCGGCGTCCTCCGCGGCCACCACCGCGATGTGCGCTCCCACCCCGGCCTCCACGATGAACAGGATCCCCCCGTAGAACTCGGTCATCGACTGGCGCACCCCGCCCCGCCCGTCCCCGAACTCCACCGAGGCCCCGTGTGAAAGACTCTGGATCCCAGCGGCGATCGCAGCGAGTTGATCCGCGCTGTCGTTCTCCAACCCGGCTGTATGACAGATCTTCAACCCATCGCCCGACAGCAGTAGCGCATGCCGCGCCCGCGGCGTACGCGCCAGCAGCTGCTCGAGCAGCCAACCCAGATGTGCGGCGGAGGGTGTCATCGATCGGTCTCCGAAGGGGTCGTAGGGGCGGAGAATGAGTTCGTCGTGAAGGCGCGTTGGAAGGCGGCCATGGCCGAGGGCGCGGACGGCGCACGTGGTGCCTCGGATTGCGCCGGGCCGGATAGGCCGTCCGGATGGACGGCGGCCAGGGTGCTGCCGCGGCGGCGCTTGGGGAGGCCGCTGGAAGTCGCTGTGTGCTGGTCGATTTCGGTCTGGGTCGGGAGCAGGTCCCGGGTGGTGGAGGTGAAGGCGGGCCTCGGCGGCGGGGCCGTTTCGGGCGCGGTGGCGACATCCCTCGCCGGGGTGTCGGGGTGCGGGCGGGTGGTGACCGGGGTGAGGCGGCCGAAGATGCCGGATTGGCGTTCCAGACGGGCGGTGAGTTCGCGGGGGATGACGACCACCACGGCGGTGCCGCCGATGGCGGAGGGGCGGTAGCTGACGGTGAGGTCGTGTTTGCGGGCCAGGTGGCCGACCACGGCCAGGCCGAGGCGGGTGCCGGAGAGAGCGGAGAGGTCGGAGCCGGCACGGGGGCCGGAGACGGCGGATTCCGCTCGCCGGAGGGCGGATTCGCTCATGACGAGGCCGGAGTCCTCGATGGTGATGACCACACCGGCGGGGACCTCGGCGGCGTAGACGTGGACCTCGGTGGTGGGCGGGGAGAAGTTGCAGGCGTTGTCGAGCAACTCGGCCAGGGCGTGCATGACGCCCTCGGCGGCGTGGCCCACGATGGCGATCTCGGTGATCGCACGCAGGCGCACGCGTTGGTAGCCCGCGACCCGGCCCATGGCGCCGCGCAGGATCGATTCCATGGCAATGGGTTTCGCCCACCGGCGGCCCGAGCGCGCACCGCTGAGCACCGCGATGTTGTCGGCCAGTCGGCCCGCCTGCGCGGTGCGGTGGTCCAGTTCCAGCAGGTCGGCCAGCACCTTCGGGTCGGCGTGCCGGTGTTCCATCTCGCGCAGCTCCGCCAGCATGCTGGTGCTCATGGCCTGCATGCGCCCCGCCGCGCCGGCGAACGCGGCCATGGCGGCGGCGCGGCGACTCTCGCTCTCCTTTGCGGCGCGGGCCTCTGCCGCGACCTCTTCGCGCATGCCGTGAATCCTGGCCTCGGACTCGGTGATTCGCGCCTGAGCGGCGGAAATGGTCGCGGCCACATGGGCATCGGCCTGCATGGAGTGGGCCAGTGCCTGCTGCCGTACCGCCTGCACCCGGCCTCGGTAGTAGGCGGCGGCCGTCACGGCGGCGGTCAGCAACAGTGCAGCCACGCTCGCGCCGATGGCCAGCGGCACCCGGAAATCAATGGGAGAGTAGAAGACCGCGACCGCAACCGCGCCCGCGCCGAGCGCCAGGGTTCCGGTCAATGTGGACAGGGGCGGTCGCTGTCGCAGGACGGGTTGCTGCCCCCCGCCCGGCGGATTCACTGATTCCGACACGCTCCGCACTTCCGTACCGATGTCCACCAGGGCGAGTGCCCCGATACCCCCAACCGCACCCGCGTGCGGGATCCGTGCCAAATGCCCGGACCGGCAAGCGGATTCGGATCTGCCGGACGCAGCATAAGCGCACCGGGCGGGCCGCGCCACCCGAGCGAGAACCCCCTGGCAATCACGAGTCCCGGTGAGCGGGACGACGGTTCAGACGCGGGCGAAGACCTGCGGGCGCGTACTCAGGTACCCGTAGCCCAGCACCGCCACCAGATAGAGCAGCAGCGCCGCCGCGGGCAGCACCAGCCCGATGGCCGCGATCAGGTCGAAGCCCACGAACCCGATCACCGCCTGCAGGCTCTCCCGCCGCGCGTACTCGGCATCGTAGCCGGGTTCGAACAGATCGGGGTTGCGGCGCAGGGCAATCCACATCACGAACCAGGCCGCCGCCTGCGCCGCACCCACCACGCCGTAGAAGGCGGTCGCCACCTTGGCGTTCCAGCCCCCGTCCTCCAGATGATGGGCCAGCACGGTGGTCGGGAACGGCAGGAACGCTACCGTCAGGAGCAACAGCAGATTGCCGCAGTGCAGCAGCCCGTCCATCCGCCGAACTCGGCCGAAGAAGCGGTGATGGCACAGCCAGATCACGCCGATGGTGAGAAACGATCCGCCATAGGCGAGGTAGCTCGGCCACAGCCCGGTCAGCTCATGCCACAGCGAGCCGTCATCGGTCTCCGGGATGCGAATCTCGAGCACGAGCAGGGTGATCGCGATGGCCATGACGCCATCGCTGAAGGCTTCCACGCGGGTGGTGTCGGAAAGCCGTGATTCGGGGTACTGCATGCGGTCATTATCGAGTGCGGGGGAATCACCCGTGGTTCGCCCAGAGCGGAATCGCGGCCCGCCCACTTGACCTCAACATAAGTCGAGGTTCAATCCTGGAGTCATCGACACCCCGTCGAAAGCGAAAGGGAGGCAACGAGATGCGTGTAGTGCAGGCCGAGGAGTTCGGTGGACCCGACGTGCTGACCGTGCGGCAGGTCGCGGATCCGGTCGCCGGTCCGGGCGAAGTGGTGGTGCGGGTCGCGGCCGCCGACGTCATGTTCCTGGACACGACGATGCGCAGCGGCTGGGCGCGCGAATTCTTCCCCGTCGAACCTCCGTTCGTGCCCGGCGGCGCGGTCACGGGGACGGTCGAATCGGTCGGGCCCGACGTGGACCCCGCGTGGGTCGGCAAGCGGGTCGCCACCCCGACGGCGGCCAGCGGCATCGGCGGTGGCCTGCCCGTCGGCGGTTATGCCGAACTGGCCCTGGCCAAGGCCGGCACCCTGGCCGTCATCCCGGACGAACTGAGCTTCGAGCAGGCCGCCGCCCTCGTGCACGACGGACGCACCGTGCTCGCGGTCGCCGACCGCGCCGCGATCCAGCCGGATCAGTGGGTGCTGATCACCGCCGCCGCGGGTGGTCTGGGCACCCTGCTCATCCAGCTGGCCCGCGCGGCCGGTGCACAGGTCATCGCCGCCGCGCGCGGGGAGGCGAAACTCGCTCTGGCGCAACGGCTCGGCGCGCACGAGGTGGTCGACTACTCGAAACCCGGCTGGGCCGAGCAGGTCCAGGAACGGACCGGCGGCGTGCAGGTGGTCCTCGACGGCGCGGGCGGCGATATCGGCCGCGCGGCCCTGGCCGCCACCGCTCCCGGCGGTCTGCTCATCGCCTACGGCAACTCGGCCGGCGGCTTCGCCGCGATCGGCGCGGAATCCGCTGCCGCCCAGGGCATCACCATCGTGTCCCTGTTCGAGGTCGCGACCCCCGAGACCGACTGGCTCACCCTCCACGACCGCGCCCAGGCCGAGGTCGCCGCCGGTCGCCTCGAGGTCGTCATCGGCCAGACCTTCCCCCTCGATCAGGCCGCAGCCGCGCACACCGCCATCGGCTCCCGCGCCGCCGTCGGCCGGACCATCCTCACGGTCTGAGAGTCATCGGCGTGTCGTGAACCCCCGCCCGGCTTCGGAGCGCAAGGTGGCATCGGGCGGAACGCGACGCGGAGGTGGTGATGGGTACGAGAGCCGGTGCGGTCGCGGCCGTGGTGGCGGGGGTCTGGATGGCCGTGGTGGGCGCCGCGTGCGCACAGCCGGGCTTCGACCCGGGAATCCCGCAGTACCTCCACGTTCCGCCGCGCACCGCGCTCTCGGTGCGCACGCTGGCGCCGGGCGCGGGCTGGGGCACCGACAACGAGACCGAGGAGCGCGGGGCCCTGTCCATCGCCAAGCTGTTCATGGCGGATTTCGCTCTGCGGCACGGCGACGGCTCGGCCGAGGATCGTGAGCTGGGCGAGCGCATGGTCCGCAAGTCCGACGACGCGGCCGCCGACCGGATCGCGGCGAAATATCCGTATGCCATCGACGCGATCGCCCAGGAGTACGGCCTGCGCGCCACCCACGGCGCCGGCGGCTGGGCACTGTCGACCACCAGCGTCGCCGACGTGGCCGACTTCCTGGCCGCGAAACTTCGCGACGAACCCGACAGCCCGATCCTGGCCTGGATGGAACAGCCCAGCGAGCGGGCGGCCGACGGCACCCGCCAGGACTGGGGCACCGCGCGACTGCCGCAGGTGTACGGAACCAAGTGGGGCTGGTCCGATGTCGGCGCTCCGGAAGTGGCATCGGTGTCCTTCGGCCCCGGATTCACCGTCGCGGCCCACACCTACGGCACCCCCGACCAGCAGACCGAGGATGTGCTCGGCGTGTTGTCTGCCGTGACGGCCCCGGTGACTGCCAAACGCTGACCACCCCTGCCGAGGCGCGACCGGGATGTCGACCGCGCCCGCGGAGGCGTAGTTCATAGTTACTAGTTAGTGGTTAGTAACTAGTGATAGGTTCGCCGCCATGAAGTCATCGTCGGTCGAGCGAATGTCGGGACAGCAGCGGCGCGAGCAACTGCTGGAGTTGGCGGCGGAGGAGTTCGCCAGGGCCGGGTTGCATGGCACCTCGACAGAAGCCCTCGCCCGGCGCGCCGGGATAACCCAGACCTATGTGTTCCGTCTGTTCGGGTCGAAGAAGGCGTTGTTCGTCGAGGTTGTGCGACGGGCATTCGATCGGCTCATCGACGGCATGGACCAAGCGGCGGAACAGAACTCGGGGCGGGACGCGCTCGAGGCGATGGGTGAGTTCTACGACCGCGCACTGACCGACCGGACCGCGCTGCTGGTGCAGTTGCAGGCGTTCGCCGCCTGCGGAGATCCAGAAGTGCGCGAGGTGGTGCGCGAAGAGATGGACCGGATGTGGACCGTCACCGCGGAGCGCACCGGACTGCCGCCGGTCGCGGTGAAGACCTTCTTGGCCTACGGCATGTTGCTCAATTCCTCCGCCGCGCTCCAGACCGATGAGGTGGACGCGGACTGGGCGCGTGGCCTCCGGACCCGCATCCGGGCCGGACTGTTCGATCACCTGACCGAGGAGAACAACCAATGAGCTCCACCACCACATCCGAGGTCGATCGCGTCGGCGGCCGGGGCAGCACCGCGCTGGTTGCGTCGCTGCTGTTCATCGCGTTGGTGGTGGCGGCCATCGGCAGCCTGGGTGCCCCGCTGATCACCGCGGTCGCTCAGGACTACCGGGTGTCGCTGAGCGCCTCGCAATGGACACTGACGGTCACCCTGCTGTCCGGGGCGGTGGCTACCCCGTTGCTCGGGCGGCTCGGCTCGGGCCGCCGACGGCGGTCGGTGATCCTGGCCACGTTGGCTGTCGTGGTGGCAGGCAGCGCGGCCACCGTGGTGCCCGCACCGTTCGCCGTGCTGCTGGTCGGCCGCGCCGCACAGGGGGTCGGGCTGGGACTGACGGCGTTGATGATGGCCATTGCTCGCCAATATCTCGGCGAACGCGCCCCTTCCACGATCGCGATGCTGTCGGTGGCCTCGACGGTCGGCGTCGGGGTCGGCTATCCGGTGGCAGGACTGTTGACTCAGATCGGCGGGGTCCGGGCCGCCTACCTGCTCGGGCTGATCGTCGCGACAGCGGCACTGATCACGGCGGTCGTGGCGGTGCCGAAGGACGCGCCGGATGCGCCACGCGAGGGGGTGATGGATTGGCCGGGTGCCGCACTCTTGTCGGTCGGTTTGGTCGCGGTGCTGGTGGTCACCAGTGAAACGAGCCTGTGGACCAGTGACCCGGTCATCGCCACGATGATCCTGTCCGCGGGCATCGCGGTGCTGGCGGGCTGGGTGGCCGTGGAACGTCGGGCGCGGCGGCCCCTGGTGGACCTGCGTGCGCTGCGGCACCCGGAGGTCGCCACCGCGAACCTCATCATGGGCGTGTCCGGCGTCGCCATGTATCTGCTGTTCACCCTGATCACCCGCTATGTGCAGACGCCATCCCAGGCCGGCTACGGTTATGCGCTGACCTCGTTCGAGGCAGGTCTGGTGCTGGTTCCGTTCTCCGCGTTGGGATTCCTTGCGGGTCGCCTGGTCCCGCAGCTGAGCCGCCGCATCGGCCCCTTCCCGTTGCTGGCCGTCAGCGGCGCTGTGGTGGCCGGGGCTTGTCTGCTCTTCGCGGCCACCCGGACCTTCGGGGTTGCCTGTCCCATCGTCGCGATGGGCGTGCTCGGCCTAGGGGTCGGTTCGTTCTCCGCCGCGATGCCCCAAGCCATCCTCGCCGTAACTCCCAGCGAGGAAACCGCTGCCGCGATGAGTATCAACCAGGTTGTCCGCTCCGTCGGGTTCTCCATCGGTAGTGCGCTCAGCGGTCTGATGCTCGCCACCTACACCTCGGATGGATCCTTCGCTCCTTCCGAAACCGGCTACACGACGACTTCGTGGATCGGCGTGGCCGTCGCAGCGTCCAGCATCGCGCTCGCTGTCGGTATCAAGTCCACCCGCCGACACGATCACGCTCGCTGAAACACACACGGTTTGTGGCGCAGCCTCGGCCTCGACCGTGGTGATCGGGTCGACGCGGTCATCACCTGTTCTGTGAAGCGGGATCGTAAATGATTGGCAGAGCGAGCAATTCGGTCAACTGCGCGTCTGCGGGGTGTCATCGGCGCGGTGTTGCATGTGGCGGTGGCGTTGACCCGCCCGCGCGGTCGAGCTCGCCGATCCACGCCTGAGGCCGCCCCGGCCGCACCGGACCTCGGCGGGTCATCGCCGAATACCGCTGAGCCAAGAAATCCGACCGGTAGGCTCGCAAGGTCGATCACTTCGCATCTGGCTGTGTGGCGGAACATTTGCCGCTGATCGGGTTGGTGGAAGACCGGGTTCGTCGATGACTCCGGAGGAACCGTGCTCGGTGTGGTGCTCGCGTCGACCATGTGGGGTTTGTCGTCGGTTTTCATGAAGGTGGCGCTGCCGGGGATGCCGCCGTTCGGAATCGCGTTCATTCGCGTGCTGCTTTCCGGATTGGTCCTGACACCGGCCGCGCTGCTGCGCGCCCGCGGCCGGACCGCGCCCGGAGTACCCGTGCCCGGCGGGCGTGAGCGCATACATCTGGCGGTGCTGGCCGTGACCACCGTGGCGTTGCCGTTCTGCCTGACCGCCTGGGCGCAGCAGCACGTCGAAGCCTCCCTGTCGGCCGTGCTGCACGCGACGGTTCCACTGTGGACCCTCGGCTTCGCGGTCCTCTTGCTGGGGCACCGCCCCGGCGGGCGGCAGCTCGGGGCCGTCGCGATCGGATTGATCGGCGTCGCCGTGCTGGCGGGACTGGGCTCGCACGACCTGACCGGCTGCTCGTGGGCCGGATGCCTGGCCGTGCTCGCCGCGTCGGCGTGCTACGGATTCGGCTGGACCTACATGCGCCGCAACCTGTCTCACCGGCAGCCGCTCTACATCGCGGCCGTCATCCAGGTCAGCGCGCTCCTGGTGCTGCTACCACTGGCGGCCGTCACCACCGACACCGGCCGCGTCGAGCTGACGCCGGTGCGCATCGCGAGCCTGCTCGCCCTGGGCGTGATCAGCACCGCCGGATCCGAACTGCTGAACTACCGCAATGTCGCCCGGCTGGGCCCCACCACCGCGGCGCTGACCGCGTACCTGATCCCGGTCGTCGGCGTGTCCGCGGGCATCTGCATCCTCCGCGAGCCATTGACGGCACGGTTGCTGATCGGTGCGGCGATCGTGCTCGGATCCGTGGGACTCGCGGTGCAGCGACGTGACGATCGGGAGAAGCCGCCGGACCGTCACGGCCGCCCGAAACCCGCATGGGCAGAATAGAATTCAGCTCAAATACCGGCGCGGAGCATTGGAGCGCGTGGCGGGTGGTCAACCGCCGGCCGACTCTCCGGGAAGAACTCCGCAGCATGGCACATACCGGTAATCGAACCAGATCGCCGTGTTCATGGCTCCGGCTTCGCGGGTGACAACAACGGTCCGTATGTGACAACCAAAACCTGTCGTCACATGTGATCTGTGCCATCGCTGTGGTCCCTTGCGCCCGAAACGGTTGTGTATTCACAATCATTGTGTGCTTACAACTGTCGAGGAGCTGGGCTCGCGCCGGAAGACGATCATCCTGATCACCTGCTGTTTGAGCTTGCTGATCTCGTCCATGGACGCGACCATCGTGAATGTCGCCATCCCCACCATCCGCCACGACCTGGGCGCGCCGCTGTCGCGGCTGCAGTGGATCGTCGACGTGTACACGCTCACCCTCGCCAGCCTGCTCATGCTGTCCGGTGCGGCCGCCGACCGGTTCGGGCGCAAGCGCGTGTTCCGCATCGGGCTGTTCACCTTCGCGCTCGGTTCGCTGCTGTGCAGCATCGCGCCCACCATCGAGGTCCTCATCGGCGCGCGGTTCGTGCAGGCCGTCGGCGGTTCCATGCTGAATCCCGTTGCCATGTCGATCATTACGACCACCTTCACCGGCCGGGTGGAGCGGGCCCGGGCGGTCGGCGTGTGGGGCGCGGTGGTCGGCATCTCGACGGCATTGGGGCCCATGGTCGGTGGCGTGCTCATCGACAGCCTGGGCTGGCAGTCGGTGTTCTGGATCAACCTGCCCATCGTGGCGGTCGCGCTGACGCTCACCACCGTCTATGTGCCGGAATCGAAGTCGGCCAAGCCGCGCGGCATGGATCCGATCGGGCAGGCGCTGGCGATCGTGGTGCTGTTCACCCTCGTGTACGGCCTGATCGAACGCGAGCCCGCGATCTTCGTGGCGTCCGCCCTGGCGCTGGCCGGATTCGTGTGGCACGAGGCGCGGCACCCGTCGCCGTTCATCGACCTGCGCTTCTTCCGCAGCTTCCCGTTCTCCTCTGCCACCGTCATCGCGGTCTGCTCGTTCGCCGCACTGGGCGCGTTCCTGTTCGACATGTCGCTGTACCTGCAAGGGACCCGGCACTTCTCGGCCGTGCACACCGGTCTGCTGTACCTGCCGATGGCGCTGGGCATGTTGTTCTTCTCGCCACTGTCGGGGCGCTTGGTGGGCCGCTACGGCACCCGTCCGTCGCTGCTGGCCTCCGGTGCGCTGATGGCGGTGGCGGCGATCGGCCTCACCCTGCTGCACCCGGACACCTCGATCTGGCAGCTGGTCATCACCTTCGCGCTGTTCGGGATCGGCTTCGGCATGGTGAACGCGCCCATCACCACCACCGCGGTGAGCGGCATGCCGCTCGATCGCGCGGGCGCGGCGGCCGCGGTGGCGTCCACCAGCCGCCAGGTCGGCGTGAGTCTCGGTGTGGCACTGTGTGGTGCGCTCACGGGCGCGGGATTGTGGTGGACCATCGCTGGTTTCGCCGTCGCGGTCACCGCGCTGGGCGTGGCCGCCAATACCGACTGGGCGTACCGTTCGCGAGATCGTGTCGCCCCCCTGCTCGAACAGAAGGTCCCCGCTCATGCCGGATGACACGCCCACGACCGATGAGGTCTGGCGGCAGCTCACTCACCTGGTGATGGACACCCGCGACACCTGGAAGCGCGCGGTGGTGGAGCGAACCGGCATGCCGTTCAGCCGGATTCGCATCCTGCGTCGGTTGCTGCCGGGCCCGCTCACCGCCAAGGAGCTGGCGCGGGAGGCCACCATGGACGCCCCCGCCACCACGGTCGCGGTCAACGATCTCGAGGAGCGCGGCCTGGTGATCCGCGAGATCGACCCGACCAATCGGCGCTGCAAGCTCATCTCGCTCACCCGCGCGGGCCAGGAGGTGGTGGCCGAGGCCCTCGCCACGCCGGACCCGGCGCCCGCAGAATTGGCCGCCCTGACCCCCGCCGACCTGCGCACACTCCACGAACTCCTACGCAAACTCGAACACTGACTTACCCGTTCGTGATTCAACCGTTATCGTTTGTCCCGTGCGACACCGAACCTGGAAGTCCCTCGCGGCCCTCTGCGGCGCCCTGCTGATCGCGGGCACCGGCCAGAGCCTCGCCGCCGCACCGGTTTCGGGGTCGCTCGCGCGCCCGGTGCCGGAAGCTCCTGCCCGCCCGTTGTTTCCGATCGCCGGCCAGACCGTGGTCCTCGATCCCGGGCACAACGGCGGCGGTGCGGCCCACGCCGACGAGATCAATGCCCAGGTGCCCGACGGCCGCGGCGGCATGAAGCCCTGCAACACCACCGGGACCAGCGCCGACGACGGCTACACCGAGCACGAATTCAATTGGGATGTGGCCCAGCGCGTCCGCGACCTGCTCAGCGCCCGCGGCTACCAGGTGGTCATGAGCCGCGACAGCGACACCGGCGTCGGCCCGTGCGTGAACGACCGCGGCACCCTCGGCAATCGGGTCGGCGCGGCGGCCGTGGTCTCCATCCACGCCGACGGCGCGCCCGCGGGCGCCCACGGCTTCCACGTCGCCTACTCCTCGCCCGCGCTGAACGACGCCCAGTCCGGGCCGTCGGTGCAGCTGGCCACCACCCTGCGCGACACCATGGTCGGCGCGGGCTTCACCACCTCGACCTATGTCGGCTCGGACGGGCTGAACCCGCGGGCCGATCTGGCCGGGCTGAATTTCTCCGAGCGCCCGACCGCCCTCATCGAGTGCGGAAACATGCGAGATCCCGGCGACGCCGCGGTCATCGAATCACCGGATGGTCGCGCCCGATTCGCGCAGGCCATCGTCACTGCCATCGCGGCCTATCTGGGCTAGCACACCGGACGGAACGGCTAATGGCGCGGGCATTGTCTGCGCCCGGTTTGCCGTGAGTACATTCGTCACGTCATTTACGGAATATTTCGGGAAACCGGACGAACAGGGTTCCGGGAGGACTCCTTGACCACGACCGACGTACAGCAGCGTTCGCGTTTCGCGAACTGGCTACTGGAAGACGCCGGGGAGCATTACTCGCAGATCCCGGGCCCGATGGCCAAGAAGGCCCCCAAGGAACATCAGCATTCCTGGTGGAAGGTGATGTGCCTGACCGGTGTCGACTACTTCTCGACACTCGGCTACCAGCCCGGCATTGCGGCGCTTGCCGCGGGCGTGCTGTCCCCGCTGGCGACCATTGTGCTGGTCGCGCTCACCCTGCTGGGCGCGCTGCCGGTCTACCGCCGGGTGGCCAGGGAGAGTCATGACGGCGGCGGCTCCATCGCCATGTTCGCCAAGTTCATGCCGAACTGGTGGGGCAAGATCTCCATCCTGGTGCTGCTGGGCTTCGCGGCCACCGACTTCACCATCACCATGACGCTGTCGGCGGCGGACGGTGCGGCGCACATCGTCGAGAACCCGTATGTGCCGACGTTCCTGCAGAACCAGAACATGACCATCACGCTGGTCCTGCTGGCGCTGCTGGCGGCGGTGTTCCTCAAGGGGTTCAGTGAGGCCATCGGCATCGCGGTCGGGCTGGTCGGCGCGTATCTGGCGCTGAATCTGGTTGTCGCCGTGGTCGGCATCGCGAAGGTGCTGCAGGCCCCGCACCTGGTGACCGATTGGTCGCATCTGCTGACGGCCAAGCACGGCAATATCTTCGCCATGATCGGCGTGGCACTGCTGGTCTTCCCGAAGCTGGCGCTGGGTCTGTCCGGGTTCGAGACCGGTGTCGCGGTCATGCCGCAGATCAAGGGCAATCCGGCCGATTCCAAGGAATACCCGCGCACCCGCATCAACGGCACACGCAAGCTGCTGACGACCGCCGCGATCATCATGAGCGCGTTCCTCATCGTCACCAGCTTCATCACCACCATCCTCATTCCGGAGAAGGAGTTCGAGGAGGGCGGGCAGGCCAACGGGCGCGCGCTGGCCTACCTGGCCCACGAGTACCTGGGCAATGCGTTCGGCACCGTCTACGACGTCAGCACCATCGCCATCCTGTGGTTCGCGGGCGCGTCGGCCATGGCCGGTCTGCTCAATCTGGTGCCGCGCTACCTGCCGCGCTTCGGCATGGCCCCGGAGTGGGCGCGTCAGATCCGGCCGCTGACCCTGGTTTTCGCCTTGGTCTCGTTCGGCATCACCTGGTATTTCGACGCCAATGTCGACGCGCAGGGTGCGGCGTACGCGACCGGTGTGTTGGTGCTGATCACCTCCGCGGCCGTGGCCGTGACCATTTCGGCCTGGCGTAAGAAGCAGCACACGCGCGTGCTGGGCTTCGGCCTGGTGTCGGTGATCTTCGTGTACACCACGATCGACAACATCATCGAGAAGCCGGCCGGTCTGCATCTGGCCATCCTGTTCGTGGTGGCGATCATGGTGGTGTCGTTCGCCTCGCGTGTTCGCCGCGCCTTCGAGCTGCGGGCCGTCGAGGTGATCTTCGACGAGAAGGCCTGTCAGATGATCGACCAGCTGGCCGAGCGCGGTGAGATCCGCATCGTCACCCACGACATCACCGACGGGCGATCGCCGGAGGAGTACGCGGAGAAGGAAGCCGACCAGCGCCGCGAGAGCCACATCCCCGAGGACGAGCCGATCCTGTTCCTCGAGGTCATCGTGAAGGACCCGTCGGAGTTCAGCACCGAACTGCATGTGACCGAGGTGGACGTGGAGGACTACCACATCCTCACCGTTGAGGCCGCGGCCGTGCCGAACTGCATCGCGTCGATTCTGATCGCGATCCGCGACCGCACCGGCGAGTGCCCGCACGTGTATTTCGAATGGACCGAGGGCAATCCGCTCACGAACCTGGTGCGTTTCATGTTCTTCGGTGAGGGCGAGGTGGCGCCGGTGACCCGGGAGATCCTGCGCCGCGCCATCCCGCGCCGCTCCCAGCGTCCCCACGTCCACGTCGACAGCTAGCTCCGCACGAGGGAGCTCTCACTGCGGGGAATCGGACGAATTTCCGTAGTGAGAGCTCCCTTGTCGTTTCGTACAGGGGAGGGCTCGCAAGTTTAGGTGTAACTCAGGGTTTCATGCATGCGTAGAATATTGCTACGCTCACGCAGCAAACGTGATACGAGACCAGGAGTACCGATGAAGCTACTTCCGAAGCTGGGCCGCCGACCGGTGACCGAACCCGGAGAGGTAGCCCTGCATGCCCGGAATGTGCAGTTCGATTGGTCGCGGACCGAGCCGGTCTGGATGAAGAAGGAACCGATCGCCTCGCACGTCCTCAATGCCCTGAGCATG
This sequence comes from Nocardia sp. NPDC101769, assembly GCF_044766925.1. NCBI lineage: Bacteria > Bacillati > Actinomycetota > Actinomycetes > Mycobacteriales > Nocardiaceae > Nocardia > Nocardia sp. NPDC101769. Next base: position 274,489 of record NZ_JBIWMX010000006.1, on the reverse strand, counting down.
CTGCTGCCCGAAGGCGAGCGCATGTTCCTGGTGACCTTCGGCGAAGCCCTGGAACTGGTCAAGGACGAGAAGCTGCGCGAGGCCATGATCGGCTTCATCGGACAGGAGTCCATGCATGCCGAGAGCCACAACGGTGCACTCGAAGCGGTGCTCGCGGCCCACGGCATCGATGTCGAACCGTACGTGCGGCAGGCGGAATTCCTGTTCCGCAAGACCCTGGGCCCGCGGGAGCTGGCCTCCGCGGCGGCGCAGCAGCAGCAACTCGTGGAGCGGCTCGGCGTCATCGCCGCGCTCGAGCACTTCTTCGCGTTCCTCGGCGACTGGGTGATCAATGCAGACCTCGAGCAGTTCGACGCCGACCCGCAGATGCTGGATCTGTTCCGCTGGCACGGGGCCGAAGAGGTCGAGCACCGCATGGTCGCGCACGAGGTGGCCGAGTACTTCGAGGTCGGCTACGTGCGCCGCGGCGCGCTCATGCTGATCGTCTTCCCGATCTTCATCGCGCTGCTGCTGCGCGGCAGCAAGTTCCTGGTGCACGCCGATCCGTCGCTGCCCAATCATCGCTATCCGATGCTGATCGCGCGGATCTTCGCGGCCATGTGGCGCGGTTCACTGCCCGGGATTCCGTCGCTGCTGGTGAGCGCGCTGTCCACGTACAAGCCGGGCTACAACCCGGAGGGCGTCGGCTCGACCGCGCAGGCGGTGGCCTACCTGGCGCAGTCCCCGGCTGCCCGGGCGCTGGCGTCGTGAGCGCGATCCGTCCCGTCCCGGTCGCGCCGCCGCAGGATCTGTTCGGCAAGCGCCGCGCCGATCGCACCACACGGGTGCTGGACTTCATCGCCGAAAGCCGTTTGCGCTGGAGTACGTTCGTGAACCGGCACGAGCCGGACGTGCGCGTCGACCCCTGGCGGATTCCGCTCGTCGTGGCCGAGCGCCGGGTCGAGGCGCACGACACCGATGTGATCAGCCTGCTGATGACGGCACCCGACGGGCGTGCGCTGCCCGAGTGGCGGCCGGGCGCGCACCTGGATCTCGAATTGCCCTCGGGGAAGGTGCGGCAGTACTCGCTGTGCGGCGACCCGGCCGACCGGCACGCGTATCGCGTTGCGGTGCGGCGCATTCCGGACGGTAACGGCGGCTCGCTCGAGGTGCACGAGGAGATGGCGGTCGGTACCCCGGTCACCGTGCGGGGGCCGCGCAATGCCTTCCCGTTCGTACTGCCGGGGTACGGATCCTCCGCTGCGCGAGTGCATTTCGTGGCGGGCGGCATCGGGATCACGCCGATCCTGCCGATGATCCGGATGGCCGACCGGCTGGGTGCGGAGTGGAGCATGGTGTACGCCGGGCGGTCCCGCGGCACCATTCCGTTCCTGTCGGAGGTGGAGTCCTTCGGTTCGCGGGTGACCGTGCGCACCGATGACGAGCACGGCATTCCCACGGCCGCCGAGCTGCTGCCGGGCGTCGGTCCCGACACCTCCGTCTACTGCTGCGGGCCGGTCGTGATGACTCAGCTCATCGCCGACGCCGTGCGCGAAATGCCCGGCGTGGAACTGTATTCCGAGCGTTTCTCGCCGCCGCCCGTGGTGAACGGCACCGCCTTCCAGGTGGAGCTGGCTCGCACCGGCGAGGTCCTCGACGTGCCCGCCGACAAGTCGGTGCTCGAGGAAGTGCTGAAGGCCCGTCCGGACTCGTCGTATTCGTGCCGGCAGGGCTTCTGCCGCACCTGTGTGGTGCGGGTGCGCTCCGGTGAGGTCGATCATCGCGACACCGTGCTCACCGACGCCGAGCGCGCGGCCGGCGACATGCTCATCTGTGTATCCCGTTGCGGCGGGGACCGTTTGGTACTCGACATCTAGCGCCGTCTCTCAACGAGGAGAAGATCGTGACCGATCACCCCATCGTCATCCCCGCCGCCGAACGCCTGGTGCGCAGCGGTGAATTCGACATCGCCGTCTACGAATACGGTGAGTCCTCGGCAGAAACCATTGTGTTGGTGCACGGCTGGCCCGACGACAACCATCTGTGGGACCGGGTGGTGCCGCTGCTGGCCGACCGCTTCCACGTGGTCACCTACGACACCCGCGGGCACGGTCGCTCCACCCGCACCGACCGCATCGAGGACTACCGGCTCGAGCACTTCGCGGCCGATTTCTTCGCCGTCGCCGACGCGGTGAGTCCCGTTGCGCCCGTGCACATCCTGGCCCACGACTGGGGTTCGGTGGAGATGTGGGAGGCCGTCTGCGAGCCGCAGGCCGCCGGGCGGGTAGCCTCGTTCACCTCGGTGTCCGGACCCAATCTGGACCACCTGGGCGCGTGGGTGCGGTCGAGCCTGTCGCGCGGCAAGGTGTGGGGGCCGTTCACCCAGCTGCTGTCCTCGGCCTACACCGGGCTGTTCATGACGCCGGGCGTGCCGCGGGTGGTGCTCAAGCCGCTGGGCACCGAGAAGATGTGGTCGCGCTTCGTGGGGCTGATGAACGAGACCTCGCCGGCCAACATCAAGCTCGGACCCGAGTTCCGTCGCGACTTCTTCGATGGCATGCGCATCTACCGCGCCAATATCCTGCAGCGCCTGGGCGATCCGCGGGAACGCCGCACCGACGTGCCGGTGCAGCTGATCATCGCGCGCCGCGATGTCGCGGTGCGGCCGGCCGGCTACGACGACACCAAGGACTGGGCGCCCAACCTGTACCGTCGCGAGGTCGGCGGCGGGCACTGGCTGCCGTTCTCCCACCCGGAGCTGCTGGCCACCTCCACCGTCGAACTCATCGACTCGCTGCGGACGGGGGAGACCCCGCGGGCGCTGCGGCGCGCCGAGGTCGGCCGGGAGCAGCGCACCTTCGAGAACCAGCTGCTGGTGATCACCGGCGGCGGCAGCGGCATCGGGCGCGAGACCGCGCTGGCGTTCGCGCGGCGCGGGGCCGAGGTGGTGCTCTCCGACATCAATCTGGACTCGGCCAAGGAGACCGCGGAACTCATTGCGCGCGAGGGCGGTACGGCCAACGCCTACCAGCTGGACGTGTCGTCGGAGGCGGCTGTCACCGAGCACGCGGCGGCCGTCATCGCCGCCCACGGGGTGCCGGACATCCTGATCAACAATGCCGGAGTCGGCGCGGCGGGCGACTTCTTCGAAACCCCCGCAGCCGAATTCGACCGCGTGCTGAACATCAACCTGCACGGTGTCATCAACGGCTGCCGCGCCTTCGGCAAGGCCATGGCCGATCGCGGCCTCGGCGGCCACATCGTCAACCTCTCCTCCATGGCCGCCTACACCCCCCAGCGTGGCTTCGCCGCCTACTCCACCTCCAAGTCCGCGGTCTTCATGTTCTCCGACTGCCTGCGCGCCGAACTGGCGGGCAACGGGATCGGTGTTCATACCATCTGCCCCGGCATCGTGCACACCAATATCGTTGCCACCACCCGATTCTCGGGTGTCTCCGCCGAGGAGGAGGCCGCCAAGCAGCAGCGCTACGACAAGCTCTACGCCGCACGCCGCTACGGCCCGGAGAAGGTCGCCGCCCAGATCGTCAAGGCCGTCGAGCAGGGCCGCGACGTCGTCCCGGTCACCCCCGAGGCCTGGCTCCAGTACCGCTTCAACCGCTTCGCCCCGGCCGTCGCCCGCTTCTTCGCGGCGCGAGTGAAGCTGACGTAGCGAGTACCCACCGCCGCGGGGGCTCACATCGGCGGTCAGCCCGCCCGTAGCGCCTCCTCGATGGAGTGGATCCGCTCCAATGGGATTCCCCACGGATGGTCCACTCCCACAACGGTGTCCAGGTCCCAGAGCACGCACTTCTCGCCCGGTCGCGCCACGAACGACCACGCGACCACCGTGCGTCCCAACTGTTCCGCCATCGGGTCACCCGAACCCGTGCCCTCGCCGTCGGGGAGTGATGCAGAAACCGGCCATACGCGCACGGACAGGTCTTCAACGCCGCCTCCGGAAGTTCCAGCGCGTCCACGGCACGATCGACCTGCTCGAGCCGAGGGGGCCGGAACGGTGCAGCAGCATGGGTTCACGCTACGTCGATGCCGGCGCGGTTCGTGAGTGCTATTCGCCGGTTCCCGCGCAGCTGCCGCGCGGTTCACTGCACGTCGACCGCGGTCTCCTGGGACTGGCCCTGGTCGCCGCGGGTGGCGCGGAGGCTGGTGAAGGTCACTGTCGCGAGCACCACCACGATCACCAGTAGTGAGGCGGCCGTTGGGATCTGGGGGACGCCGCTCCAGATGCCGTGCGCCCAGTGCAGGACCAGCTTCACGCCGATGAAGGCGAGGATGGCGGCCAGGCCGTAGGCCAGGTGCACCAGGCGGGAGAGGGCGGCGTGCAGGACGAAATACAGTGCGCGCAAACCGAGTAGCGCGAAGGCATTGGTGGCGAACACCAGGAACGGGTCTCCGGTGACGCCGTACACCGCGGGCACCGAGTCGACGGCGAAGATCACGTCGGTGGCCATGACCGAGCCGACCACCAGCGCCAGCGGGGTGAGGGCGCGGCGGAACCTACCGGGCTGGGCGGGATCCGCCTCGCGGACCACCATCTTGGTGCCGCGGTAATCGTCGGTGACGGGCCAGATGCGGCGCAGCAGGCGCACCGACTTCATATTCGCGACATCGAGTTCCTGCGCGTGCCCGCCGGCCGCGTCGGCCAGCAGCTTCACCGCCGTCACGAGCAGGATCATGCCGAACAGCAGAAACGCCCAGTCCAGGGTGGCCAGGGCAGCCGCACCGAGGGCGATGAAGATGCCGCGCAGCACCAGCGCGCCCGCGATGCCGTACAGCAGCACCCGCTGTGCCAACGCCGCCGGGACCGCGAAGGCGGACAGCAGCAGCATGAAGATGAACAGGTTGTCCACCGACAGTGACTTCTCCAGCAGGTAGCCGGTGAAGAACTCCACCGCAGAGGTGCCGCTGTTGTTGAACCACAGGAACACGCCGAAGGCGATGGGCAGGGCGATGTAGAAGACGGTCCAGGCGATGGCCTCGCGCATGGACACCTCGTGCGGGCGGCGGGTGAGCGCGAAGTCGAGGATCAGCAGCGCCAGCACCGCGGCGATCGTCCCGCCCCACAGCCAGGGCGTACCAACACTGTGGATGGTGGCGGAACTCGCGAGAACGGACAGGGTAGGACTCATTGGACCTCCTCGGGCAGGGTAAACCAGCCGAGGTCTCCTTCACCTGCGTCTTCGAATGCCACAGCCGCAGGCAACCATCCGGGGGACGCGTCGGTGCGGCCCGTACTGACCGGAGTGATTCTTGGGAAGTACTCCCCTCAAGTCACGCAGGATAGTCGACCCTTACCCGCGAGGTCCACCCGGTACGCGTGTCAGCGGGGCGTGAGTACCACCACGGCGATCGGACGCGAGGTCATCGTCTGGTACTGGGTGTAGCGGCCGTGGTTCACCTTGTCGACGAGCTGGAAGCGGCGCGCGTATTCCGGATCGTCCGGATAGGTGGCCTGCGCGGTGACCGGAATCCGCTTGGTGCCGATCTGAATGTCACAGTCCGCCTTGGCCTTCACATTGGCCAGCCAGCCCGGCGGCCTCGGCGACCCGCCATTGGAGGCGGTGACCAGATAGTCCTGGCCGTCCTGCGCGTAGGTGAGCGCATTGGTGCGCGCCTGGCCGGTCTTGCGGCCGATCGTGCGCAGCAGCAGCGTCGGATTCCCGAACAGCAGCTTGTGCCCGACCAGGCCGTTGCTGTTCTCGTAGATCCACTGATGTGCCTTCAGCACGTTCGCGAACAGACTCGCCATCGTGTTCCTCCCTGCGGTCGTGGACCGCCTCAGATTAGCGCTTCACGATCCGGTCACGATCCTGTGGATACGTTTCCCGAGCCGGTTCGCCCGGAATTACGAAAACTGCACGACGACAGAAGGATTCACCACATGACCACCGCCCTCGCCACGCCGATCAAGTCCCGCAACCCGGTGCTGGTCTGGCTGGTCTGGCCCCTCATCACCCTCGGTATCTACTTCTTCGTCTGGTACTACAAGATCCACAAGGAAATGGCCGAACTCCGCCGCGACCCCGAGGCCCCCGTCGCAGGCCCCCTCCTGGTCATGCTCTTCCTCTCCTGGACCGGTATCGCCGCCATCATCAGCTTCTGGCGCACCGGCACCCGAATCCGCCAATCCCAGGAAGCCGCCGGCCTCGAGGGCACCTGCAACCCCATCCTCGGCTTCGTCCTGAACCTGATCTTCGGCCTCGGCATCCTCTACTACCAGCTCGAACTCAACAAGATCGCCGATAGCTACGCCGTATAGCGAGTCCAAGTGGGCATCGACCCTCCCGAAGCGGTAGCATCTCGCGGAGCCCGCAGTGATCTGAAGCGGTCGGGGGCGGTAGCTCAGTCGGTTAGAGCCGTGGACTCATAATCCATTGGTCGCGGGTTCGAGCCCCGCCCGCCCCACTTTTGGCCTCTGGCCTGCGCGAATGCTGCGCAGTGATCGCGAGGCGGTCGAGTACAAAGCATCGCCAGCTTTGTATTCCGGCGTAGAATCAGTGCGCATGGGGGCGCTAAACCTAGACGATCTCCGGGAACTGAAGGACGACTTCGCCACCGAGCTGCGCCGACGAAACCGCAGCAAGCTCACGATCGACGGCTACCTCGTCCGGATCGACTATTTCATCGAGTTCCTCGTCGAGAACGACCTTCCAACTACCGGCCCGGAGGTCACCCGTGACCACATCGGGGAGTTCATCGAGTCGCTACTGACACGGCCGAACAAGCGCACCGGCAAGCCGCTCACCGCGGAGTACGCCCGCAGCCACTACCGTGCTCTCCAACAATTCTTCAAATACCTTGCCGCCGAAGACATCATCCCCGCCGATCCGTTCGACAAGATGGCGCTGCCCGACGCGCCAGAGCAACTTGTCGAGGTTCCCGCCGACGATGCGCTACGCCAGCTTCTCGCCGAATGCGCCGGCACCGACTTCAACGATCTACGGGACACAGCCATCATCCGTCTGTTCGCCGACACCGGTTGTCGTGCAGGAGAAATCGCCGGACTCAACATCGATGACCTCGACTTCACAGAGAACACGGCGCTGGTCCTCGGCAAGGGCCGCCGACCTCGAACGACCCCGTTCGGCGACAAGACCAGAACCGCGCTCCGCAAGTACCTTCGAGCTCGCGCCAAACACCCGAAAGCCAAGAGAGACGACACCTCGCTCTGGCTGGGCTATCAGGGCCGCATGACCGACCACGGCATCCGCCAAATGCTCGAACGTCGCGCCGCCGCAGCCGGTATTGGCCACATCCATCCCCACCAGTTCCGCCACTGGTTCGCGCACACCTGGCTGGCAAATGGTGGCCAGGAACAAGACCTCATGATGCTGGCGGGCTGGCGCTCCCGCCAGATGCTCGACCGCTACGGAAAATCGGTGGCCGACGAGCGAGCGAAGGCCGCGCACCGCCGTGCCCGGCTCGGGGACAAGCTGTAGGGGTGTGATGGCGATCAACCAGGTTTTGGGCAAAGCGACCCGCGATGCGCTATTCCGTGCCGCCGACGGACTCTCCCATGGCGTAGTCGTCGTATCCGGGTTTCCTGCGGCCGGAAAATCGAGCGTATCCAGATGGCTGGCATCGCAATCCGGTGCATTGGTCTTGGACAAGGACTCCTTCGCGTCCGACCTCGAACAGGCGGTGATGTCCGAGCTCACCGGCAACCCGCACGACCGCGGCAGCGCAATCTATCGACGCGTCGTAGGTCCCCATGTCTACCAAGCCCTTGTGAAGAACGCGCTGATGATTGGCCAGCACCATCTCGTCGTCGTTGACGCACCATTCATCGAATACGTCCGGACAGCAGCCCGCGAAGGGGTGTCACTGGGGACCTACATCAAGACGAAGGCCAACAGCGCGACGGAGACCCGCACGGTGTGGATACACGCTGCGGCGGACGAGATCCAGAAGCGAATGATCCGCCGCGGCGCCGAACGAGACCAGCCGAAGCTCATGGATTGGCCGACCTACCGTGCCGAGGTTTTGGACTCCGGTATCAGCGTGGTTGCGCGCAAGGTCGTCGACTCCGTCGTGATGAACTAATCAGCCAAGGTACGGCTCGGGCCGCTCAGCGTATCCATGCTCGATGCGGAGCCTCATCGACGGATGAATATCGAACTCGTCGAGTGAAGAGCGCGGAACCCATTGCACACGTCGAGATTCCGTACTGGTCGCGAGCTCACCACCGATCGGTCGGCCGCGCAGACAGATCGAGAACTGCTGCCGCACTTCGCCATCGGCGAACGCGACCACGTGTCGCGGATCCGAGTAGATCCCCACCAGTCCGACGATCGTGATGTCGATCCCGGTCTCCTCATGTGTCTCGCGGACCGCGCATTCCGGGACGGACTCGCCGAACTCCAGCGCGCCACCAGGCACAGCCCATAGCCCGTTGTCAGTCCGTTGAATGAGCAGAAGCTGTCCCTGATCGTCTAGGACAAAGGCGGTAGTCGCGACGACTATGTTGTTCGGCTCCGGTGCGTTGAGATCGTTGTAGTAGTCGGTGCGCGCCATCAACGGTCCCGATCATCGAGGTAGAGCGCTGGGTTTCGGCTCACAGGCCAACTGTACGTACGACGCCTACTCGGGAAGCAAGCGGCGGTCGAACCCCGCATCAACCAAGTGCGCAAACGCTTCCTGCACATCGCTGGGCACGACCTGGTCGACAGCCCACCCGTTCGCCGGGTAAACCCAGATACGTTGGGTGTCACCGACGAGCATGTTGATCACGCGGTCCACGTCGCCGATCGTCTCGATGTAGTCATCGAGAGGGAGTGGACGCGATCCGCAGATTACGTCGACTTCGGGCCACCGCTTCCGGCAGATTGCGTAGCTCCGGCGCTGTTGATAGGGGCGGCAGATCAGCATCACCGATTGAACCGGGCCAAGCTCAGGACGACTATCGAACAGCGACCGAGTGAAGTCGATGTTCTCTCCGGTATTGGTCGCCTTGGGCTCGACCAGGATTGCATCGTCGGGAACACCGAGTTCTAACGCAGTCTCACGGAAGTGCACCGCCTCGCCGCGCGGGAACTTATCGATCGTGCCCGGGGCGTTGGCCCCGGTGAACACGACCAGTGGAAACATGCCTTCGTGGTACAGCTCGGCGGTGTAAGTAGCCACACCGGGATCATGGCTGCCCAAGCCGATTCCCACGTCGACAGGCCGCAGCACGTGGTGCATTTGGCTGTACTCCCAGAGGGTCTCGACATCGGAGCGGAGTTCCTCCGGCAGGGTCGTGGTCGGCATCCGCGGTCCTCTACTCGGGAAGTTTGAAGTCGTAAGTCCATGCGAACCGGGATGCCGCATGGACCCCGCGAGCGAACTCGATGAGGAGATCATTCGCAGTGTAGGTCCGACGTTTCAGGATCATCACCGGCTCACCGGAAGGCAATTCGAGGGTGTCGATCTCCTCGGGCGTCGGCATGCGAGCGAACACCGTCTCAGTCATGTGATCAGGTTCGTATCCCTGCAGCGTCAGCACTGCAAATCCACCGCCAGGCCCGGCTGGGCCGGGGGTTGGGTCTACCAGAGGGGTTCCCTCGACGTATTCAGGGATGTAGTAGCTCGTGAGAATGTGGGTGGGTTGACCCGCATCGCGTACCAACCGAGCTCGCTCGTAGACAGGTGAACCGGGCTCCAGTCCAAAGGCTTCCGCAACCTCGGCGTCGGCTTCCACCAACGCAACTGTTTGGGTTTGATCGGTCCGATTCCACGGTCGACCGGATGCCTCACGGTCTGCAATGAAGGCGACCGTGTCGCCGTACTTCCACTTCTTCTTCGAGTAGCGTTCGGCCCCGAGCCGGCGCATGGGCGGGCGTTCGCGGACTACTGTTCCGCGCCGACGGATGGGTGTCACCAAGCCCTCGGCTTCCAGTACGCCAACCGCTTGGCGAATCGTCTTGATGTTGACGCCGTATCGCTCGGACAGCTCTTCTTGCTTGGGAAGCGTTGTCCCAGGCGGATATTCGCCCTGGTTGATGGCATCGCGCAGGTTCGCTGCCACGTCTCGGTATCCGCTCATGTCTCTCGAATGCTCTCTGGTCGCCGGATCGCGGAGGGTTTGCTATTAGAACTAGCCATATTCTATCAATCAACACATTCGGCCACTTAGAGCTGGTCCTATAGATCCGACTCCTTGGCGGTGCTTCAATAGAACCAGCCCTAATGGCGTCTACTGCAAGGGGTGTTCCAGTGGGGCCATTCACGCGGAGATGACAGCCATTTCCGCTCTTTTCCACCAAGGAGAGTGAGTCTGTTGGTTACCACCGACCGACCGTCCTTCGACCCGCCTAGAGCGCAGAATCTGATCAGTCTCAAGACTGCTGCGGCCCTCGTCGAAGTCGATCCGAGAACCATCAAGAACTGGATCAAATCCGGTGACTTGCAAGGGTTTCGGGTAAAAGGCCGCATGTGGCGGATTGATCGCGAGGAGCTTCTAGGGCTGGCACGACCAGTTGCTCCGAAACCCACGGGCGGTGCGGCATGACCACGCCCAACGATCGGGTTCTTCAAGCTCGGATCGCCGCCCATGCTTCGTGGGCGAAGACCGACGATCGGGCGGCGCGAACGGCCAAGGCGCGCAAGGCGATGGAGAGCAAGTTCGAGAAGCAGGTCGATCCGGACGGCGTACTACCGCCGGATGAGCGTGCTCGTCGTGCTGAGCATGCGCGCAAAGCGCACTACACCCGATTGGCCCTGAAATCCGCACAGGCCCGTCGGCGCAGGTCCCGGGGCTCCGACAAAGGCGGTGCAGCCCAATGACTCTCACCATCGAGACCGCGCAAGAGCTGACCGAACGAATCAAGGCCGGAGTCGAGGTGGTCTGGGGACTTGTCACACAGGCATACCTCGATCGGGTGTGGAAGACCCTGGGCTACAGCTCTTGGGATGAATACTGCACCAAAGAATTCGGCAGCTGTCGGCTGCAGCTCCCCCGGGAGGAACGCCAGGAGATCGTGGCATCGATGCGTGAGCTCGGCATGAGCACTCGCGCGATCGCAGCGGCGACCGGCTTGAGCGTCGGGACTGTTCACAACGAAGCGACAGGTGTTCAAAATCGAACACCTGACTCGGTGGTCGGTTACGACGGCAAGGCGTACCGGTCGAAACCCGTTGAGCGAGAGCCTGTTGCATCACTCGATGGTGGTTCGTCCGAAGATCCTGCCGATAAGGCCACGCCACCTGCCCGCCGCCGTCGTCCGATCGTCGAGGCATTCGACGCGGTGCGGTATGACCTGCTCAAGCGGGCCGAATCACTCGCGCGATTGGCGGCCGACGACCGGTTCGACCGCAACGCCGAGCAACTGGCGCATCGCTACCGCTTTGACCTTATCCAGGCGCGCGACGCCATCCAGGCCGTCATCGACCGCCTGCCCACCCCCACAACGGATTCCCAGGAGGGATGACCCATGTACCTTGTGAACCCCGACGATGCCGGTAGCCAGCCCGGTGACCGTGTGATCAGTGAAGTCGTCGAGATCGATGGCCCGATGGCGCGGCAGATGCTGGAGCTGAATCCGAACAACCGTCCGCTGCGTCAGGCGCGGGTGCAGCAGTACTACGACGACATGGTCTCGGGCCGTTGGCAGTTCAACGGCGAGCCGATCAAGTTCAGCTCCGATGGCGAGCTGTTGGATGGGCAGCACCGCTTGGCGGCGATCGCTCGCACCAGTGGCATGAAGTTTCCGATCCTGGTGGTACGCAACCTGTCTCGCGAGACCCAGGTGACGATGGATCAGGGTGCCAAACGTACCCCTGCCGATCAGCTCACCATTTCCGGGATCCGGGGCCACAACACGACAATGGTGGCCGCCGCCTTGCGGGTCTATATCCCGTGGCTGGAAGGCAACCTGTTCAGCGACCACACCAACGTCGTGTCGACCACGCGGATCGTGGAGTTCGCGACGGTCTATCCCGAGGTGGTGGCGCTGGCCGAGCGGTTCACCTCGGTGGCGTCACGGTTGAAGTGCCGTCCCGCGGTGGCGTGCGCGGTGCTGATCCGGTTGACCGAGGTCGACGAGGACGCCGCAGCGGAGTTCCTGCGGTTGTGGGACAGCCTGGTGGGGCTGCCGGCGGGCTCGCCGATCTTGGCGCTGCGGCAGCGGCTGGATCACCTGCACACCAACAGGATCCGCACCAATGATCGGGATCAGATCGGACTGGTCGTGTGGGCCTGGAATCTGTGGCGGCGCGGCAAGACGGTGTCGAAGTTGCAGCGCCCCAAGGGTGGGTTCACCAAGGACAACTTCCCGGAGCCGAGATGACCACCCCACCAACAAATCCCGGAACCAGCAGAAAGAACAAGGCCATGAGCGACGCGGATCGGTACCGGTTGCAATGGGCGGTCGAGCGGGCCGTGCACGAGGAGCTGCGCGCGCAGTTCGGTAAGGGCGCGGTGGTGATGCGCTCGATCGGCGCGGGCCTGTCCTCGAACATGCCGGATCCGGTCGACCCCGTGCAGGGCATCGACGTCGCGATCCGGACTGTGCGGCAGGCCGAGCGGCTGCTGGATCGGTACGTGCGGCAGGCCCGCGCGCTGGGTCGATCGTGGAAGCAGATCGGCGAAGCACTGGATCTGGACATGATCGACGGAGATCCGGCCGAGCGGGCGTTCGAGTACGTCACGGCCGAGCCGGACAGGTTCGATTCCCGGCGGATGACCTGGCGGTGTGGCTCCTGCGACCGGTTGATCAGTGATTACGGGCCGTACACCGGTCCCAGCGATAGCGAAGAGGGACATACGGATTCGTGCATCCGCCATCGAGCGGAGATCGCCGCCCAGGAACGCCTGTGGGCCGAGATCGACGAGCACGACGGCGAGGCCGTGGAGAACGAATGGCGGTGCCAGGAATGATGCGCGCCATTTGGTTCTCGGTCACCGCGACGGCGGTGGTGTGGACGTTGTTCACCGCGTTCGGATTGCTGGCGCTGGCGGTCGTGATTGGCGGCACCGCGGGACTGTTGCTGCGGCGGCGGGGGGTGCTGCGGTGAATGCCCTGTTCCACTATCACGGCCCGGAGTACGACGTCACCGCGGTGTATCAGCCGTTGTGGTTCGTCGCGCCGCCGTTGCGGCTGGCAATCCTCGCGGTGCTGGTGGTGATCGGCGCAGTCGCGTGCACCGCGGTGTGGGTGGCGGAACCAACGTATGTTCCCTCGCCGAACATCTGCCGCGCTGACGAGATCACCCGCACCGACTGCATCCACCCCACGCCCACCGTCTCGTTGTGGCCCGTGGGTTCGGGGGTGACGCGATGAGCGGGATCGAGTGGACCGAAGTCACCTGGAATCCGGTGACCGGCTGCGATCGGATCAGCGCGGGCTGTGATCACTGCTATGCGCTGGCGATGGCGCGGCGGCTGAATGCGATGGGTGCGGCCAAGTATCAGCGTGACGGGGATCCCCGCACGTCCGGGCCGGGGTTCGCGGTCACGACGCATCCTGCCGCGCTGGAGATTCCGCGTCGGTGGCCTCGGCCGCGGCTGGTGTTCGTCAATTCGATGTCGGATCTATTCCACGGGCAGGTGGGCGAGGACTTCGTGCACGCGGTGTTCGAGGTGATCGCCGCGACCCCGCAGCACACCTATCAGGTGTTGACCAAGCGGCCGGGCCGGGTGCGGCGGCTGGTCGAGCGTGGTCTGGTGTTCCCGCCGAATCTGTGGCTGGGGACCTCGGTGGAGAACGGCGCGGTGACCCACCGCATCGATGCTCTGCTGAAAGTCCCTGCGGCGGTGCGGTTCCTGTCGTGTGAGCCGTTGATCGGTCCGTTGGATATCGACCGGTTCCTGTTCCCGGATTCCTGTCCGGACGGGTGTGGGTGCCGCCGCCCGCAGGACGCGGACTGTTTCGAATGCGCCTGTGGCGGTGCGTGCGCCGACTGGCAGCCGCGGCCGGCGTTGGACTGGGTGATCGTGGGCGGTGAGTCCGGTCCGCATGCGCGCGTGATGGCTGCGGATTGGGCGCGGGATCTGCGTGATCAGTGTGTCGAGGCCGGCGTGCCGTTCTTCTTCAAGCAGTGGGGCGGGCGTACACCGAAGGCCGCGGGCCGCGAGCTCGACGGCTTGGCATGGGACCAGATGCCGGAGGTGACGCGATGACCGCGGCATCGACTGACCCGCACGAGGGCCTGAACCCGGTCACCGTGGCCGCCGGGCGGCGCTGGAACGCCTTGACCGACGAGCAGCGCGATTACGCAGTGGGGTTCTTGTCCGGGTGGGCACCAGAAGTTCTGATCGCCGCAGCTGACAAGGCTGTCGAGACCGATCAACTGATCGGTGCCGTCGATGGAATCTTCGCTGCCGACACCGAGATCCAGTCCACGGCCGTGCCGATCACTGACGAGCAGCACTACCAGCACGAGGCGCTGTCCACCCGGGCCAACGAGGCGATTCATGAGTTATCCGAGGTCGAAGCCTATTTCGTGCTCGGCTGGTTTTGCGAGGAATCCCCACAGCAAGTGATCGACGCCGCCCAGCGTGCCCGCACTTGGTCGGCCCGTCGGCAGTGCGGCTCACGTCGATGGGAGGCCCAGCAATGACCAGCGCGCGCAATGCCATGTTCTGGGAGTGGTCGGCGCAGCAGTACGCGGTACCGATCGGGCTGGCCGCCGAGGTGTGCGAGGTCGCGCTCAACCGCATGTACGAGCTGGCGCATGGCTGGAAGCGGGCGGGGTTCGTGCACACCGGGCGGTTCCCGTCGATGGGACCGGGCGGGGTGTGGTCGAACACGTTGTGGCTGTGGACAACCCGCGAAACCACTTGGAGTTTCACCGGTTTCGACCCGGGTCCGTGGTCACCGCGCCTGTCCACGGTCAACCACCTGCGCGCCCTGGGCGAGCTGAGGCTGGCGCTGACAGGCCGCGAGCTGGATCCGCAGGTGTGGACCAGTGAGCGGCTGCTGCGCCGGCGCGGTGCGTACCTGTGGGAGGCGGGTGCCACACGTGACCACGTCCATGACGGCGAGTTCCGTGATGGTGCGGGGGATCGGTGGGCGGTCGAGGTGGAGCTGACCCGCAAGCGTGGCGGGGGCCGGTTGGCGGAGACGGTGCGTGCCGCATTGGAGGCCGCACGCACCCGAAACCTGTCCGGCGTCGTCTATTTCACCCGCGGCACCGACGTCCGCCAGGGTCTCGACACCGCGGTGGCCGAGCTCGCCGACGCCGGACACGGCGAGCTTCTGCACACCCTCGACATCCGTGACCTCGACCAATTCCTTTCCGGCTCAAACGATTCGAAAGAGGTGAGCTGACAATGACCTGTTATCCGTTCCAACCCGATTGCGGCTACACCCCGCCGGCGGTACCAGGGTGGACCATGCTGCCCGCACCCACAACCACCCCGGAACCCACCGTCGCTGCTTTGGCACAGCCCACAGTGCCGCCCTCGCCGACCAAGGCGACAGGGTTGCCGCAAGTGCTCGGGGCCGAGAAGCCGCCCGGGGTGCCGTCCGGGGTACCGGATCTTCCGGCGGGCTGGGAAAACCATTGGACCCTGCACCTGCCGACCGCGCACGCGGTGTCCGAAGCCGCACAGGTGCTTTCGACCGGGGGTGCGTTCAGCACGGTGTCGGGGGCGGCGCTGTTGACCGCGGCGACGATTTGGCGGTGGCATCCGGCGCGGCTGCGCAACCTCGCGCTCGGGTCGGCGGTGATGCCCGCGACCGCGATGGTGCAGCAGTGGACGCCGACCGCGCCCCTGCACGCGTTCACTCAGGGCGCGCAGGTAGCCGCCGGCGGGTGGTGGCCTGGTGGTGCGGTGGGGATGGCGGTGCTCGGGGTTCCGGTGGCGTGGTCGATTTCGGCGTGGCTGTGGTCGCGCTACTACCACCGTCTGGTGACCGTCGGGCATCGCTCGCCGGACAAGACCGCCCGCATCGCGCGCCGCTTCGATGATGCCGACGCTGCCGCGGCACGGCGTGCGGTGCGGTATCCGACACCGCTGGTCCTGCCCGGCAAGGTCGTCCTTGGACGCTGCTCGCACGTCGGCGATAACCGCCATCGCAGTGTGCTGGGGTTCCTGGCGCAGCGGCGCGAGCATTGGCTGGCGATCCCGACCAAGGCCGTCGATGAGCACCTGGTGATCACCGGTGACAGCGGGTCGGGCAAAACCACGCTGCTGCTGCGGTTTTCGGCGTCCCTGTACGCCCACGACTGGCACCGATACCTGAAAACCCGCAAGGAACGCCCACTGACGGTGTTCGTCGACTGCGGCGGGGACCTGCACACCGGACGACGGTTCGTGCAGACCATGACCCGCCAAGGGGTGGACCCGCGCCGGATCGGCCTGTTCCCGATCACCACCCGCCTGGATGCCTACGGCATGGACAAGCCGGAGATGGCCGAGACGTTCCAGGCGATGCTGTGCCCGGCACCGGCCACCGACGCCAGCCAGGTGCATTTCGAGAACAACCGCCGCCGCGTGATCTCCCTCGTGGTCGGGACCGCCAGATCCGATGCGGGCGTGGTTGTTGCGAAACCCACCTCACGCGAGGAGCTGTTCAAACGCCTGACCACCAGCGAGCTGAAGAAGCTCTACGCCAAGGACAAGGCGATCTGCGAGGAGATCGACGCGCTGAACGAGTCCAAGCCGCCCGCGGTGGCGGATGTGGCGGGGAAGCTGCGGGATCTGTTCGAAACCCTCGGCGAATCCTTCGAAGGCGGCCGAGCGATCGGTGATTTCGATGCCCTCTACATTTGCGCGCCCGGCACGACAAGGAAGGAGACCGCGCGGGCGCAGGTGGCGGCGGTGTTGGCGATGGTGATGCAGTACGCCGCCTCGAATCATGATCGGCGGATCCGCTTGATCGTGGACGAAGCCTCCGCCCTCGCCGACGCCAAGGGCGATATCGGGGCGATCAACATCATCGAACGTGCCCGCAAACTGCGGTGCTCGATGATCTACGCCGCCCAGTCCTTCCAAGGGCTCGGGTCCAGCGAGGACGAATGCCACCGCATCGTGAACTCGACCTCCGGCGGGTGGATCGGGATGCGCGGCACCGGTCAATCGCAGCTGTGCGAGAAGTACGGCACCCGCACCGTGTGGGAGTCCTCCCGACATCTCGAAGGTTCCCGGCTCGGGGCGGAAGGCACCCTCAACACCTCCGAGACGATGCTGGTGCACCCGAACAAGCTGCGCCGCTTCGAACCCGGCCAGGCGGTCTACGTCAAAGGGCTGCGCGCGATCTGGGGGCAGGTCGCCCCACTCGATCTCGACGAACTGCCCGTCCTGCCCTACCCGGACTGGGCACGCCGGGAACCCGAACCCGACCACACCATCACTTCAGTGAAAACGGCAGTGCCGCAGCAGAAGTCCGCACAGTCACAGCCGACAGCGCGTCGTGCCGAGATCGGGCAGCCGCCGCGGCGACGCCCGAAACCCACCCCGAAGAAGAAGGAGGAACAGGAATGAACCCCGACGAGGACGAGCCGGACCTGGGTATCGATTGGGACCGGCAATTGTGGGAGCCATTGCAGGAGTTGCTGACCGCCTGCGATATCGATCCCGACACCGCCTACGGACCCAGCGGTCGAGAGCTGCTGCGGCAGCGCGTCCTGCACGCCCGCGCCGCCATGACCGCCACGGCGGTCGTGACTCCCGCGCTGATCGCGGTGGCTGCGACCGGTGCGCCGGCGACCGCGACCGTCCCGGTCAGCGCGTGGGGGCTCGGGTGGATCGGGTACGGCATCTGGCTCAGCGCCGGATCCCCCCGCGCTGTCGTCGTGCTCCGCGGCACCGGGACCGTGGTCAGCGCGGTGTGGCGGTGGCTCACCCGCACCGAACCCGCCCCATCCGGGCCGATGGTGCGGCCCGAACCGGCGGTCGATCTGCCGCCGTTCTGATCCGAATCGATCGAAAACCCAAGGAGAACAACCCATGTGGCGAAACCCCTTCAAGCGGGAAGACCATTCCCAATGCGGGCCGCAGATCGTGTATCTGCCGGCCCCCGCCGAACCGTCCTACGAGGAAACCCATTACAAGGTCTACAACCGCGAAGACCTACGCAAGGCGTTCTATCGGCTGCAGAAGTACGTGGTCGACGATGTCCAAGAATGGGGGTGGTCCGAGGACGCGGACAGGATCCGCTACAGCCTGTCTCGCACAACCGATCTCACCGGCACTGAGAGCTGGCAGGCACGCCAGGTCCTGGACCGGATCGAACACGCCGCGCACTGCGACATGACCTTCCAGCCCGACCCCTGGGCGCTGATCACCGACACCGCGCAGTACGAGCAGTGGAAGACCGACAAGGAACGTGTGCGTGACCTGGTTCCGACGTTGGCGTTGCGCGATGAGGAGGAGTTCCGGCTCGGTCCAGTGATGGGTCGTGAGCAGTTGTTCGAGGCGTTCGAGCGGCTGCCGCAGGAATCAGCGGACGGCTATCTGGGGTCGGGCTGGTCGCTGTCAGTGTCGCGGATCCGCTACACCCTCGACCACGGCGACGCCCTGGACACCGAGGAGACCGACCGTGCCCGCGCTCTCGTCAGTGGCATCGAGTCCCAGGCGCTGTATGGGTGGGAGTGCCCCGACGCCAACCCGGCTTCGGTGATCAGCGATCGGCAGAGCTTCCAGAGCTGGGTGGAAAGTAGCTACACATCACACCGCGAGCCGGAACCCGCTCGGCAGGTGCCGCCGCCCCTGTTCCAGCAAGGGGGTCAGTGATGACGGGTTCGGAAGTCGACGAGATCAGCCAGGAAACCGGACGATCGGTGTCCCGGGTGATGAGTGCGTGGATGCAACTGCGCTACGCCCTCACCACCCGCGGCGGAAGAGACCACAACGCGCGCACCATGATCCTGGCGCAAGCCGCGCAGGTGCGTGAACTGACCGCCGAGAAGAATCGTCTGCTGATCGAGGTGGCCGCGGCCGTCGAGCAACAGACCGGGCTCGCACAGAAATTGGAGGCTGCGCGAGCCCGCCACGACGAACCCGAAGCCGGGTACGCGACCAGCGAGGACTACGTCCGCGCGCTCAATGCCGGGGAAGCGCAGTTGCCGCTGTGGCAGCGCATCGAGCACTACAGCGAAATGCTCGCCGAACGTGGACCCTACGAAGACGAAACCGCCGAGCAGGCAGCCCAAGTCACCGAGGATATCGACCGGTATCGGCAGAGCATCCTCGATGACGCCGAACAGCTACCCGCGGGGCACCGACAGATGGCGCGGATCGCGGTCCACGAGATCTCCTGGTGGGCCGGCGTCGACGAAGAGGCCACCGAGACCGAGCACGCCGACGCGCAGTACACCGACACCGAAGCCCTCGACTATCCGGCCGAAATCATCGAGGCACCACCGGACTGCGCCGATGCTCCGCCGATCGACGGCTATGTGTACGAGGAACCCGCTGGACCAGCGAACGAGGTGGTCTACCGGCCCTGGCAGGAACCGCCGCAGATGGAGGCCGAGTCATGACCGCGGCGCGACGCCAGGGCGTGAACACGGCCGTGCGGGAATGGATGTGGCAGGCGTTCACCCGCATCCGAGGACTGCACGAGCAGATGGATGCCACCACCGATCCGGTCGTGCAGCAACAGCTATCCGATGAATCTGAGATGCTGGCCGCGCCCTGGGAGGCTTCGCCTCGATTCGCGGCGGACTGGCGGCAGCTGTGGTGGGACAACCCCGCCCAATCCACGGACGCGGTACCGGCGACATTCACGCGGATGGAGGCTGAACGCGACGGGCTCGCGATCCGGCTCGCCGACGCCGAGGCCGAGCGGGATCGCCTGCGCTTGGACAACGCCACGCTGCGGGTCGATCGAGCCGAGCTCGCCGGCCAGCTGGTCCACGCACTCGATGAACGGGATCGGTTGCAGCACTTGGTGCACGAGCTGGAAGTCGAGGTCGACGACGCCCTCGATCTCGCGGCCCCGCACGTGCTCGACGCTGAGCATGAACGGCTGATCACCCGCATCCCCTGCCAGGGCGCACCGCGACCGCAGGTGGTGATGCAGCAATGAGCATCCATCTACGTGGTGATCGTGTGGCGGCATGGTCGGGGTTCGTGTTCGGCTCCGTGCTCAGCGTGGCCGCAAACTGGCTCCACACCTGGCTACCCGCCGACCACATGCCCCACGGATGGCGGCCGGACATCGCCGCGCAAATCGGGTCCGCGGTCTGGCCCGTCGCCCTGCTGATCTCGGTCGAGGTGCTGTCCCGGGTACGGTGGCAACCCGGATTCTGGTGGCAGCTGGCCCGATACGGCGGCGCTGGCACCGTCGCACTCGGGTCCGCGATCATCTCCTACGGGCACGTCCACGATGTGCTGGACCGGTGGGGATACGGCAGCCTCGGTGCCGGGGTCGGCCCGCTCGTGCTCGACGGGCTGATGGTGGTCTCCGGGTTCGCGTTGCTGGCCATGACCGAGCCTGCCGAATCGGCGACCACCGCAACAGAATCGGCACCAGGCATCCCCGACGATGGGGCCGAGCCGCCTGCCGATTCGGCACCCACGCCTACCAGCGAGGCAGCCACCGCACCCAAGACCGGCGGCCGACCGATGGATGATCGTCGTTCCGGCCGTCGGGAGCGGCAGTTGCGGCGAGACCCTGCGGTGGTCGCCCGAGTGCTGGCGTTGGCTGCCGAGCAGGTGCCCGCCACCGTCATCGCCACCACGATCGGCGGCAGCGCCCGCACAGTCGGCCGCATCCTCGCCGAACACCAGCAGTCGACCGTCGAGTCGGCATCCTCGGCAGGCTCGGCCGAGTCGGCATCCGAGACCGCGCCGATCGCGGTGGGGTCCAACAACTTCCGGCTCATCGCCGGGGGATCCGATAACGGAGAAAACAAGGAGAGAACTGATCATGAGTGACAAGATCCAGGCCACGGTGGCGGGCAACCTGACAGCGGACCCGGTGCTGCGGGCGACCCCGAACGGGAACATGGTCGCCCACTTCACCGTCGCCTCGACCCCGCGCACCTACAACCAGGCCAGCAAGCAGTGGGAGGACGGGGAACCGAACTTCATGCGCTGCCAGGTCTGGCGCGACCAGGCCGAGAACGTGGCCGAGTCCCTGCACAAGGGCGACCGGGTCGTGGTGTCGGGAACCCTGCAACAGCGGTCCTACGTCGATCAGGACAACCAGAAACAGACCGTGTGGGAACTGCACGCCGAGGACGTGGCCGCGTCGATGAAGTTCGCTCGCGTCCAGGTCAACCGGCAACGCCAGAACCAGGGTCAGAACCAGCAGGCCGGCGACGGGATCGACGAGTTCAAACCCAACGGCGGCGAGGCGAGGAAGCCCGCCACCGGACGCAAACAGACCATGCAGGCCAGCGCATGAGCAAATAAATCGAGCGAGCTGTACTAAGTCCAGATGGAAATAGGGCGCTGCCCGTGCCAATTGGAGGTTGGCACGGGCAGCGCTTCTCTCATTATGACAATCTGCGTAGGGCAACGATGGTGCGGTCGCGAGAAGATCACATACCGAACGGATGCGGACGTCCCGCCAGCGCCGCCGCCACGGCCTCTGGGTATGCCTCGACAACGAACGTGATCAGGTCCTCAACCCGTTGGCCCGCAAGTTGCGGTTTGACCCATACCTCAAGGTTCTCGATCCGGTTGTCGTCTCGGATCCCGTTCTTGTGATGGACGTTTTCGAACTCGGTGAGCTTCCGACCCAAGTGCTGCTCCATCACCCACCGGTGTTCATCCATCCTGCGTCCATCCGGCGTGGCGATCCGGACATAGCCTCGAACAATACTGCGCCCCTGGCCATTTGGCTTCTTCTTACGTCGCAGCGGACCGGGATCACCCGTATTGATCATCCGTGTGTAGTGCAGTCGACAGAATCCCCGGATGTACAGATTGTCCGTGCATCCCTCGACCCAGCATGTTCGACGAAGTGGAACCGCGGGCCCCGGATCCCCAGACTTGAGGGAACGCGCGTGGTGCATCGGGCAGAGCCCCTTTGCTATCGCACGAACGTCACAGCCCTTGACCTCGCATTGCTGGTTGGTGCCCCGTTTCCGTCTGTCAGAGATCGGAACGTATGACTCACGGAACCGCCTGTTGGCACGAGCCTTCTTGCATTCGGCAGAGCAGGTGTATGCCTTGCGCCCTCCGCGCTGTATGGGCTGCTGAAACGGCTTGCTGCATTCTGAACACGCAAGATCACGAAACTCGGTCAATCGATCCTCCAGAGAGGTATGGCTGAAACGATCGCTGAAGTCGGCGGGCATCTATGACCGTCGATGTCGCGGGAGTATGCCCGGTGGTACCGACAGCCATGTAGAAGCAAACTGGGCATTCCGCCTCCTCGGGCGTTGGCCCGGTGCGGTCTTCCCCTTGCGGCGCAGGGTCGTTCAACCACCCCTGCCCTGCGGCACCGCAGCCAACCCGCCCAACACCGACGACACCACGCCGGCCGCGGGGCGGGGGTGGTAGACCCGTCCGCGCCGCAAGGGAAAGACCGCACCAACACCGCACCACCCACGCCACCATCCACCGATCAGCGCCCGGAGTCTTCCCCGCAGCGGTGTCCGCCGGAGGCACATCCCTGATCAGTTCGGCCCAGCCAGATCAGCGTTGCGGGCCACGCGGCTACCGGCCAATCGTGCACGGTCGTACCGATTTTTGGCATCATTCAGCCAGCCACGGCGACCGGAACCAGCTCTGAAAAGCCCAGGAAAGAACCCTGAAAAATCCCTGAACCACCAGTCGGTCTGCTTTCAGGGCCAATGTTGCTGCTGACCTGCCGGTTTGAGTGGGTGGCCGTCTCCGTTCCCGAGGACACCAAACCCCCACATTCGTGTGAGTTTGGTGTCCTCGGGAACGGAGACGGAGGAGAGAGAAAAGCAGGTCAGCAGGAAGGAAGAGAGAAGAAGATCAAGAAGAGGAGAGGGAAAGAGAAGAGAAAGAACAATTGGTTTGGGTTGAGAGGTGGGTCGGGTGGAGTCCGTATGGGTTGGAAGGCGATGTAGGGCGATCAGTACATGCCATGGGAGACGCAGCCGCATGAAATGAGCAGTGTGAGAAGGGATCCCAGACAGCAGTGAGCCACTGTGCGTGAGCCCGCTGTGCCCAAAGTGGATGCTAATATCATGGATGGCGTTGCGAAGCAATAGGTTACGTGATGACATTTTTGTGATAGCCGAGAACCGTGGGCGGATGGTGTTGATCACGATCCAGGCGTTGTCGATCACGTAGACTCTGCTCCAGCGTTGGTGCCAACCAACGGGACTCGGCTTCCGGCCAAGGGATCTGCAGATGATCTACGGATCCTGTACGGGGTTTCGCGACCCCGGCCGTGATGGTCTCCCCAGCCGGGGCGGCACACGGATGCTTTGATTGGAAGCCGATCACGTGAAGCACAAGCATCATCGCAACAAACGCCCGAACCGATCACGAGGTCGGAGAAGGCGTGGGAAAGCGACAAAAACCTCGGTCAACCAGATGGTTGCCGAGGTTTCTGTGAGGGTGTCAGTGCCTGTACTTCTCGCCTTGCCTGCGTCGTACTGGCTACTGGTTCGCTAACCCACTAGTCAAGCGGGGCCTCCGACTGTCATCGGGGGCTCTGCTCATTTGACCAGGTAGTAAGTGGCTGGCCACTTCAGCTACGTGCACGACTATACCTCTGATTGGGTTACATATGACACCCAGCGTGCAGTGTGTCAATTCCACAGCGTCAGAACAGTTCGCGCAGGCGAAGGAGAATTTTGCCAGCGTTGGAGCAATCGACGGCGCGCCAGGGTTGGGGCATCGAGCGCGGTCGTTAGTGTGCGCGGAGCTGGAACGGGGTGCGGTCGAGACGCCAGCCGTGGCGGAGTACGAGAGTGGACAGGTCGAGATTGGTCAGACCGGTTTGTTCCTGGATCTGGACGATGTCGCCCCAGCGGGCGGGCCGCTGAGCCAGCAGTTGGGAAAGTTGTTGCTCGGCAACAGGGTCGACGGGTCGGGATCGGAGTTCGGCGATGCCGATGGATCCTTCGGTCCAGATGTGCCAGCCCCACCCGCGGTAGTGTGCGTATCGGCGCGCAGCGGCGAACTTGACCTGGTTGATGTGGAGCGCGAGATCGAACAATGGTTTGACCTCGACCAGGATCACCCGACCGTCCGCCAAAGTCACGACGACGTCGGGATAGTAGATCCTCGGATAGCCATGAAGCTCGTAGGGGACAGCGCAGGGTTGTTCACGGAACCAGGTGACGAGATCACTCGCGTCGAGCAAGCGCAGGAATCGAAGTTCGGACTCGGAATCATAGGCAACATGGCGGTCGACCTTGTCGAGGTAGAACACACCGCGGCCTTCATCGTCCACGTCGATTTGTCGCGCTGCCGTGGTCGGTGGCCGCTCCGGGGACCGATGATCATCTTCTGCGGGGTCGGGCCAGTCAACGGTGTCGAGCCAGCGTGAAATCCGCTTCGTGGCCCGCTGCTCCGGCGAACGTGATTGCTGGCGGCTCTCGCGTCGAAGGGCGGTCAACTGCTTCATGGTGAGGTCGCAGAGCCGACGGCGATCGTCGCTGAGATACCCCGCGACCGCCAATTTGATGGCGGTCATCTCCCGGGCCGGACAGTCTTCGCCGTGAGCGAGTGCCTCCATCGCCAAGATCTGCGCCAATGCCTCGTCGGTGTCGACGCTCTGGTAGACGTCGTTGAGCAAGGAGAAGAGCGGGTCTGCTGTCACGCGCGCTTTGCGTGCCACCTGGGTGACCGCTCGTTGCTGGAGTTGGCGAATGCGTTCCCGAGACAGGTTGTAGTGCGCGCCGATCTGTTCCAGAGTCTCAGGCGGGTCACCACGAAGGCCGAGTCGACGAGCGAGAATGGCCGCCTCGCGCGGGCGTTTGTGTCCGTAGCTCTCGATGAGGTTGATCAACCAGTCGCGGATCTGTTCTCCGCGAGACACCATCGCTGCGACATCGGGCGAAAGCTCGGCAGTGGGCACCAAATCGTCACGATCCGCGTTGGTATCGGGATCGGGATCGAAACCATCGGTAACCACGCGAACACCCACCCGGTGGAGCTGGGACGCCGGTCGAAGAGACTGGCGAGATTTCTATCGTAACGAAGGCATACGACGCAGGTCGCTGAATCGAATCAGCTTGTGCTGCAGCGGGAGTGAGTGCGCGCCGCATTGTAATCGCGCCGTCCCCGCGAGATTGTGATGGTCCGCGCCCGGCACGAACGAATTCCTTGTCGCCTTGGGTGGGCGAGTCCTGGCAGGTGAAACGGAATTCGTTCGTGCACGCCTTGGCGCGTCCCCTCACACTCGCGGTTCCTACGGCGCGAAGAGCAGGCGGAGCGGGCAGGCCCAGGGCCTGCCCGGGACGGGCACGGCGCGCACTCAACGCCTCCGTTCGGGTGGCCGGATTGACACCTAGGTGTCAACCAGACTTGGAAGAAGGACCACCGATGTTGACGGTGACCGATTTGTTCTGTGGTGCAGGCGGATCCAGCTCCGGCGCGGTGCTGGTGCCGGGGGTGCGGGTGCGAATGGCGACCAACCATTGGGCGCTGGCAATCGAAACCCACAACGCCAATCACCCTGACACCGACCATGATTGCGCGGACGTGTCGCAGGTGGACCCGCGCCGCTATCCGTGCACGGATCTGCTGTGGGCGTCGCCGGAGTGCACCAATCATTCTCAGGCGCGCGGGCGGCGGCGGAATATCGATTCGACCCCGGATCTGTTCGGGGAGATTCTGCCCGACGAGGCGGCCGAACGCAGCCGCGCGACGATGTGGGATGTGGTGCGGTTCACCGAGCATCACCGCTATCGCGGGGTGATCGTGGAGAACGTCGTCGACGCCGCCAAATGGGTGCTGTTCGGTGCCTGGCTGCATGCGATGGACGCCCTGGGCTACGAGCACCACACCGTGTACCTGAACTCGATGCACGCCCAGGCCGCCGGCGCGCCCGCCCCACAGTCGCGCGATCGCATGTATGTGGTGTTCTGGCGGCGCGGTGACCAACGCCCGGACCTGGATCGCTGGACCCGACCCCTGGCATGGTGCCCGCGCTGTGAACGTCCGGTGCGGGCGGTGCAGGCGTGGAAGAACCCCGATCAGCGGTGGGGCCGCTATCGCGCGCAGTACGTGTGGCGGTGCCCGAACATGGTGTGCCGCAACCATGTCGTCGAACCCGACTGGCTACCCGCCGCCACCGTGATCGACTGGAGCTTGCGGGGGCAGCGCATCGGCGACCGCGTGAAACCGCTGGCGGCCAAGACCATTGCCCGCATCGAGGCGGGACTGGCGAAGTTCTGTGCCCACCGGCCGACCGTCGAAGGCGATTCATACGTGGGGATGTTGGTGCCGACCGGCGGTACCTGGCGCGAGGGCGCGAGCTCGACCGCGTATCCGATGCCGACGCGTACCACCCGCGAAACCGATGCCCTGGTCGTCCCGGTCGAAGGCCGCGACGGGAAACACGCGCATCCGATTGGCGCACCGATGCGCACCATGACCACCCGTTCTGAGACCGGATTGTTGGTGCCTTACTACGGGCACGGCACCGCCCGCCCGACCGAGGTCCCGCACGGCACGGTGACCACCCGAGACCGGTGGGCGATGGTGATCCCGCTGCGCAACCACAACACCGCCAAGACCACCGCCGAACCCCTGGATACAGTGGCCGCCGCCGGAAACCATCACGCCTTGGCCACCCCGATCACGCCCGACATCGCGGACTGCGAGTTCCGAATGCTGGAGCCCTCGGAGATCAAGCAGGCCATGGCGTTCGAGGCCGGGTACATTATGCGCGGCACCCGCCGCGAACAAGTCCGCCTCGCAGGCAACGCCGTCACCCCACCGGCCGCGCGCGACCTTATCGCCGCCATCGCCGAGGCCCTGAGCCACGAGGTGACGGTGAGCTGACATGCCGTCGCCGAACACCGTCACGGCGCTATTGGTGGCCGCCCTCGAATCCTCCTGGGCGGCCATCCGCGCCAACCATCCCGACGTGCCCGAGGTAGTCCTGACCATCGGATCCGGCGCGACAGCAAAAGGATTGAACTACGGGCACTTCGCCCCGCACCGCTGGGTCCGGGGCGAGTACACGATCCATGAACTGTTCGTTGGCGGAGAGGGGCTCGACCGCGGCCCGGCCGACGTACTCGGCACCTTGCTGCACGAAGCCGCACACGGCGTCGCTACAACCCGTGGGATTAAAGACACCAGCCGCCAAGGCCGCTGGCACAACCAGCGATTTCGCGACCTCGGTCGAGAACTTGGCCTGACTCTCGCCCATGACGAGCACCTCGGCTGGTCGCTCACCACCGTGCCCGAACCGACTCGCCGAACCTACCAGCACGAACTCGACGAACTCGACCTTGCGCTCGTTGCCTATCGTCGGCGCGAGCCAGAAGGACGAGGAAAGGGCAGTAGCAACGGCGTTGCCGCGGCGTGCGGATGCGGCCGACGGATCCGGGTTGCGATTGGAACCTTCGCGATCGGCCCGATTACGTGTGGTCTATGCCAATCGAGCTTTGAGAGTGAGTGATCATGTCGTCCCCGAGGGATATCGTTGTCGGTCGTGACGAGTACGGGCACTGGGACGGCACCTGATCCGCAACCAGGTCGATACAGCCGACCCGACCTTCAGACGCGCGTAACGGTAGCGGAGCTGGCCCACCGGTTTTTCGGTCTTGCCCGGACCCGGGAGTGGGCCGAGATGGCGGGTGCACCTTATAGCGAGGACAAGATTCTTCCCTGGACGGTTGCTCATTTTCAGACCTTCTTGGGGAAGGTGGACCTGTTGGTAGCGCTCGGGGAGGTCACCCGCATCCTAGCGGCAATGGAGAACGTCGGTCTTCTTCTCCCAGGCGGGTTCGACCTACGGTTTCCCCTTGCTGGTCAGATCTATGTCGCCAATGGCGTGCCCACTCTGCAGGCAAAGGGGGACGGAAGGCTATGGCTGTCAGAGGTTTTCGGCGCAGAAATGATCATTCCGCTCTACCGTGCCGTGACTCCGCAGATTACCGGCTACCCTGCCGGCGCTAATGCTAATCAGCAATGGGGCACTGGACTGATACTTGACAGTTCGCACGTACTGACCAACAGGCACGTTGTAGAGGGTATGAAACGGGATATCGGGATGATCTGTGCGGTCCAGCCTTTCAATGCGGCCGCGAAATCCGCCATACATGTGCACTCTGAACTGGACGTCGCAGTAATAGAGATGGAGTTCGCGGACAGCGGCACGGGTCTCCAACCCCTGCCCGGCATGGTGTTCCGAGATCCGACATGGGCTGATGAGACCTACGTGTTTGGCTACCCGCGCGTTCCGATGACCACCCAGATGACGATCACTGTCCAACGAGGCGAGGTAGTCAACCCGTCGTCCGAATCCATGCCGACGCGGGATCCGATCTTTCTGTATTCCGCCATCGCACGGCCGGGCAACAGCGGGGGGCCCATTGTCGCTGGCGACGGCCGAGTCATCGGAATGGTCGTCGAAGATAGCTCCGAAACCCACGCAAGCAACGGAGCCCCTGTTGCTGCTCCGTTCTATCGTGGTATTCCCTCGACAACAATTCTGCGGGCCTTGGATGACCTCGGTTTTGGCGGGATAGCACAGCTTGAGACCTGGGACTAGGGGTGGCTCCGCTAGTGAAACCGACCGTGGGTTCTGGGCTCACGTGATCCACTAAAGCAAGATCAACGGAACGTTGTTGAAGACCAATGTATTTCGCGATAATGTAGATCGCTAAGCGCTGTTTTTGCAGGTCAGGACACTGTTCTGCTTCTTTGATCTCATAATCCATTGGTCGCGGGTTCGAGCCCCGCCCGCCCCGCAAACCCACTTTCACCTGCGGATACTCCGCCCGGTCTGTCGAGCCGTTCCGGTACAAAGCACCTGCAGCCCGATGCATCAGAAGAACTTGTTCCGGTCCCGGCCGATGACGCGTTTGCGCGCTTTCATGAACGTGGTGAAGATGCCGGATCGATCGGACTTGCGCGCAACGAAAGTCGGAGACTCGGCACCCCGCGCCTTCGGTAGGTAGGGCTGCATCGCGCAGACCTGTGAATCTATGATCGTGATATTAAATCGAATGAGCTCATCGAGACGTGAACTTCCAACCTGCCTACGCTGTCGCGAGCTGTTTGTTTTCGAATCCGATCAAGTGCTCTGATATCCGCCAGCAGTAAGCTCGCCCGCGCCGACAAGGCCCGTCCAGTGATCCGATGGATGGCCTTGCGCCATGTCTGGCCGCCGCGCCAGCGACAGCGGGGCATGGTCCTCCAAGAGGAATCTTGGAATACTCGACACCGAGCGGCACGCCCGGATTGCATTCGGCTGAACCTATTCAGCCCGTTGTCCGCCCTGGCGCTGTCGGGCGCGATAGCCTCGAGCTATGGGTCGCATCTACAGATTCCTGGCCGGAACTGCGGCGATATCAATGGTCGCTGGGAGCGTTTTCGCCGGGGGTGCGCAGGCCGCGCCCGCCGAGCAGCTGTCGTGTGAGGTGTCGTCCGGGCGGGACCCGGAACGGGCGGCTCCGGAACAGGTTGGACTGGATTCAGGACTGCTCGCGGACGCCTTGACGTTCGCCCGTGGGCGTAATCGGTTGAATGTGCAGGTGTTCCGGCACAACTGCCTGATCGGTGAGGGGCCGACGAACGAGGAGACCGGCAATGTCGCGTGGAATATCTGGAGTGCGACGAAGAGCGTTGTCTCCCTGCTCGCCGGAATAGCCTGGGATCAGGGGAAACTCGATCTCGAGGCGCCGATCGATCGGTATCTGCCGCCCGGACTCGGTGATGAGCAGCATCGGTCGATCACGGTGGAGAATCTGCTGACCGAATCGTCCGGCCTGGCGGCGGATATACTTACCGAGGGTATCACCGGGGTGATTACGATCGATCCGAATGCTGCCGTGCAGGCGCTCGGGGTGCCGTTGAACAATCCGCCGGGTGCGGTATTCAGCTACAGCGAGCGCGATGTCGATCTGCTCGCCTATGTCATCGAGTTGGCCGTCGGTGAGCCATTGCAGCAGTTTGCGCAGCGTGAGCTTTTCAATCCGCTCGGCATCGAACGCGGTGATTATTACTGGGCGCGCGATCGCGCCGGGCACACCTACGGATATGCCCATCTGATGATCCCGCCGAACGATTTGGCGAAGCTCGGTCTGCTGATCAGCAATAACGGGCGCTGGGGCACACAGCAACTCGTCTCCGAGACTTATCTGCGCATGGCACGCCAGCCGTCACCCGCGAACAAGTGCTTTGGCTACCTGCTCTGGATCGGCCTCGGATGCGAAGAGTCCCAGGACTTCCAGCCCGCTGACGTGTATTTCATGGTCGGACTCGGCATGCAGAACGTCTTCATCGTGCCGAGTCTGGATTTGACGGTGATGTGGACCGGAGTCTTCGGAAGTGTCAGCAACCAGGGTATTGAGGAGGCTCTGGAGGACACTGCGGAGCTGCCGCACGAATTCTTCCGCAGATTGTTCGCGGCATTTCAAGACCCTCTGGTGCCCGATCCCGGTCCGTATGTCGAACCGCCGCTGCGCGCGGATTCGAGCCGGGACGTGGATACGGATCTGCTGATCGCGGTCTTCGGCGTCGGGCCCGCGGCATACCCGGGCTGCAATGTCTTCAGCTGCCTGAACTACCCGTTGGCACCGCCGTTCGCGGATACCCCGCCGGGCTGCGTCATTCAAGCCTGCCTCGGTCCGGACCCGCGCACGCCCGGCATCCGCTAAATCACATGCCGAAGAAAGGGACGAGTCACCGGCCCGATCCGTGTTCGGGGGCGTTCGGCTGCACGGCCGGACCGGTCACGGCGCAATGCGGCAGGCCGGTCGCGGCCGGAGACCGGATCGACGTTCGCAGCAACCCGTCTGGGCATGCTCAGCTCTGACGCCTCACGCATCAGGGCTGTCCGCCTCAGTCGGCTCCGGTAACCCGCCTGTCGGCAAGCAGGACCGCAGTAGCGCGGTTACGCGATGACGCCCACGCGACGCTACTCATTGGATGTCGACGCACGCACCAGGAACCGCACACGGGACACGGTCGCTGCCACGCCGGCGCCACCAACGACGATCGCTATGGACCCCCACTCGGGGATCACTCCGAGAACCTTTAACGCCACGCCACAAGCCACGATGGGGACATAGACGAGCAACATCAGGCCGAGTACTTGTCGCCTCCAGCCCCGCCGCTGTGGCCATCTCCCTAGCGTCGCATCGAAGACGTTGACGCGGCCCAACCGGGACCGCCCTCCCGACCGGACACGAGCGACCGCGACCGCGATCCAGACCATCAGCCAGAAGACCACCGTGATGGCTATCCCTAAAAGCGGTCCGCCTGCGTAACCCCAAAACGTGTTCAAGCCTGCCCTCCTCGCCGTCGAACACCGAGCCCAGCCAGGCGGCCGCTGCCCACGCTGCCGCATCCCCTTCCTGACCCGACGCTAGAAGATCCCGCGCGCCCGCACCCGCTGACGCGCCGACACGCTGGTTCGCCGGTAGAACAGGACCCTGCATCCTGCATGCAGACAGGACGCCCGCGAAAGTACTGCAGCTCGGCCTGTCGGCAGGCGGCCTACCATCTGCGCAAGCGGCGTCAGTCCAGCAATCAGGAGAATTGAGTTGCTACACGGCTTCTCGGTCTACTGCCAGCCCCGGGTAGCCCTACGTCTCGAGTGCGCGGGACGGCAGCAGCTCGTCGTACTCGCCCACGTCCGTCAGCGGCGGATCCTCCCCGGCACCGAGTTGGCCTCGGCCCGTGCCGATCTCGGGGACGTACTGGTAGATCGTGGACCGTGAGACCCCGAGCAGCCGGGCGATGGAGGACACCGATTCATCAGGCCGGGTCAATAGGGCGAGGGTGTGGCGGTCGACCCCGGCACCCACACCGTCTACGCCGCCAACATGGACGGCGATTCGGTGTCGGTGATCGAGCCGCAGGGCTGACTCGGGTGAAAGACGTTCTGTGCGTTGGTGTCTGGACGTGGGGAACGTCCTCCTATCGCATCGACAGTGAGGCCGCCGAACGTCCGGTGAGCCAGAATACGATCAGTCCGCACGGTTCTCACCGTCATCATCGCCACCATGTTCCGGCGCAGTCGAGGGGCTCCGAGCCGGGGGAGTCCGCGGCTGCTTGTCGTCGGGTTGCCCAGCCGTGCAGCGATTTGCGGAGTGAATGCCGAACGAATGCACACTGACGCGCGAAGGCCGCCCATCGTCGTGCCCGACTCGGGGACAAGTTGTAGGGGAGACCGATCCAGTTGATCAAGTTTTGGGCGACGCGACTCGCGATGCACTGCTCCGCGCCGCCGATGGGCTGTCACAAGGCTTAGTCGTCGTATCCGGCTTTCCTGCGGCCGGAAAGTCGAGCGTATCCAGGTGGCTGGCACTGCAATTCGGCGCATTGGTCATGGACAAGGACTCGTTCCGTCGGCTCTCGAACAGGCGGTGATGTCCGAGCTGACCGGCAACCGGCAATCGAGTCTTCGTGGCTTGATTCGTCCGATCAACCGGGGCCGTGAGACTTCGGGAGGAGTCCGATGGGTGTGTAACGTGATCGCATGAATCTCTGTGGCTTCCCGTTCACCGCGACTGATTG
The DNA here is from genome assembly GCF_044766925.1 of Nocardia sp. NPDC101769. Taxonomy (NCBI): domain Bacteria; kingdom Bacillati; phylum Actinomycetota; class Actinomycetes; order Mycobacteriales; family Nocardiaceae; genus Nocardia; species Nocardia sp. NPDC101769. The sequence continues at coordinate 241,986 of NZ_JBIWMX010000006.1, read as the reverse complement.
GAACGCCATCCCCGAGGAGAGCAAGCCCGGCGAGAGCGGTGAGGTGCGCAGCCGCGTCCAGTACTTCGGCGAAGCCCGCGTCCGCCGGGTGGAGTACAGCCCCGGCTACGTCGCCGATCACTGGTGCCGCAAAGGCCACATACTGTTCGTACTCGGCGGCGAACTGGTGACGACGCTCGAGGACGGCCGGGTCGTCGTCACACGGCAGGGCGGAAGCTACCAGGTGGCCGATGATGCTGAGGCCCATCGGTCCAGCGCGCCGAACGGTGCCAGTCTCCTGATCATCGATTGATCTCGATCCGTTCCGAGCAAGCTCGGCTACCGAGGACGCCGTCGGCATGATCACCGTCGGCGGCCGGGCAGCGCGGGAACGGCCGCGTGCGGTCGGCCGGGATACCGAGCCGGATCAGTTGTGGCCGAGTCGATCCCAAACCCTGCCCTTCTGGGCAAGGCCAAGCCCAGTGTCAGTTATGTTGACACCGAACCGGCCGCACGCCTGTTGCGGGCGGCCGGTCACCCCGAGAAGAAGGAGTATCCGATGGCGGTGTACGCCCTGGCTCAGCTCACGATCACGGACCGGGAGTCCTACGGGCGCTATCAGGCCCGGTTCATGGACGTACTCCGCCGATTCGACGGCCAGTTACTCGCCGCCGACGAACACCCTCACGTCGAGGAGGGTGAATGGGGCCACGACAAGGTGGTTCTGCTGGAGTTCCCTGACACAGCGGCCTTCCGCCTCTGGGCCGATTCCACGGAATACCAGGACATCGCCATAGATAGAAAGGCCGGGTCGCACGGCTCCGTGCTCCTCGTCCGCGGCGTTGGTAACTGAAGGCAGGAAGCCATGACCGCTTTGCTGATCCTGAACTACGACGTGACCGATCCACAGCGCTTGGACGTCTACCGCGAGGCTGCGGCGCCGGTGCTCCTGGGACCCGACAGAGGTGAGCTCCTGGCCAGCACCGATAAGACAGTTCATCTCGGCGAGGGAGGCGGGTCCGCGGGTGGCACCCACACCGTCGTGCTCCGTTTCCGCGACATCGAGCAGGCGCGTGCGGTCTACGACTCGGCTGACTACCAGGACCTGTTGGACGAGCGGCTCGCCGCCACCGTGCCCTTCGCGGCCATGATCGTCCCCGAACTCCGGCCCTGAGGCTCCTTACGAGCCCTCGAAGCTGGACCGGCTTCTCTACGTCGTCTTCGGCGACGATGACGCGATGACTTACACAAGCCAGGTCATCTGGATCCTTCACGACTTGCTGATCGGCACGCTGGGAGCGATCGTGTTCGACCCGCAGCAGAACGATCTACCCAGGTAAGGCACGATCATGGACCTTCAGACTCTCAGTTCGTACGACAGCGAAGCCGAGGCGTACGCCGAGGACTGGCATACCCAGCCCACTCCCAGTGACCTGCAGGCGCTGGTACGCAAGTTCTTTCGCCCCGGCCCTACCGCGGACGTCGGTTGCGGTGCCGGGCGTGACGCTGCATGGCTGGCCTCGCAAGGGTTCACGACAGTCGGGTTCGACCCGTCCGAAGGACTGCTGGCCGAGGCGAGAAAGCGGCATCCCAGCGTCACCTTCCGCAACGCCGCTCTTCCCAACCTGGCGGGGGTCGAGGCAGGGAGCTTCACCAACGTGCTCTGCGAAACGGTCATCATGCACCTCGACCCGGCCCTGCTCCGGGCATCCCTCCAGCGGTTGACGGACGTCCTGGCCCCCGGTGGAACCCTCTACCTGAGCTGGCGCGTCGTCGAGAACAGCCACCGAGACGGAAACGGGCGTCTATACACCCCGGTAGACCGTGCAGTGGTCCGGCGAGGTCTGGACGGAACCGAGCTGCTACTGGATGAGGAATCGACCAGCGCGTCCTCGGGGAAGACGGTCCACCGCCTAGTGGTTCGGAGAATCGGCTGACCAGCCCCGACCGGTTCTTGCGGCGGGAAGAACCTCCCCGCGTGGCCCCGGCTGATCCGAGGCGCCGCGCTGCGTTTTTCGGCGGTTGATACCGGGACGCCTACAGGCCCGCCGTTCAGACCGGGGTCGAGCCCGTGTGCACGACCTCCTGCTGCCACCGGTCCTTCGGCTGCTGATGCAACCTCCAGTAGTGCTCGGCGACGAGATCGGGGTCGGAGTCGGTGCCGGGCACCATGTGGCAGTCGACGATGACGGTGGCGACGTGGACCCCGCCCGGCCGGTACTCCTGGTCGAGCAGCGCGGTCAGCGCCCGGAGTCCGGCCTTGCCGAGGGACAGGCTGGCGTAGCGGGCGTCGGGGAGCGGCATGCCGCCGGTGAGCAGGATCGTGCCGCCGCCGCGCCCGGCCATCGCCGGCGCGAGGTGGTCGGCGGCGTCCATCGCGCCGAGCACGTTCACCTCCCAGGCGCGCAGGTGCTGTTCGCGGCTCAGCTCGCCGGGCCGGTCGCGCTGGATGATCGCGGCGTTGTAGACCAGCACGTCCGGCACCCCGTGGGCGTCCACCGCCGTGTCGAGGGCGGCTCGCAGGGCCGGACCGTCGGTGGCGTCGGCGCGCAGGGCCACGGCCTTCCCGCCGTCCGTTTCGATCGCCGCCGCCAGATCCGCCACCCCCGCGCCTCGGGCGATCAGCGCGACCGGCACGCCCTCGCGAGTGAACCGGCGCGCCACCGCGGCCGCCAGACCCGGACCCGCACCGATGATGACCGCTCCTGACATGGGAATCTCCTTCCGTCGCCCCGTGTTGGACGCCACGACGTTAGGACCTGACATCCGTGTCAGGATCAAGCCGGAGTGACGGAGGCCACACATGCAGATCGGGGAGCTGGCGGCCCGCACAGAGGTCCCGGACCGACTGCTGCGCTACTACGAACAACGGGGGCTGCTGTCGCCTCGGCGTACGTCCGGCGGGCACCGCGTGTTCGAGGACGCCGACGTGATTCGGGTTGGGATCATCCGCGCGCTGCTGGCCGCGGGCCTGAACACCGCGACCATCGCGATCGTGCTCCCGTGCACCGAGTACCGGGCCGGTCAGCTGCACGCGACCTGCCCGGAGATGGCCGGACACCTCGCGCGCGAACGGTCCCGCATGTCGGAGGCGATCAACCGATTGGAACGATCCCGGCAAGCCCTCGACAGCCTGCTGTCAATCTCTGAAGATCGGTCGGTGTCCGGGACGCTCGACCTCTGAGGACCGGGTAACGGCGGGGGACGTAACCGACTATCAGCAGCGGGAGTTCGCGACGATGGCCGCCGAGAACGCCGGGACGTCCGCCGGGGTGACGCGGCCGCTGGTCTGCTTCAGGCCGAGGGCCCGGGCCGTGGCGCTCCAGCAGGAGCTTGGTGGTGCCCCGGAGCTGCGGAGCCTCCGGCCAGCCGTCCGATCTGACTCATTGAAAGCGGTGAGTCTCGGTGAGCGACTCCCAGTTCTCGCTGATCCAGCGACTGCCGGGAGACGGTGAATCGTAGGACTTGTCAGGCTCACCTGGACTTCACCGGGCCGACGGTCGCCTAGGACGGCGATGCACCGCAGGCGGCCTCCCCCGGACCGCCCGCGACGGCGGGCCTGAACTTCGCGCTGACCTTATGCGTCTGCGCTGAGGAGATCCCGCCGCCGATGGCGACGACGTACGCCTTGATGCCCGCCTCGCCTTCGTTCTTCACGGCGATGTTCAGCTCGATGACGCATTCGTCGAGCGTCAATCCGTCACCCGAGCCCGCCTGGGCCGCGGTCAGCTCGGACTCGAGATAGCGGATCATGTCCGAAAGTTCGATCGTGCCATCGGCTCGAATGGTCATGCCATGCTGCCTCTCGGTTGACGGTTCTTCTCGAGCCAGTTCCAGAGTCGGATCCAAGAATATTGGACCGCTGCCCGACATACCTCGAGACGCGCCGGATCCCGGTCGGTTGCGCCTCTACCTCCCGAGAACTGGACAGAGCAGAGTGGGTTGCGCTCCCTACAGGCCGTGCCGGTGGTCACGATCACGGCCGAGATCCGGTGCCCCGTAAGGCTTCTCGGGTTCGGTCGCCGGGCGGCGTGAGAGGTCCGGTCGGGTCTGCGGCGCGGCCACCCGGCGCGGCTCCTCGGCGCACTGGTCCGGGGTGAGTTTCGCTCGGGGTGCGACCTCGGCCTCGACGATTCGGACCGCGGCCTGCAGTGCGCGCGGGGCTGTGAACAGATCCGCGTCGGCAGGTACAGCCGGTGCGCGATCTGCCGCACTGTGTATGCGCGTTCTGCCGCACGGTCTGTACGCGTTCCGCCGTCGTAGTTGTGCGCTTTGCCGATGCTGGAGTGGTTGATTGGTCGGAGTGTTGCTCATGGATCAGTCGCTTGATCCGCTCTTGATTCGTCGCGGTCGGGCTCATGGAGCGGTTGCGATCGTCGGACACCACCACGATCGAAGGAGCCACATGGGGACCTGCGGCTCCTTTGTGGGTTCGGGCTACTTGGCGGCCGGTGGGGTGAACGGCTGGTTGATGGTGGTGAAATATTGGGCGGCGGCGAGGATGGCGACCGGGGCGGTGACGAGGAGTAGGCCGGCTACGGTGCCGAGTGGGGCGATGGCGGCTATGCCGCCGATGCAGCCGACGGCGGCGGCGGGGAGGAAGGGCCCGAAGAGGCCGACGATGGTGGCGGAGGCGGCGGCCGCGCCTGCTGCGCCGCCTAGGAGGCAGCCGACGGCGGCGCCGCCCAGGCCGCCTACCAGGGTGCCGATGGCGGCGCCGGTGACCAGGGTGGTGCCGAGGCGGGCCCAGGCGGCTTGTTCGCGGTCGTATTCGTTTTTCCAGGGGGCCTGGTTTTCGTAGGGGAGGGCGACGGGTTGGTAGATGGCGTGGTCGAGGTCGAAGCGAGGGGTCAGGACGGCGGTGTGGTTCGTGATGTCGGCCGTGATGGGGAAGACGAAATCGTCGACACGGAAGGACAATTCGGTGCCGGCGAGGGTGGTGCCGTCGGCGGCTTTGATCTTGAAGGTGCCGTGGTCGTTCACCAGGGAGCCGGCGTCGGTGGTGATGGTCAGGGCGCGGTCGGTGCTGACGGCGGTGTAGTCGACTCGCGCATTGGCGCCGGAGTCGGCGTGCGCGGTGCCGGAGTCGGCGTGCGCGGCGGGTAGGGCGGTCAGGGCGGTGGCCGTGAGCAGGGCGAGGCCAATGTTCTTGTGCAAGAGGATGACTTTCAATTCGGGGTGGTGAGGATCGGGTCGTGGGTGATGCTTCGTTCGCGGACCAGCCACGAGGCGCCGTCCGGGACGAGGTGATCGCGGATATCGGTGCTCAGGTGCAGCCGCGGGGACTGTCCGGGGCCGGTCTCGACGACCAGGGAGTAGAAGCGGGTGTGGATGGTTCCCGTTGCCGCGCCGTCGTTTTCGATGGTCAGGTTGCCCAGCCAGTGGCGGCGCACGAGGCCCGCGGCGCGGAGTCGCTCCGCGGTGCGGCGCAGCCCGTCGGCGATCTCGGCCCGCCCGGTGTGGGTGGCGGCCCGTTGCGGATGGATCAACAGCCCGTCGGGTTCGAACTCGGCCGCCCATTCGTCGACGCGCCCGTCGTCGAGCAGGCGCAGGTGCGCGGCATAGAACTGCTGGAGGTCGACATAGAGCTGTCGGGTGCGGTCAGCGTCGGACATCGGAGCCCCGTTCGGTGGATTCGGCCCATTTCTTCGCGTTCTCGAGGGTGGACAGGGAATTGCGACCCAGGGCGTTTCGAATGAAGGCCGTGGCATCGGCGAGGGTCTTGCCCGTGCCGAGGATCGCGGGGATCGCCTCGGTGATGAGGGCGACGGTGTGCTCGGAGGTCGCGAGCGTCCCCCCGTCGCGCGGTATGAAACTCCAGCGACCGCGGTGCAGGGAGAGCAGCGCGGGCAGGAGCGTCTGCTTGTAGACGATGTCGCCCGAGTCGAGGACCACGCGCCACGAGGCGGTGGTGTGGACGTCTCCGTCCGGTGTCCGGGTGTCCAGGCTCAGAAACTGGTGTCCGGGTGCCGGTTCGGTGAGGGTGACGGCGTCGACGTGGGCGAGTCGCTCCGCCCACAGGTCGGCGCGGTCGATGAATTCCCGGACCCGTGCCGGTTCGGCGTCGATCCACAGCGAGTCCGCGAAGGTGACGGTGGCCTCGGGTTGCCGGGCCAGCGCCTCGGCCGCCGACTTGAGCGATTCGAGCTCCCGGGTCGAGTTGGTGTCGACCGCGGCCTCGATCCATTCCCGCGCTCCCGCGCTGTCGTCGGGAGAGAAGCTGTGCAGCAACAGCACTCGGCTGGTGCCGGGGTCGATTTCCTGCACCACCCATTCCCCGCTCATGGAGGCGACCGGGGGAGCGGAGACCACCTGCCGGAAGGTGATCCGGAGCTGTTCGGGATCGAAGGTGCGCCGGGAGGTCCAGGTCTTCAGCGATTCGTTCGCGGTGGCCCACAGGCGGATGTGATCGCCGGAAGCGTCGTGCTCGAGCGTCTCGGCGTGAATGGTCGGGGGAAAGAGGTTGGGCCAGTTGACGACCGAGCGCAGTGCATCGTGCACCGTCTGGGCCGGCGCCGCGATCGTGATGGCGTGTTCGGTGTGATGGAGGCTCATCCGAGCCACCTCCCATCTCTCGGTGGCTCAGTAGTTGCCCAGTCCGCCACAGACATTGATGGCCTGTGCGGTGATCGGCGCGGCGGCGGACGTGGTGAGATAACCGACCAGTCCCGCGACCTCGAGTGGAGTCGAGTACCGCCCCAGCGGGATCTTGGCCTCGAACTTCTCGAGCACGGCGGCCTCGGTGGTGTTCCACACCTCGGCGTAGCCGCGCCGGACCCGTTCGGCCAGTGGGGTTTCGACGTATCCGGGGCAGACGGCGTTCACCGTCACCCCGGTCTTGGCCAGTTCCAGTCCGAGCGCCTTGGTGAATCCGATGACGCCGTGCTTCGATGCCGAATAGGGCGCGCCGAGCACCACGCCCTGCTTACCGCCGGTCGAGGCGATATTGATGATGCGACCGTCCTGGGCGTCCAGAATTCCGCCGTGCGACAACACTTCTCGCGTTACTCGGAAGGTTCCGGTCAAGTTGATGTCGAGCACGTCCTGCCACAGCGAGTCGTCGATGTCCCGGGTGACGCCGCCGCCGTTGCGGCCCGCGTTGTTGACCAGCACCGTGACCGGTCCGAACCGCGCGACCGCCGCCGCGACGAACGTCCGCACGTCGTCGGTCGATCGGACATCGGCGGCGATGCCGTCGATGGTGATGCCTTCGGCGCTCAGGTCCTCGACCGTGCTCTTCACCTTGTCCGCGTCACGCGCGTTGATGAAGACCTGATATCCGGCCAGGCCCAGTGTGCGGGCGATCTCGAGGCCGATTCCGCTGGTGGCTCCGGTGACGATGGCGTGCTTGCTCATGCGAGTGCTCCTGAGGATGGGTCGGAGGCGCCGGCGTCCTGGCCGGCCTGCTCCGCGAGGGTGGTGTTGACGAGCTCGAGGAAATCTCGAACGGTCACTGCGTCGACCACTGAACTGTCGAGAAGCTTTATCCCGTAACGGATTTCGATCTGGTTGGACAGTTCCAGGACCGCGAGGGAGTCGTATCCCAGGTCTTCGAATGCGCGGTCGGTGATGTCTCCGCTCAGGTCGATGGTCTCGTCTTCGCCGGCGACCCGCTGCAGTACTTCGCGCAGTTGATCGGTGGTCACGGCTGGGTTGGCGGACACCATGTGCCTCCTTTTCTCTGTCGGGTGCTGTTGGGGGAGTGGGGTTTTCATCGGACTCCGCGCAGGACCACCGCCGAGGTGAACCCGCGCCCGCCGCGGGCGAGCACGAGTGCGGCCGGTGTGGTCAGCTCGCGCGGCTCCCGGACCAGGTCCAGGTGGGTGGGGTCGGGATAGTGCTCGAGGCCCGGGGTGGGCGGGATGGTGCGGCTGTCCAGCGCGAGTGCGGCCGCGGCGATATCGAGCGCGCCGCCGCCCGCGAACAGTCGCCCGGTCCCGGTCTTGGGCGCGGTCACCGGGACCCCGCGCACGCCGAATACCGCGTCGAGCGCGGCGATTTCGCGATCGTCCTGTTCGCGGACCCCGGCCGCGTCGGCGAACACCACCCCGACGTCCTCGGGCGCGAGGCGGGCGTCGGCGAGCGCTGCCCGGATGATCCGGGCCAGGGCCGGTGGCCGCGGTGAGCCGGGCCGCGGATCGAATCCGCTGGCATACCCGCTGATGTGGGCGTAGACGCGCGCACCGCGGTCGCGTGCTCGGTCGGGATGTTCGAGGACGGTCAATGCGCCGCCTTCGCCGGGTACGAAACCCTCGGCGGTGTCGGCGAAGGGCTGGTAGGCCCGTTTCGGGTCGGTGCTCGTGCTGACATTGCCCGCGGCGAGCGTGGCCAGCCAGCCCCACGGCGAGAGCACGGAATCGAAACCGCCGGTGAGCACCAGCGGGGTGCCGGCGCGCACGAGCCGCCGCGCTTTACCGACCGCGTCGAGGCTGCCCGCCTGGTCGGCCACCACGACACTCGAGGGTCCGCGCGCGCCGTGCCTGATCGCGAGCTGCCCGGTGTTCACGGCGTAGAACCAGGCGAAAGACTGATACCCGCTGACATGGCGACTGCCCTGGGCCCATAGTTTCTGCAGCTCCTTCTGTCCGAACTCGAAGCCGCCGCTGGTGCTGGCGGTGACCACTCCGAGTTCGAAGTCGTCCCGGTCGTCCGGGGTGATGCCGGCGTCGCGCAGCGCGGCGTCGGAGGACACCAGGGCGTGCCGAGTGGAAATGTCGGTTTGCGGAAGCAGGCGGCCGGACAGCGGCGAGGGGTCGAAGTCGCGTATCTCCCCGGCCAGGGTGGCGGTGTACGGACTGGGATCGAAGCGGGTGATCCGGTCGATCGCCGAGCGCCCCGCGAGGGTGTTGCGCCAGTAGTCCGCCACGGTGACGCCGGTCGGCGCGTGGACGCCGATGCCGGTGACGGCGGGATCCACCGTGGTCGCGAGTCCGGTCATGGCGCGACCAGCACTGCGGCGCTCTGGAATCCGCCGAATCCGCTGCCGACGCTCAGGACGGTGTCGGTGCGCTGGCCGCGTGCGGTCAGCGGCACGTAGTCCAGATCGCAGCCGGGGCCCGGGTTGTGCAGGTTGGCGGTCGGCGGTATGACGTCGGTGTCGATGGCGAGCGCCGAGGCGGCCAGTTCAAGGGAGCCGACGGCGCCGAGCGAATGCCCGATCATGGACTTGATGGAGCTCATCGGTACGCGCCGGGCATGCTCGGCCAGCGCCCTTTTCACCGCGGCGGTCTCGTGCAGATCGTTCTGCTTGGTTCCGGAGCCGTGGGCGTTCACGTAGTCGACCGCGGTCGGGTCCACCCCGGCCTGGGTCAGCGCGGCGCCGATGGCCTCGGCCATCTCCACCCCGTCGGGCCGTAGGCCGGTCATGTGAAAGGCATTGCCGCGCGTGGCGAATCCGGCGAACTCGGCATAGATGTGCGCGCCCCGGGCGCGGGCCCGGTCCCAGTCCTCGAGGATCAGGGTCGCGGAGCCCTCGCCGAGGACGAAACCGTCCCGATCCCGGTCGAACGGGCGCGACGCGTGTTCCGGGTCGTCATTGTTGGGGCTGGTGGCCTTGATGGCATCGAAGCAGGCCACCGTGATCGGTGAGATCGGGGCCTCGCTGGCGCCGGTCACGACGATATCGGCGGCGCCCTCGCGGATCAGATCGGCGCCGTGGCCGACCGCGTCCAGTCCGGACGTGCAACCGGTGGAGACCACCGAGGTGGGGCCTTCGGCGCCGATCGTCCAAGCCAGCTCCGCGGCAATGGAACTGGGCACCAGGTAGTCGAAGAGCTGCGCCACCGCCCAGGCCGGGTCCACCAGCCATTCCCGGCCCTGATCGCTGACCAGGGAGTACTCGCGCTCCAGGCCGGTCGTGCACCCGACCGCACTGCCGATGCTGATGCCGATCCGCGTGGGGTCCACCGTGCTGAGATCGACTCCGCTGTCCCGCAGTGCTTCCCGAGCGGTGGTGACCGCGAACTGGGTGACCCGATCCCAGGCCCGCTCCTCGCGCCGGCTCAATCCGTGGTCGTAGGGCCGGAAGTCGATCTCGCCCGCGATCCGGGACCGGTAGCCGCCGGTGTCGAACGAGCTGATCCGGCGGGTGGCGGTGCGGCCCGCGGTGAGCAGGTCCCAGAACTGGCCGGTGCCGACCGCTCCCGGAGCCAGTACCTTGCGTCTTCGATTGTGCCCCAACGTATGCCATGTTCGATCCTTTCGAGTTCGGCGATCGCCACGACTTCGTGTCAGTGGCGTCGAGACTCGCATCGGCTGCTGGAGGCGACGCCGACGAATGCTGGAGGACCACTGGAATCGGCTGCTCCAGCGATCCTGTAGGCGGTCGTCGGGCCGGTGTGGGCACAGTCGAGCGACGACCGTCCACCTGGAGGAGAAGTAATGACTGTGCAGCCCAATGGTCTGGCCGAGCGCCGCATCGTGGTCACCGGAGGCAGCCGAGGTTTGGGCCGCGTGGTGGCCGAGGATCTGCTCCGGCACGGCGCGCGCGTGGTGATCGTCGGCAGGGAATCGGCTGCGACGCAATGGATTCGGGAGTATCCCGTAGGGAGTGCCGTGACGGCGGATGTCACCGACGCCGCGCAGCTCGAAGCGGCGTTCGCCGAGGCCGCCGCCCGGCTCGGCGGCCTCGACGTGGTGTTCGCGAACGCCGGCGTGAGCCGCCCCGACCCCTTGGCGGTCACACCGCCGGCGAATTTCACCACGGTGCTCGAAACCAATGTCGTCGGAACATTTCTCACTCTGCAGGCGGCGGTGCCCTACCTGGCCGAGTCCGGGTCCGCCCGGTTCATCGCGCTGTCCTCGGCCCTGGCGCAGCGGATCGCGCCGGGTGCGGGCGCGTACTCGATCAGCAAGGCGGCCATCGAGACCCTGGTCCGCGTCGCGGCGATAGAGCTTGCGCCACAATCCATCTCGGTGAACGCCCTGTCGCCCGGGTTCATCGACGAGGGGATGGGCCGCGATCTCATCGCGAATCCACCGGTGTGGGACCGGTACCTACCGACCATCGCGGCGGGCAGGCCGGGGCGGGCCGAGGAGATCGCCGGCGCCGCCCGGTTCCTCGCGGGTCCGGACTCGGACTACGTCAACGGCCATGTGCTCGAGGTGAACGGCGGCCTCGCGTTCTGAGGTCGGCTACCAGTGCAGGACCGCCTTGCCGTGGAAGGTCCGGTCCCGGAGCGCGGACAGCGTGTCATCGAGCGCGTCCAGCGGGCCGGTCCGATTCACAGCGAGGCTCAAATCATTTGCTGCCCAACGCCGTCCGAGCCAGAGCAGATCGTCGGAGGCCCCGGTCCCGGTGTCGAGCTCGTCGAACAGGTTCACGTAGCTCAGGCTCACCCCGGGCCGCCGATGCCCCCAATCGACCGGCAGCTCGAGCGGCGCACGCACGGTATTGCCGAAACTCACCAGCACGCCTCGCGGTTTCAGCAGCTCGAACGCCGCCTGCAGCGTCGGTCCGCCGACACTGTCGAACACGACGTCGACCGGCCGCGGCGCGGTCGGTTCGCCCTCCGGAGAGGTGACGTCGGGTTCGGCACGGGTGATCCGGTGCCGAACCGACAGCACCTCGGCCCCGGCAGCGTGCGCGAGTTGCGCCAGCACCCCGCCGACGCCGCCGCTCGTTCCGGTGACGAGCACGGTCCTGCCGATGATCGGCCCGGCCCGCCGAATGGCCGCGAGCGCCGTCAACCCGGCCACGGGAAGCGCGGCGAGATCGACGGCCGCGCCGGGGTCGTCGATGACGGCGACGTCGCGGCGCGGCACGGCGACCCGATCCGCCCACCCGTCACCCCGCGCGAGCGCGACGACGGCCCGCTCGTGCGCCGCCCCGTCCGCGTCGGCCTCCTCGATCGTGCCGAGAATGTCCCAGCCGAGGCGGGATCCCGCCGGAAGGCGCTCCGCCCGGGTCAGCTCACCCCGGTTGATTCCGATGGCCCGTACCCGGACCAGCACCTCACCGGGCCCCGGCGTCGGCTCGTCGACCTCGATCAGCCGTGTCGGGGTCTGCCGTTCGCCGGTGGTCACTACCGCTCTCATCGCACACCCGTCCTGTCTCGCGTATTCACGCGATCCAGCAAAACGACTGCCGCGCAACGCTGTCCAGCAGGCACCGGACGCCTTCCAGCGTTCCTCCAGCGGCGCCGGAGTGCGGCTGCATCAGCGGCGACAACACTGCGAACCATGATGGGTAGAACCGTGTGGCCGCTGGCCGCCCTGTTGACCGCTGCCGCGCTGGTCGCGGGCTGCTCGCCGGGTACGGACAGCGGGGGATCGGACGGGCCGCCGGTCGCCGGCGGCACGCTGCGTTTCGCGCTGCCCTCGGAGCCGAGTTGCCTGGACCCGGGGGTGAGCCCCGCCGACGCCACCGCCCTGATCGATCGCGGTGTGGTGGATTCCCTGGTGGCGCAGGGCAATGACAACACCTTCCACCCCTGGCTGGCGAAGAGCTGGACGATCAGCGACGACCTGACGCGATACGTCTTCACCCTGCGCGACGATGTGGTGTTCCATGACGGCACCCGGCTCGACGCCGCCGCGGTCAAGGCGAACTTCGACCGGATCGTCGATCCGAACACCAAATCCCAATGGGCGGCAACGCTGCTGGGACCGTACAGCCGGTCGACCGTGATCGACGAGCACACCGTCGAGGTGGCGTTCACCGAGCCTTTCCAGCCGTTCCTCGCGGCGGCGAGCACCACCGCCCTGGGCATCCAGTCGCCGAAGAACTTCGCCGACAACGCCGGCAAGCTCTGCGATCACGTGGTCGGGTCGGGTCCGTTCACCTTCGCCGGCCATACCGCGCAGCAGAGCGTCACCCTCGCCAAGTTCGCCGGATACGGCTGGGCCCCCGAGACTTCGGCGCATGCGGGGCCCGCGCACCTCGATGGCGTGGAGTTCCGTTTCGTGCCGGAGGACTCGACCCGCATCGGGGCGTTGACCAGCGGCCAGATCGACGGACTGCTGTCGGTGCCCGCGCAGAACGTCAGTGACCTGAAGGCGGATCCCTCGGTCCGATACACCCGCTACGACGCGCAGGGCACCGGCTACGGCGTCTACATCAATACGCGGCGGGGTCCGTGGCAGGACCCACGCGTCCGCCGGGCGCTGCAGCGATCGACCGATGTCGACGCGATCCTGTCCTCGATCTATTTCGGCGTCTACAGCCGGTCCTGGAGCATCCTGACCCCGGCCACCCCGTTCTACGATGCGGCACTGGAGAATTCGTGGAACTACGACACCGGCGAGGCCAACCGGCTGCTCGATGAGGCCGGGTGGAACCACCGCGACGCCGAGGGCTACCGGGTGAAGGACGGCGTCCGGCTCCGCGCGACCTGGACGACCACCAGGGCGCAGGACGAATCGAACTACCGGGGCCTGGTCGGACTGGCCATTGTCGCCTCGGCCAAGCAGGTCGGCATCGAGGTCGTCCGCACCAATGTCCAGACCGGTGAGCTGTTCCAGCTCGTCGCGCGCGGCGACTACGACCTGTTCGACACCAGCTGGTCATCCAATTCGCCGGACATCATGCGCAGCTTCCTGCTCTCCACCGCCAAACCGATGGCGGGACAGAATATTTCGTGGGTGAACGACCCGCAGGTCGACGTGTGGGTCGGCAATGCCGCACGCACGCTCGACACGGGCGCCCAGCGCGCGGACTATGCCGCCGCCCAGCACTGGGCCATCGATCAGGCGGTGCTCGTTCCGATCTTCGTGCCCGCCAGCCAGGTCGCGACCCGGGCCCGGGTGCACGGCATCGCCGCCGCCCCGGCGTCGTACCCGGTCTTCTACGATGCGTGGCTGAACTGATGGCCGCCCTGGTGACCGTCGCCGGTGCGATCCTGCGGCGCGTACTCGGAATCGCCGGAATCCTCACGGGGGTCGCGACCGTGACGTTCCTCGCGATGGCGCTCGTACCGGGCGATCCGGCCTACGCCATGCTCGGGAATGCGCCCGCGACCCCGGCGACCCTGGCCGCCATCCGTGCGCAGATGGGCCTGGACGAGCCGCTGCCGCAGCGGTTCCTGCACTATCTGGGCCGCCTGGCCCGGGGCGATTTCGGCGAATCCTTCCAGCGACAGCAGCCGGTCCTGCGTGTGATCGGCGAACAACTCACTCCGACACTGCAACTCGCCGCAGCCGCCATCACTCTGGGCGTCGCGGGTGCGCTCGTCACGGTGGTCGCGACCTCGGGGACACGCCGCGCGCCGCGGGTGCTCGCGCATGCGCTGGAGCTGGTCGCGGTGTCCACGCCGACCTTCTGGACCGGCACCCTGCTGCTGGCCGGCCTCTCGTTCCGCCTGCACCTGTTCCCCTCGACCGGGTCCGGTCCGGCGGCCCTGGTCCTGCCCGCGACCACCCTGGCCGTGCCGATCGGCGCGCTGCTCGCTCAGGTGATGCGGGACGGCGTGGACGCGGCCATGCTGTCCCCGTTCGTGCTCAGCGCCCGCGCGCGGGGGCTGGGCGAGCTCGACATCCGAATCCATCACGCGCTGCGGCACACGCTGCTGTCCGCCGTCACGGTCAGCGGCTGGCTGGTGGGCGGCCTGCTGAGCGGGGCGGTGCTGGTCGAGACGGTGTTCGCGCGCCCGGGTCTGGGCCGAGTCCTGTTGTCGGCGGTCACCACTCACGATTTTCCGGTGGTCATCGCGCTGGTCATGTTCGGCTCGCTGCTGTTCATCGCCGTCAATTCCGCGGTGGACCTGGCCTACCGGGTCATCGATCCGCGCTCGGCGACGCCGGCGGGGGTGACCCGGTGACCGCGACGCGGAACACGCGGCTGATCCTGCCCGGCCTCGTCGCCGCCGTACTGGCGGCCTGTGTCCTCGTGCCCGGCTGGATCGCGACGCGATCGCCCATCGAGGTCGACCTCGCTCAGGCGCTGGCGACGCCCGGCCGCCACCACCTCCTCGGCACCGATCAGCTCGGACGAGACATCTTCGCGCGCATCGTCTTCGGTGCCCGCTATTCGATCGTCGTCGGTCTCACCGCGACCCTGCTGGCCGTGCTCGGCGGCACGCTGATCGGGCTGTGTGCCGCGCTCGGCGGCCGGCTCATCGACACCGTCATCGCCCGGGGGCTGGACATCGTGCTGGCGTTTCCGGGCGTCCTGCTGACGCTGTTGGTGATCGCGATGCTCGGGCAGGGGGCGGGCAGCCTGATCGCCGCGATCGCCATCGCGGAATCCGCCTCGTACGCCAGGCTGGTCAGGTCCCAGGCCCTGGTGGTGCGGAACGCCGACTACGTCCGGGCGTCGATCGCGCTGGGACGCTCGCCCGGATATCGGATCGCCCGTCATATCGTCCCGAACTCGCTGCGCCCGACCGTCGTCCTGGCGACCCTCGGCGTCGGCAGTTCTATCATGATCGGTTCGGCCCTGAGCTTTCTGGGCCTCGGCCCGAAAGAGCCCACCCCCGAATGGGGTTCGATGCTCGCGGCCGGCCGTGAACTGTTGTCCAAATCGTGGTGGGTGGCCGTTCCGCCCGGAGCCGCCATCACCCTCACCGTCGTCACCGTCACCGTGCTCGGCCGGGCACTGCAACAACGTTGGGAGGGCGGCCTTGCCCGTTCTGCACGTCGATGATCTGCACGTCTCCTTCGACCGGGGCGGTGACGGGGTAGCGGCGGTGCGCGGCATCGGTTTCGAGCTCGCGGCCGGTGAATGTCTGGCGATCGTGGGGGAATCCGGGTCCGGCAAGAGTGTCACCACCCGTGCGCTGCTGGGCCTGACCGGACCGGGCTCGACGGTCGCCGCCCGGTCCCTGCGCCTGGGCGATATCGATCTGGATCGCTTGTCCGCGCGGGAGTGGCGTTCCGTGCGTGGCCGGCAGATCGCGCTGATCCTGCAGGACGCGCTGATCTCACTGGATCCGTTGCGGCCGGTGGCGGCCGAGGTGGGCGACACGCTCCGCGCCCACCGGCTCGCGCGTTCCGCGGCCGACCGCACCCGCCGGGTCGACGAGCTGCTCGGATCGGTCGGCATCGACGATCCTGAACTGCGCAGAACCCTGCGCCCACACCAGCTTTCGGGCGGGCAGCGGCAGCGGGTATTGATCGCGTCCGCCCTCGCGGGCCGGCCAAAGGTGATCATCGCCGACGAGCCGACGACGGCCCTCGACGCCACCGTGCAGGCCCGCATCCTGAAACTGCTGGCCGCCCTGCGTGATGACGGCACCGCCCTGCTACTGGTCAGCCACGATTTGTCGGTGGTCGCCGGAATCGCCGACCGGGTCGCGGTCATGCACGAGGGCCGCATCGTCGAACAGGGCCCGGCCGCACGGGTTCTCGGCGCACCCGAGCACCCCTACACCCGTCGGCTGCTGGCGGCGGTCCCGACTCCCGCAAAACGGGGCAGGCCGCTGTCGGGGGACGGCCGGGCCGCCGCGCGATCGGAATCGGTGGTCCGTGCCGACGCCCGGACCGGATCCGCGCCGCCCGCCCTGTCCGTGACGGGGTTGTGCAAATCGTTCCGTGTGGCCCGCGGCCGGTCGGTGGCCGCCGTCACCGAGGTCGGCTTCGAGCTGCCGGTCGGCACCACGCTGGGACTGGTCGGCGAATCCGGCTCCGGCAAGAGCACCACCGCCGCACTGGTTCTGGGCCTGCTGCGACCGGACGCCGGCACCGTCACCCTCGGCGGCCAACCCTGGAGCGCGCTGCCCGAGCGGGCCCGCCGGGCCCGGCGTCCGGAGGTCGGCGTCGTCTGGCAGGACCCGGCGAGTTCATTCGATCCCCGCTGGGACGTCGCCCGGATCATCGGCGAGGCCCTGCCCGCGCGCGGCCGCAGCGCCGCCGACCGGCGCCGGCGGATCCTGAGCCTGCTCGATTCCGTCGGTCTGCCACGAACTTTCGAACGGCGGCGACCCGGCGAGATGTCCGGCGGGCAACGCCAGCGGGTGGCCATCGCCCGCGCCCTGGCCTCCGACCCCGCCGTCCTGATCTGCGACGAGCCGGTCTCGGCCCTGGACGTCACCATCCAGGCGCAGATCCTGGATCTGCTCGCGGATCTGAAAGCCCAACGGGGACTGTCGATGCTGTTCGTCTCGCACGATCTCGCGGTCGTGCAGCACCTCAGCGATTCGGTGGCGGTGATGTCCGCGGGCCGGATCGTGGAGCAGGGGAGTGTCGACGAGGTCTTCGACACTCCGAGGCACGATGTCACCCGGGCCCTGCTCGCCGCGGTCCGGCTTCAGCCGCAGAGCGAATCCACCAGCGGTCGCAGTCGACCCGCGATGAGCTCGGCCGAATAGCGCGAGGCGGCAACGATTGCCGGCGGAGGAGCGAGCTCCGGGGCGCTGCGCAGCACCTTGTGGTGCAGTTGCTGCAGCGCCGGGGTGGGCTCCAAGCCCAGCTCCTCTGCCAGCCGATGCCGCAACCGCTCGTACACCTGCAGCGCGTGCGCCTGCCGGCCGGAGCGGTAGAGCGCGATGATCAAATGCGCGTGCAGGCTCTCCAGCAGCGGCGAGCGCTGCACCATGCCGCTGAGTTCACCGATCAGTTCGCGATGGCGACCCAGCCGCAGATCCACCTCGATGCGGTGTTCGAGGATCGACAGCCGCACCTCGTTCAGGCTGGTGGCCCACATGGTCAGCACCGGACCGGGTTTGATGTCGGTGAAGACCGGGCCGCGCCATACCGCCAGGGCCGCCCGCAGCGCGCTGTCGGCGCTCTCGTCGTCCTCGGCCGCCAGTGCCAGCCGGGCCAGCCGGACCTTGTCCTCGAAGACGTCGACATCGAATTCCCCGGGGGCCACATGCAGGAGGTAGCCGCGTTCGCGGGTCTCCAGCCGTGATTCGCCCCGATCCAGGTTCGAGCTGTGCTCGCCGAGGCATTTGCGCAGCTGCATGACATAGGTCTGGAGGGTGGAGGCCGCCGAGGACGGCGGCGCGGACTCCCACAGTTCCTCGATGCAGTAGTCGGCCGAGATCACCCGGTTCGCGTTCATCAACAGCAGGGCGAGCAGTTGGCGCTGCTTCGGTGCGCTCGGGACTGCTCCGACACCGTCGATGCAGCACTGCAGTGATCCCAATACCCCGAATTTGATCATGTGTAGCTCCCGAGCTGTATGAAGATTTCAGCGCGCCGGAAATCCGGTCACGCTGGTCGTTCGATCGCGTAGGCGCGCAGAATCAGTCGTGCGGCGCGCGCCGAGATCTCCGCGGCCCGGTCCGGCGTGAGCGCGATGGTCCCGAAGGCCGAGGCCTGCTGGCCGTCGTGGGACAGCTGCGCGAAGAACTGGCCCGCCACCTCCGCCGGTTCGGTCGTCTCCAGAATGCCTGCCGCGGCGAGCACTTCGAAGCGGTGGGCGAGCCACCCGGCGATCCGCGGTCCCTGCGCCACGGATTGATCGGCACAGACCTGATGCAGGTCCGGATGCCGCGCCACCTCACCGACGATCAGCCGCCGTACCGCGGACACCCGCTCGGACAGGGTCACCGCGAGGAACAAGCGCCCCACCGTGACCAGATCCTCGAAGACGGTGTCCGGATTCCGCAGCAGGCGCGGATCGAGTTCGTCGGCCGTATCGGCCGCCGCCCGCACCCCGGCTAGTACCACCCGGAACAGGGTCCGTTTGTCGCCGAAGTAGTTGTAGATCGTCTGCTTGGACACGCCGGCCTGCTCGGCGATGGCCTCGACACTGGTTCGCTCGTAACCGAATTCGAGGAACGAGTCCGTGGCGGCATCCACGATCACCGACCGCTTGCTCGCCGCGCGTGATTCCAGCGCGACTGCGGCCCGGGACGAAGCTGACACCATGGGCACACTCCTTCATTCGAAATGCGATCCGATTCCACAGGCTAGCCAGCGTCCGCCGGGTGCGGAATCGTCCCGCTCGCCGTGATCGGAAGGCTTCGTCAGTATTTCATAATCTGTTACGGCACAGTTGAATTGGTGACACGGTCGGCAATCGGCGGGTGGGCGTGCCGAGGTCAGGCGGAGGCCGGGATCGAATGCCCCAGAAAGGCCGCCATATCCGCCAGGACCGGTCCCGAACGGACCGGCGCGGCGGTGCCCGCGATCTCGGCGTACGCACAATGGAGATTAGCCACCAAACGCTCCGGTTCATTCCACGACGACCACGGATGGTGGCGCAGCCGTGCCGGATCGACCTGGCGGGCCGCCTCGAGCGGCGTCGCGCCGGACGGCATCGCGTCCCGGGCGACCGCGAGCAGCCAGTCGAGATAGTGGCGGGTTTCGGTGAGGACGCGCCGGCCGGCTACCTCGCCGTGGCCGCCGATGATGGTCTCGGGTGCGAGGTTCCGCAGCCGATCGATCCAGTCGAGCATGCCGTGCACCGAACCCGACAGCAGGAACGGTGTCGTGCCGGGCATGACGAGATCACCCGCGATGAGGACCCGTGCGTGCGGCGCCCAGACGGCCAGATCGGCGTCGGTATGGCCGATCCCTCCGGTGAGCAGGTGGATCTCGCGCTCACCGGCGTGCAGGACGGCCCGATCGCCCACCCCGACGCCGGGCAGCACCAAAGGCAGTTTCCCCCACTCGATCTCGGGCCACAGGGCCCGCACCGCCCAGCCATTGCGGGCCATCGCCGGCCGGCACCGCCGATGCGCGATGACCGGAGCCGGGGCGAACAGCGCGTTCCCCGCAGTGTGGTCCCCGTGCCAATGGGTGTTGATCACCATTGCCGGTGAGCCCGCCCCGATCCGCGTCAGCGCGGAACGCAAACCGCGGGCCCGGCTTTCGGTGCCCAGCGTGTCCACCAGAACGGATTCGCCACCGGCGCGGATGAGCGCGGCATTGCTCACGCACCACCCGCCGGGGCGCTCGATATAAGCGAAGACGCCGTCGGCGACCTCGTCGAGTTCACTCACCCCGAATGACCGGCCGATCGAATGATCCGGCACAGCTGCGGATCTCCGGCCGCCACCTCGCCGACCCGGGTGCGGGTGCGGAATTCCGGATTCGAGGTCGCGCGCAGGAATGCCTCGCGGCCGGACCAGCGGGCGATATTGATGTAGACGTCCGGATCGCTCTCGGATTTGAGCAATTCGTAATGCCGGAATCCGGGTTGCCGCGAGAAATAGTCCGCGACATCGGCATAGATCGATTCGAATCGCTCCGCCGGACCCGCCAGGCGCAGGACGTTCACGAAGACGTACTCGGACTGCTGCCCGGCCGCTACCGGGTCGGTCGTTGGATCGGACACCGATCGTCCCCACTCTCATCGATCGAACACGTGTCTCCAGCATGTGCGCGGGATCTGCAGCGCCACTGGAGTCCCGCTGGAGTCCTGCTGGAGTCTCGCTGGAGCCGGATTGACGGTGGACTCCCGAGTCCAGATATTGGACCCGTGAGTCCATCGGACTCGAATCGCCTTTGTGTCCAAGGGAATTGGAGCCAAATCCATGTCCACACCGTCTCCGTCGCTCGACACCACACGGTCCCGGATCTCCCATCCGCCGGATTGGGCGGTGCTGAGCCTGCTCTGCCTGGGGCAGCTGATCGTCGTCCTGGACCTCTCGATCGTCAATGTCGCGCTGCCCGCCATCCAGGGTTCGCTCGACTTCTCCGACGCCGGACTGCAATGGGTGGTCAACGGCTACGCCATCACCTTCGCCGGATTCCTGTTGCTCGGCGGCCGGGTCGCCGACCTGATCGGCCGCCGGCGGGTGTTCCTCATCGGCCTCACCATTTTCACGCTCGCCAGCCTGGCCGGTGGCCTGGCCAGGTCGTCGGAATGGCTGGTGATCGCCCGCGTCATCCAGGGTTTCGGCGGCGCGCTGCTCTCGCCCGCCACCCTGGCGATCCTGTCGACCACTTTCACCGAGGGCAAGGCGCGGGCCCGCGCCACCGCGGCCTGGGGCGCGATCTCCGGGGCCGGAGCCGCGCTGGGGTCGGTGCTCGGCGGCGTGCTGACCGATATCGCCAGCTGGCAGTGGATCTTCTACGTCAATATCCCGCTCGGTGCGCTGGCCCTGGCGCTGACCTATCCGCTGCTCGGTGAGAGCCGGGGCGCGGCGGGCAAGCGGCTCGACGGGGTCGGTGCGGTGCTCGTCACCACGGCGCTGGTGGCGCTGGTGTTCGGTGCGGTCGACTCCCAGAACCACGGCTGGTCCGCACCCCCGACCTGGGGGCCGATCGTGGGTGCGGCCGTGCTGCTGGTCTGGTTCACCCTGCACGAGGCGAGGGTCGCGGCCGCGCCGCTGATTCCGTTGTACGTCTTGAAGATCCGGTCGGTCGCCTTCGCCAATATCGTCATGTTCTGGATCGGCGCGGCGGTGATCGCGCACTTCTACTTCCTGTCGCTGTACATGCAGAACATCCTGGGCTACAACGCCTTCCGCACCGGCATCGCGTTCCTGCCGGGCGCGGTGGCGATGACCATCGGCGCGTACTCGGGTCCGCCGCTGGTCAAGCGATTCGGGGGCGTCCGCCCGCTGCTGACCGGCGCGCCCGCGTTGAGCGCGCTCGGACTGCTCTGGCTGGCGTTCGTCCCGGATCACGGCTCCTTCGCGCTGCACGTGCTGATCCCCCAGGTTCTGATCACCCTCGGCGCGGGTCTGGTGATGGTGCCGCTGGTCATTGCCGCCACCGGCGGCGTGGCGCCCGCCGAAGCCGGCGTGGCCTCCGGAATCATCAACACCACCAGGCAATTCGGTGGAGCCATCGGACTGGCGGTGCTGGCCACCATCGCTGCCTCCCGGACCGGTTCCGGCAGCGGCGACCACCCGCCGTCGCACACGGAGCTGCTGTCCGGCTATCACGCCGCGTTCGGTGTCGGGGCGGTCTTCGCGGTGGTGGCGCTGGTGTTCACCTTCGGTCTGCGGACCGTCGCGCCGCCCGCTCCGGCGGCGACCCCGGCCGAGCCGGAGACCGATGCCGCGCCGGAGACCGCCGAAAGCAGTCCCGCCCGCCCGTGACCGGTGCCGGGCGAGGCTCCTCACTGGTCGCCGAGGAACCTCGCCCGGTGCTCGCGGACGAACTCCTCATAGCTGATCGGCGGTGTCCCGGTGAGTATTTCGATGTCATCGAAGGTCCGGCTCCGGACCGGGCCCGCGGCGGCACGTGCCGCGGTGACCGCGTCCGCGACCGCCCCGGGCATCCGACGGGCCAGGCGCTCCCGCTCCTCGCCGATCGGGATCTCTCGCACGGCGATCGGCCGGCCGAGCACCTCGGCGAGGACGGCCACCTGCTCACGCGGGCTCACCGCCCGCGGGCCGCTGAGCCGCAGCACCGGTGTATCGGCGGGGTCGGTCTCCGCGCACAGCACCTGGGCCGCCACCCGCCCGATATCGCGGGGATCGAGGTGGGCCGCGAGCAGATCGGGCAGCGCCACCTCGACCACGCCGGTGCCGAGAATCGAAGGGATCCACGCGAATGTATTGGAATAGAACCCATTCGGCCGCAACACGATCGACGGAACACCGGACGCGACGGCCACTCGCTCCCCCGCGGCATGCCAGCCACCGAGCACACCGTCCGGATTCTCGTCCACGACCAGCGACGAGACCGTGACCACCCGCCGCACGCCCGCCGCCGCGGCGGCCGCGACCACGGTGGCGTCCTGCGTCGCCTTCAGGTGGCCGGAGGTCGCGATGAAGACCGAATCCACGCCCTCCAGTAGCGGATCCAGTGTGCGGGGAACATCGAGGTCCCCGGCGACGAATTCCACGCCCGCCACCGGCGCGGTCCGGCCGGGATCCCTGGTCAGGGCGCGGACCTTCGCACCCCGCCGCGATAATTCCCGCACCGTCGCGGTGCCGACGATACCGGTGGCTCCGACCACGAGAATCATTCGAATCATCTCCCTTGCAACGCGATTCACTGCGACGGCGGGAGCGTATCCGGCAATTCGGGCGGACAGTCGGAGGCCGGATCCGCGCTCCAGAGATCCTCCAGGAGCCGTGCAGCAGCGCTTTCTACGGTCGATTCCGACGCCAAACTTCAGGAGGACTCGATGAGTCACGTCTCCACACCGCTGATCCCCGCTCCCGGTGACACCCTCGGCAATACCGATTCCGGTGGGTCGCCCGCCCATATTCTCGGCCTGGTCTCCGGGGCCCGCCGCGCCCAGGTGGTGCTGGCCGCGGTGGAGCTCGACCTGTTCACCGCACTGGCCGAAAAGGATCTTCCGGCAGCCGAAATCACCGCGATCACCGGAATTCAACCCGAATGGTCGCGCGATTTCCTGGATGCCGTCGCCACCACCGGACTGCTCATCACCGATCACGGTCGCTACGCGAACAGTCCCGACGCGCACCGCTATCTGGTGCGCGGCCGTCCCCACTATCTCGGCGGCTTCCTACGCTTCCTCGACAAGACCTTGCATCCGGCCTGGACCGGGCTCGCGGCCAGCCTGAAATCCGGAAAGCCCGCCAATTCCGATGCGGCGGACGGTGATCCATACGGCACGCTGTTCACCGATGCCGATGATCGGCGCGGCTTCTTCGAGGCGATGGATGTGCTCAACGCCCCCATCGGCGCGGCACTGTCCCGGCTGGACTGGTCACAGCGCACCACCTTCGCCGATATCGGCGGCGCGCGCGGGCATATCGCCGCGGAACTGGTGCGAGCCCACCCGCACCTCAGGGCGCAGGTCTTCGATCTGCCCGAGGTCGAGCCCGAATTCGACGCCCACATCACCGAACTGGGGCTGACCGATCGGATCGCGTTCCGGCCCGGCGATTTCTTCACCGATCCGCTGCCCAGCGCCGATGTGCTCATCTTCGGGCACGTCCTGCACAACTGGCCCGTCCATCGGCGGCAGCAGCTCATCGCCGCCGCTTACGCGGCGCTGCCGGAGGGCGGCACCATCGCCATCTACGACCCGGTGCTCGACCCGGTCAGCCCCACCCCGCCGGCCCTGCTCGCCAGCCTGAACATGCTGGTGTGGTCCTCCGGCGGCAGCGAATACACCGTCGCGGAGGCCGAAACCTGGCTGCGTGCGGCGGGATTCGTCGACATCGCCGCTACCCCGCTCGGTCCGACATCCACGCTCATCACCGGCGAAAGGCCACACCATGGCGGTGCCACTGCAGAGATCGCCGGATAGCACCCGGGATCTGGTGCTGGGCTGGCTGTCCCGCACCCCGGCCGGGTCCGAGATCGATCCGGACAGCGTCGATATCTCGCTGCCGCGCAACGGTTTCTCGGCGGAGACCATTCAGGTGACCGCGCGCGATATCGCGGGCGGCACACACCGTTCGATCATCCGGGTCGGCGCCACCGGCGAGGGGATCTATCCCACCGAATCGATTGTGGCGCAGGCGGATGCGCTGCGGGCGGTCCGACGACACAGCGAGGTGCCCGTGCCCGAGGTGCTGGCTGTCGAACCCGATGCCACGGTGCTGGGCGCGCCGTTCTTCCTGATGGAGTTCGTCGACGGCCGGGTCCCGCCGGACTTTCCGTCCTACCACCGGTCCGGGTGGGTCGCCGACCTGGTGCCCAGCGAACGCACGGCGGTCTGGTGGGCGGCGCTGACCGCGTTCGAGCGACTGCATTCGATCGCGGCGGACACCGCCGGTCTGCCCGATCTGGGTCCCGCGGGTCCGGCTGCGCAGGTGCGGTATTGGAGCGATGCGCTGGACTTCTATCACTGTGCGGACGATCCGGTGATCCGGCGGGCCCAGCGGTGGCTGGCGGGCAATATTCCGGTCCACCGGTCGCCGTACGTGTTGCTGTGGGGTGACGCCAGGCTCGGCAACATCATCTATCGCGACACCGAGGTCGCCGCTCTCGTCGATTGGGAGATGGCCGGATACGGCGAACCCGAGAGCGATCTCGCCTGGTTTCTGTACCTGGACCGGCACCTGAGCCGGGGGATCGGCGCACAGCGGCTCTACGGGCTGCCCGACCGGGACCGAACCGTGGAGGCGTACGCCGCGCTGTCCGGCCGGACCCTGCGGAATCTCACCTTCTACGAGGTGCTGGCCGGTTTCAAATTCGCGCTCATCACCGCGGCGGTGACGCGCCGCGCGGAGCGCACCGGACTGCCCTCGGATAGGCCATTTCCCCTGCACCGCAACGCGGTAGCCCTGCTCGACGAAACCCTGGAGGCGCTATGACCATCAGACTGTCCATTCTCGATCAAGCTCCGGTCCCCGAGGGCACGCCCCAGTCGCAGGCCCTGGCCAATTCGCTCGACCTCGCCCGCCACGCCGAACGCTTCGGCTACACCCGCTACTGGGTCGCCGAGCATCACGCCATGTACTCGCACGCCATCTCGGCGCCCGAGATCCTGGTGACCGCGATCGCGTCGGCGACCTCGACGCTGCGGGTGGGATCGGGTGGGGTCCTGCTCACGCACTACAGCCCGTTCAAGGTGGCCGAGACGTTCCGGACGCTGACGGCCCTGCATCCGGGCCGGATCGACCTCGGTATCGGACGGTCCACGGGCGCCGACGAGGTCGAGACCCTGGCACTGCGACCGGCGCCCGAGGCCGGACGCGGACCGTCGATCGACGCGAAGGTCGAACAGTTGCGCGCGCACCTGGCCGGCTCCCCGGCCGTCGACGGCGCGCGGCGCGCTCCGCTCGCCGTACCGCTCGACGCGCCCGCACCGGATGTCTGGCTGCTGGGCAGCAGCCCCGGGAGCGCCGTGTCGGCGGGCCGGGCCGACATCGACTACGCGTTCGCGCATTTCATCAATCCGGGGGCGACCCGGGAGTCCATCGAGGGATACCACCGGCTCGCGCCCGGGCGGTCGCCGATCGTCGCCATCACGGCGGTGGTCGCGGACACCGAGGCCGAAGCGGCGCGTTTGTACTCGGCCCAGCGCGCGGTGCGTAATCGGTTGTTCCGCAACGATGTCCGGCCGATTCCGGAGCCGGACACCGCCTTGGCGGAGCTGGCCCGCTACGGCGACATCCTCGAAGGCGAGAACTTCGAATGGCCCCGGTATTTCTGGGGCACGCCCGACCGCGTCGGTGACCGAATCCGTTCGCTCGCGTCGAGTCTCGACGTCGAGGAGATCATCGTCGTCACCACGGTGCACGACCATCAGGCGCGGGTGCGCAGCTACGAACTCCTCGCCGCCGAGTTCGCGCTGCCGGCCGCCACCCCTTCACTCCAGGACGTGACGCGATGAAGTTCGGCATCAACCTCTTTCCCACCGTCGGCCCGCACGATCAGGCACCGGTCGATTACTACGATCACGCGCTGTCGATCGCGATCTACGCCGAAGAGCTCGGATACCACCATGTCAAAACCGTCGAGCACTACTTCTTCGAATACGGCGGCTACAGCCCGGATCCCACCACCTTCCTGACCGCCGTGGCCGCCCGGACCGAACGGATCCGGTTGATCACCGGCGCCGTGGTTCCCGCGTTCGATCATCCGATCAAGCTCGCGGCGCGGCTGGCAGTGCTGGACAACATCAGCCACGGACGCCTCGATGTCGGTGTCGCACGCGGATTCCTGCCGGACGAGTTCGCGGCTTTCCAACTGTCCCTGGATGATTCGCGACCGCGGTTCGATGCCACCGTGGCGGCGATCGTCGAGCTGTGGACGGGAACCGACGTGACCGTCGACAACGGCTTCCACTCGTTCGGGCCGGTGACCCTGCAGCCGCGGCCGCTGCAGAGTCCGCACCCGCGCATCCTGGTGGCCACGGCGATCACCCCGGAGTCCGCCGAGCGGGCCGGCGCCGCCGGGTATGGGCTGTTGCTGGTGCCGTCGATCAACCCGCGGGAGAAGGTGCAGGACATCATCGCCCGGTATCGGGTGGCCCGCGAAGCCGCCGGATTCGACCCCGCTACGGCGGAAGTGCATCTGAGCTACAGCTCGTTTCTCGCCGACGACGCGGACGAGGCGCGCAGCCTCGGCGAGCAGTTCGCGAACACGAACCACCGTGCGCTGGCCCGGGCCGTCTCCGGTTGGTCGACCGCCCGCAGCACCCAGTACGAGGGGTACGAGAAGATCGTCGATCGGGTCGCGGGCGGGACCTTCGCCGCCCAGCTCGCCGCCGACAAGACCCTTGTCGGGACGCCGGCCCAGGTCGTCGATCAGATCGCTCGTATCCGAGACGCGTTCGGCGACGTGACGATCAGCCTGCAGACGCCGCCCAGCACCGCGCCCGAGGCCCTCGTGCGGCGCTCGGTGCAACTCTTCGCCGAGGACGTGCTGCCGCACTTCTCGACGCCCGTCGCGCTCGACGGCACAGCTCCCGGCGTCGCGGCGGCGGCCGTCGCGCTGGGCCGATAGAAAACACCCGCAGCAGAAGGAGTTTCGAGCATGGCGCTCTTCGCCGTCTTCACCAAGCAGCACCCCATCGGCATCAGCGCCGACGAATTCCGGCACCGGCTGCCCGAGGGATTCGCCCACCACGTCGATCTCGTGAAGCGTGGCATCATCAAGCACAGCTGGATCATTGCCGGACAGTCCGGCGGGCTGAATGTCTACGAGGTGGCCAGTCACGAGGAACTCACCGACGCGCTGTACGGCAACCCGCTGTCCTCGCACCTGGAGTTCGAGGTCTTCCCGCTGTCGGACCCGGGTGGGTTCGATGTCGACGAATTCGCCGCACGGGATTAGCACGTACGAAAGCGGGGTGGTCACCGATCGGTGACCACCCCGCTTTCGTATCGCCGGGCTATCGGCCGCGGGCCAGGAAGGTCTCGACGACGGAGCTGAACTCGGCCGCGTTGTCGACCCACGGATAGTGGCCGGCTCCCGCGATCGATACGTGCGTCGCGGCCGGGAACAGCGCGGCGGCGGCGTTGCCGGCCTCGACACCGGTCAGCGCGTCCGCGGCGCCCGTCACGACCAGGACGGGCGCTGTGACCTGTCCGAACGTCGGCAGGAAGCGTTCGGGCTCGGTGCGATCGCCATTGCCGTGGAAGTGCTTCCACGCCTCGAGCGCGAACTGCTCGCGCTGTGTCGCGGCATGCGCGCGCTGCCGCTCACCCCACCCGCCGTACGCGGCCGGGACATAGCGGTCCAGCAGGTCGAGCACCACCTCGGGCGGATCCTGCGGTCCGGCCGCCGCCAATTCCCCAGCAGCGGTGCGCACCTCGTCGTACCAGGGCTCGTCCGCGCGGGCATTCAGCAGGCTCGAGATATCGCCACCCCCGCCGAAGAAGTCCGGTCCCGGCACGACCAGCACCAACCGGGACACCCGATCCGGATGATGCCCGGCGTACACGGCCGCCACCACCGCCCCCGACGAGTGGCCGAGCACATCGATCGTTTCCACCCCGAGATGAGATCGAAGCGCGTCCACGTCCCGGGCGAGCGACGGATAGGCGTACTTGGCCGGATTGTCCGGGGCCGCAGTGGATCCCGTGCCCCGCGCGTCGTACCGAATCAGGGTCCGGCTCTCGGCGAGCCCCCCGAGGTCCTCGAGATACCGCGAATCCCGCGGTCCTCCCGGCACCACCACCAACGGCGGCCCCGATCCGATCGCCTCGAACGCCAGCTCGGCCCCGTCGAACGACACTGCGGTGCCATGAGTCGAAGTAGTCATAGCCCGAACCTACGAACCCCGGATCCACTCTCCCTACGCCTTCGCTACAGCCCCGCTGGAATGCCGGCGGCAACTTTGTCAGGCGATGATGGAACGCTGTGGGACGCCGACGTATTGGCTCAACGGCCGGATCAGGGCGTTGGACGCGCCCTGTTCGATGATGTGGGCGGTCCAGCCGGTGATGCGGCTCATGACGAAAATCGGGGTGAAGGACTCGATGTCGAAGCCGAGCAGGTAATAGGCGGGGCCGGTGGGGAAGTCGAGGTTCGGTTCGAGGCCGGTGGCCTCGGCCATGGTGTGTTCGAGGATCTCATATATGCGCACCCAGTGCCGGCCGTCGGTGGCGGCGGCGATGTCGAGGAACGCCTGCTTCATGGTCGGTACCCGCGAGTCGCCGTTCTTGTAGACGCGGTGGCCGAAGCCCATCACCTTTTCCTTGCGGGAGAGCTTGTTGCGCAGCCACTCCGCGGCCAGTGCCGGGTCGCCGATCTCGAGCATGTCGTGCATGGCCGCCTCGTTGGCGCCGCCGTGCAGCGGGCCCTTGAGTGCGCCGACGGCGGCGGTGACCGCGCTGTAGATATCCGAGAGCGTCGAGGTGACCACGCGGGCGGCGAAGGTGGAGGCGTTGAAGCTGTGCTCCGCGTACAGGATCAGCGAGATCTCGAACGCTCTCACCAGTTCCGGTGCGGGCACCTTGCCGAAGCACATGTTCAGGAAGTTCTCGGCGAAGCCCAGATGTGAATGCGGCGCAATGGGATCCAGGCCGTAGCGGCGGCGATGATCGGCGGCCACGATGGTCGGCAGGACCGCCATCATGCGCAGGGCTTTGGCCCGGTTGGCCTGTGGCGAATTGTCGTCCTCGGCCGGATCCTCCGCACCCAGGTAGCTGATGGCCGTGCGGACGACATCCATCGGATGGCAGTTCTCCGGGAGCTTGGCAACCAGCGACAGCAGCGACCGATCCACCCGGCGTGCGGCCCGTTCCTGCTGGAGGAACCGCTCCAGCTGTGCGTCACCGGGCAGTTCGCCGTGCCACAGCAGGTAGGCGACCTGCTCGAAGCTGCAGTGCGCCGCCAGATCCTGCACCGGGTAGCCGCGGTAGGTCAGCGAGTTGGTTTCAGGCACCACCTTGGAGATCGCGGTGGTGTCCACGACAACGCCTGCGAGGCCTTTGTGAATGGTCGGAATCGCGATCTCCGGCCCACCCGTCGCCCCACCACCACCCCTCATCGAATCGCTGCGCGATGCGGCCATCACTGGTCCCTTCCGAGGGTGAAATTGAAGATGCCGGAATCGAATTCGCTGTATCGCTCGTATTGCAGGAGCTGGTAGAGGCGGCTGCGGTGTTGCATGCGATCCAGCAGCCCGGACTGGGTTCCGGTCGCCGCGATCTCGCGTAGCCCGATTTCGGCGGCGAACATGGCCAGACGCAGCGTGGTGACCGGGTAGATGACGGCGTTGTAGCCGATCGACTCGAGCGTTCGCGCGGAAATCAGTTCGGACTTGCCGAACTCGGTCATGTTGGCCAGCAACGGAATCGAGATCGCCGCGCGAAACTTCTCGAAATCGGCCTCGGTGTACAGCGCCTCGGTGAAGATCAGGTCCGCACCGGCGTCGGCGTACGCCTCGGCCCGCTCGATGGCGGCGTCGATGCCCTCGATCCCGGCGGCGTCGGTACGCGCGCAGATCACGAAGTTCGGATCTCGGCGGGCCGAAACCGCCGCGCGCAGGCGGCGCACCATCTCGGCGGTGGGCACCACGGCCTTGCCGTCGAGGTGGCCGCAGCGTTTGGGATTGACCTGATCCTCGAGGTGCAGGCCGGCGATCCCGGCGTCCTCCATTATCGTGACCGTGCGGGCGGCGCTCATGGGTTCGCCGAATCCGGTGTCGGCGTCGATGAGCACCGGCAGGCCGGTGACCCGGGCGATCTGCTGCCCGCGTCCGGACACCTCGGTCAGGGTGGTGAGGCCGATGTCGGGCAGGCCGAGATCAGCGGAGAGTACCGCGCCTGAGACGTAGACGCCCTCGAAGCCGATCTCCTGAATCAGCTTGGCCACCAATGGATTGAAGGCACCCGGGAACCGCTGGATCTTGCCGGAGTTCAGACCCGCCTTGAACGTGGCGCGTTTGTCGGCGGCGGAGGTGGCGGCGGCGAGCAGGCCGGTCATCAGAACAGTCCCTTCGGCGACTTGGGCGCGCGGGCGAGCACATCCGGCGAGACGGTGAAGGTGAGCTCCGACAGCTCGTTCGCGGACAGCCCGCCCGCGCGCTGGACCACCTCGAGGAAGCGGTCCTGCTCGGCGGGCTCGATGACGCCCTCGGCGAGGGTGCGGAACTTGGCGATGTATTGATCCCGGGCGAACGGGCGTGCGCCCAGCGGGTGGGCGTCGGCCACGGCCAGCTCGTCGACGATGACTTCGCCACTCTTCAAGGTGATTTCGGCGCGGGCACCGAAGGCCTTCTCGTTCGGATCGGTCGAGTGGTAGCGCCGCGTCCACTCCGGGTCCTCGGCGGTGGAGATCTTCTTCCACAGCTCGATGGTGTCGAGCCGCTGCGCGCGTTCGGGAGCATACGAGCGCTCGTGATGCCAGGTGCCATCCTGCAGGGCGACCGCGAAGATGTACATGACCGAGTGGTCCAGGGTTTCGCGAGAAGCCTTGGGGTCGAACTTCTGCGGATCGTTCGACCCGGTGCCGATCACGGAGTGGGTGTGGTGACTGGTGTGCAGCACGATCGACGCGATCTGATCCAGGTCACCGATCCGCTCCCGCATCCGCCGGGCCAGATCGATCGGGGCCTGGCTCTGGTACTCGGCCGAATGCTCCTTGGTGTAGGTGTCGAGGATGCCGCGCTTGGCCTCACCGGAACCCGGTAGCGGGACAGAGTATTCGGCGTTCGGGCCGCCGAGCAGCCAGGCGATCACACCGTCCTCGCCCTCCCAGATCGGTGCGGGCGCGCCCTCGCCGCGCATGGCGCGATCCACGGCCTCGACGGCCATCTTCCCGGCGAAGGCCGGTGCGTAGGCCTTCCAGCTCGAGATCTCACCCTTGCGGGACTGACGGGTCGCGGTGGTGGTGTGCAGGGCCTGACCGACAGCCTGGTAGATGGTCTCGGTATCCAGGCCGAGCAGCGTGCCGATCCCGGCTGCGGCCGACGGGCCCAGGTGGGCGACGTGGTCGATCTTGTGCTCGTGCAGGCAGATCGCGCGCACCAGGTCGACCTGGATCTCGTAACCCGTTGCCAGACCGCGGATCAGGTCGCGGCCGTTGCGCCCGGTGTGCTGCGCGACGGCCAGGATCGGCGGGATGTTGTCACCCGGGTGCGAGTACTCGGCGGCCAGGAAGGTGTCATGGAAGTCGAGTTCGCGCACCGCGACCCCGTTGGCCCACGCCGCCCACTCCGGGGAGTACGAGCCCGCGACCCCGAACACGGTGGCGCCCGGCCGGTAGGGGTGGGCCAACGCCTGGGCACGGGCATTGGCGACCGGGCGGCGGGCGATCGAGGCCGCCGCGACCGCGGCGTTGTCGATGATCCGGTTGACGATCATCGCCTCCACCTCCGGAGCGACCTCCACGGCATCCGCGGCGACCTCGGCGATCCGCCAGGCGAGGTGTTTCTCGCGGGGGAAGGGCTCGGCGGAGCGGTGGGTGCGGACGAGATGGTGCTTCACGGTCGGGTCCTCCCAGACGTCGATTTCACCGGTACATTCCGGACGCTACCGAGCGCAGTATTCGACTTGAATGCCTCGCAATTGCCTACTTTTGCGGACCCGACCCTGCAAATCTGTGAAAGTTGCGGTGACACCGCGTGTCGGCCGCGCCTTCAGCCGGGCCGTGGAAACGACGCCGGGACGCCCCGTGGCACGGAGCGCCCCGGCGCGCGGTCAGCGCAGCGCCTGTGCCGCCGCGACCAGGTTGCGCAGCGAGGCGATCACCTCATCGGTGCGACGCGTCTTGAGCCCGCAGTCCGGATTGATCCAGAGCCGTTCGGCCGGAACGGCTTTCAGCGCCAGACGCAGCGACTTCTCGATCTCCTCCGGACTCGGCACGCGCGGCGAGTGGATGTCGTACACGCCCGGTCCCACACCCAGGTCGAAGCCTGCGGCAGTGAGGTCGTCGAGCACCTCCATGTGCGAGCGGGCGGCCTCGATCGAGGTGACGTCGGCATCCAATTCCACTGTGGCGCCGATGATCTCGCCGAACTCCGAGTAGCACAGGTGCGTGTGGATCTGTGTGGCGTCCGCGACGCCGGAGGTCGCCAGCCGGAACGAGTCCACCGCCCAGTCGAGGTAGGCGGCCTGGTCGGCGCGGCGTAGCGGCAGCAGTTCCCGCAGCGCGGGCTCGTCCACCTGGATGATGCCGATACCCGCCGCCTCCAGATCCGCCGTCTCGTCCCGGATCGCCAGCGCGATCTGGCGTGCGGTGTCCGCGAGCGGCTGATCGTCGCGGACGTACGACCACGCCAGGATGGTGACCGGCCCGGTGAGCATGCCCTTGACCGGCTTGGCGGTGAGCGACTGCGCGTAACTGCTCCAGCCGACCGTCATGGCCGCCGGGCGCACCACGTCACCGAACAGGATCGGGGGCCGGACGCATCGGGTGCCGTAGGACTGCACCCAGCCGTTCCCGGTGGCGGCGAATCCGTCGAGCTGCTCGGCGAAGTACTGCACCATGTCATTGCGCTCCGGTTCCCCGTGCACCAGCACGTCCAGGCCGATCTCCTCCTGCAGTGCAACGACTTCGGCGATCTCGGCCCGCATCCGCGCGTCGTACTCGGCCCGGTCGATCTCCCCGCGCGACAGTTCCGCGCGCGCCACCCGGATCCGGCCGGTCTGCGGGAAGGAGCCGATCGTCGTGGTCGGCAGCAGCGGCAGGTGCAGTCGTTGCTGCTGGAGGGTCCGCCGCTCCGCAGCCGGGGCGCGCCGGGCAACGGTTGCCGCGGCCAGACGGGCCCGCACGGTCGCGTTGTGCAGCCGGATGTCGGATCGCCTGTCCCGCACGGCCGTTCGTGCGCTCTCCAGCTGTTCGCCGACCGCGTCCTGCCCCTCATTCAGGGCGCTCGCGAGCATCCGGATCTCCGCGATCTTCTCCGCGCCGAAGGCCAGCCACGAGCGCAGCCGCGGCTCCAGTGCCGTCTCTGCATCCAGGCTGTACGGAACATGCAGTAACGAGCAGGAACTCGAGACGGCGACCGGTGCGCCACCGTCGCGCAGGGCGGCCAGGCGGGGCAGCGCGCGAGCGGGATCGACGCGCCACACGTTGTAGCCGTCGACGATGCCGGCTACCACGAGAATGTCCCGAAGGGACTGCGCCGCAACAACATCCGCGTCGCCGCCTGCGACCAGATCGACGGCGATGCCCTCGACACCGGTCGCCGCCAGTATCGGCAGCGCTTCACCCAATCGGCCGAAATACGAGGCCACCAGGAGCGCGGGCCGTGCGGGCATCTCGGCCAGCCGGCGATAGGCGGTGTGCACCAGCGCCAGTTCGGTCTCGCTCAGGTCGGTGACCAGCACCGGTTCGTCGAGCTGCACCCAGCGTGCGCCCGCCTCGGCCAGCAGGCCCAGCAGCCGCTCGTACAGCGGCAGCAGATCCGGCAGCCGGTCCAGCAGGTCGCTGCCGTCCACCGACTTGGCCAGTTTCAGGAACGTGATCGGTCCGACGATTACTGGGCGCGCCGGAATGCCCAGGGCCAGTGCCTCTTTCAGCTCGGCGAGCGGCTTGTCCGAGTGCAGCGAGAACTCGGTCACGGCCGAGAGCTCCGGCACCAGGTAGTGGTAGTTGGTGTCGAACCACTTGGTCATCTCCAAGGGCGCGATCTCCGCGGTACCGCGCGCGGCGGCGAAGTAGCGGTCCAGCTCGTCCTCGATGCCGCACACGCGATCGGGTAGCGCACCCAGCAGCACCGCGGTGTCGAGCACCTGGTCGTAGTACGAGAACGTCCCCACCGGAACCGAATCCAGCCCGGCGTCCCGCACCCGCACGAGCTGTGCGGCACGCAGCCCCGCCGCGATGTCGTGCAGGGCCGCGGCGTCGATGCGCCCGGCCCAGTACGACTCGATCGCCCGCTTGAGCTCCCGGTTGGGCCCGATGCGCGGCAATCCGAGCACCGTGGCGGTGAAAGTGTTGTCAGGGTTCAACATTGATGAACTCCATGGTCAGTAGCCGATGGCCGCCGCCCATACGGAGCGCACGCTGACGGAGCCCGCAAAGCATCGATCCCGTGCCCGGGTTCCACTCGGCGTACCGCCCAATCCACGAGGCGACGACCGCCGGATACGGCGTATCCGGCGCAACGGGCAGGTCTTCGGACTCGTGGGCATCGACCCGGGAAGGGTCGTCCCCGGCGCTCGAGGCCGGGGATGGTCCTACTGGCCGTCGCTTCCCAGGCATCACTTCATGCGCCCAGTGCGAATGACGGCTGTCGTTCCCACTCACCGCTGCGGGACAGTCCCGGATTCTCACCGGGTTCCCTCTCACCCGCGCGGCGCGTCGACGCACCGCCGGGCTTCGACGCCATCGGATGGATCAGGGGCTCCTCGACTCCACCTCCGGCGAACCAGCTGCGATGGCGAATATAGCGAAGGTTGCCGCCACCTCGCGCACGGCCGGTCCCATCCCAATGGGTGGACGGCCGGATGCACCCGGATTGACCAGCGCGGACGCGCTTTCGTATGGTAATTCGACGATGTCTCGAGGAATCCGGTGCAATTCCGGAACGGTCGCGCCACTGTGAACACCCCTGACGGGTGTGAGTCAGACCCTCGCATCGTGGTTTCGATCGACTGCGGGGACGCGAAAATCCCCCCAACTCAAGGAGTCATCGTGGCTACTTCCTACGCTCCTCGTTCCGGTCTCGGCACCGGCGCTCTCGCCCTCCCCACCACCACTCTGTGGCTGGTCGGCACCACCGTTCTCGCGCTGCTGGCAATCTACTTCATCGGCATCGACCAGGGCGCGGTGTCGATCTTCGGCAGTGACATGCACGTCCACGAGTTCGTGCACGACGGACGGCATTTCCTCGGGTTCCCCTGCCACTAGTCGCGGGAATCGAGTCACCACAATGGAAAAGCGAATCATCGGCCGAGGAGTCCTGCTGGGCGCACTCGGCGGATTGCTGGCGTTCGTCTTCGCCCGGATCCTGGCCGAGCCCATCATCAACCGGGCCATCGACTACGAATCCGGCCGCGACGACGTGCAGATGGCCCTCGACAAGGCCGCCGGAAAGCCCATGGCCGACATGGGTCCCGACATCTTCACCCGCACCCAGCAGGAGAACATCGGTCTGGGCTTCGGCCTGATCGTGTTCGGCGCTGCGCTCGGTGCGCTGTTCGCGGTCGTCTACTTCCTTGCGCTGCGCAAGGCCGGCAAGCTCGCCCCCCGCAATCTGGCGCTGCTGGTGTCGGGCGGCATGTTCCTGGTGCTGTACGCGGTGCCGTTCCTGAAATACCCGGCCAACCCGCCCTCGATCGGGCATCCGGAGACCATCAAGGAACGTACGGCGCTGTTCGTGGGGATGATCGCGATCAGTGCGGTCGTGTTGCTCGCTGCCATCTGGCTGGGCCGCAAACTGGCGGCACGCCTGGGCAACTGGACCGCCATCATCGCGGCCTCCGCGGCCTTCGTGGTGGTCATGGGCGCGGTCATGGCATTGCTCCCCTCCCTCGGGAAGCTCTCGGCCAACCGGGAGTACGGCGGCTTCACCACCGAAACCCCGCAGCCGCTGAAGGATCCGTCCGGAACGATCGTGTACCCCGGCTTCCCCGCCGACGATCTCTACCACTTCCGGCTGTATTCCATTGCCGCCCAGCTGATCCTGTGGGTGGTCATCGGCGTCGGCTTCGCCTGGCTCGCCCCGCGCCTGCTCGGCGACCGCTCGCCCGCCACCGAAGCGGCGGCATGAGCGCGGTCACCCGCCTCACCCTGGTGACGCACGCGATCACCGACGCCGTGCAGGCCGCCCGCTTCCCGGCCGACGAACCGCTCAACCCGCGCGGGTCGCGGTCGGTCGGAAAGGCGGGCGGCCTCCCGGGCCTCGAACCCGATGTCGTCCACCACGGCCCGGAAATCCGCACGGCCCAAACGACTCACGGTCTGGGCCTGACCGGAACTTCCGAGCCGGCCCTCCGCGACCTCGACCACGGCGCCTGGACCGGCCGGTCGATGGACGAGCTGCCGCCCGACCAGCTGATGGCCTGGCTCACCGACCCCGTCTACCGCGACCACGGCGGCGAATCCATCACCGGCCTCATCGACCGCGTCGGCTCCTGGCTGACATCGCTGATCGGCCGCGGTGACCGCATCGTCGCGATCACCCACCCGGCCGTGGTCCGAGCCGCGGTGTTGCTCACCTTGAACGCCCCCGCGGAGTCCTTCTGGCGCATCGACATCCCGCCGTTGACGGCCACCACGCTCCACCATCGCGCCCCCACCTGGACCCTGCGGACCACCGCCCACGACATCATCGTCTGATCGTCGGTGGCGAGTGCGGACCTCCGCCGTCGCGCAGGCGGACCAGGTGACCAGTTCGCGCTCGCCCAGTGCTGTAGTCGTAGAACTCGTGGTCCTGCGGCGCGGTGGTATCGATCTCGGTGGTGTCGGGCTTCCAGTACGAATACAGGCCCGCTTCGGCGCCAGCGGTTCGTACGGCGACGGAAACGTCCCGCCGCCGAAGCCATAGGCGTGCAACGCAGCCGGTTGCGTGGCGGCCGATTCTGACGTCTGCGCAGGCCGGCGGCCGGACCCGCTGGCCATTGAACCGGCGAGAGCGTGGAGGGTCTTTGCGGGGGTCAATTCATGTTCGCGATGTGGTGTCGGATGATGTCGTCGACCGGGTGCCGGGTCGGGCCGGAATCCGGGGGATCGGCGCCGTCGAGGATGTAGTCGAGGATGGCGGCCCGGTCGAGAGTGGCCGGGACTCGGTGTGATTCACGCGCGCTGACGATGACCGCGTGCAAGACGGTCGCGTAGATCTGGGAGCGGGACACGGTCAGTCGCCATCCGCACCGCTCGCGCTCGCGCAAGCGAACTTCGACGATATCGAGAACATCCTGGATCACCTGAATCTCGACTCGGTCGTGGTCATCCCGGTCGCAGTCATCGCAGGGCATGGCGACCGCCGAGAAGCAAAGCACCCCAACCGGACAGCGCGTCGCGCAGCACCGTGAGTGGTGATCTCCGGTCTGCCCTGGTACGTGTGGCGCGCGAGTCCAGGACCATGCGCCCGGCCGCGATCAGCGCAGTGCGTGCCCGCTGCCGCACCAGGCAGGTATCCACGCCGCACCCGAGATGGATTTGCATGGCTGTATGCGCTTGCGCGGCAGTGAGTTCGCCGGGATCCGAGTAGCACGACCACAACCCGCGGATCGCATACCCACCACGGATGCGCTCGGCACCCATGCGGTTGGAGTCGGCAATCTTCCTCTCGCCTTCGATGCGGTCGATGATGGCTTGCGCCGACCACTGGCTGTTGCGCGACATCTCGCGAACTCCCTTCGGTCATCGGGATTTTCGGTCGGGAACGTCACCCAGGACACGCCAGGACGCCCCGGCCGGGCAGTCGAAATCGGATAATCCACGCCGATTCGTTCGAAGCCCCAGCATCGGATCCTCAGGCTCGGAGACAATCATCCGCACCCGGCTACAGCGTCATCCAAAAATCGTGGGCACGTCGTCCAACGGGGAGGTCGTCATGGGAGATACCGGTTCAACCGTTCCGCGTCGGCAGCTCGGCCGCTATCTCCGTGATCTACGTCAGCAGTCCGGCATGACCATCGCCGAGGTCGCGCGGAGAATTGAGCGGGGTGCCACCACGCTGCAACGACTGGAGACCGGGCAGGCCGATCGAATCCGGCTGTGGGACATCGAGGCTCTGTGCCGGGTTCTCGGTGCGGGCGAAACCGAGACCGCTGCCCTCAAAGGGCTTGCCCAGCAGGGTAATGCAAAGAGTTGGTGGCATGCCTACGGTGATCTGATCCCGGTCAACTTCGATGTGTACATGGGCTTGGAATCGGCGGCAGCGACACTGACGTCGTTTCAGGAGTTGGTGCCGGGGCTGGCCCAGACTCCCGAGTACGCTCGCGCACTGATCCGGTCAGGGTATTCAGGCGGCTCGGAAAACGAGATAAGCCGTCGAGTCGAGATGCGTATGCACCGTCAAGTGCTGATCACCAGGCGGGCACAGCCCGCCTCAATCGATGTGATCCTCGACGAATCCGTTCTGCACCGGGTGATCGGCGGACGGAAGATCATGGCCTCGCAACTGCGCCACCTCGCAGATCTCGAAACGAGGCCGAACATCGCAATTCGCGTCCTACCGTATTCGGCAGGTATGCCACTGGGCGATCTGACCGGGCCTTTTACCATCCTGGACTTCGGAGACGACGGCCGCCAAACGGTCGAACCGGCGGTGGTCTATGTCGAAAGCTATACCGGTGCTATGTACTTCGATGATGGCGAGACCGTTGATCGTTATAGGACGGCTCACGCGACCATGCGCCGGGTAGCGTTGGATGCGCGGGAAAGTCGCGATCTGCTTCGAAAGACAGCAAGGGAGCATGAGCATGAACGTTGATCTGTCCATGGCTCGGTGGTTCAAGAGCACCCACAGCGGAGCCAGTCAGGATTGCGTCGAGGTCGCACATCTGGCCGGCGGCATGGTCGGTGTTCGGGATTCCAAGAATCCGACCGGTCCGGCTCTGGTCTTCGGGCCCGGTGAGTGGGATGCCTTCACCGCCGGTGTGGTCGACGGGAAGTTCGGTCATCCGGCCTGACCTGGATCGCTCCGATGGCCCGGGGCAGCCGGTGTCCACGAGACTTCGGCCGAGTTTCCGAGCAGGCTGGTGCCCCACCTTGCCGGTCCCGGTGGTGGCTCCGTTGTCATAGAAGATGACAGGCATCTCGTAGAACGAGCTGCTGCCGCCACCGGCCAGGTCCCCGCTGGTCGGCAGCTGCACCCGGCCCGCGGGTTCGAGCCGTTCAGCGTCACGTCGCCGATGTCGGCGGCCGCGGCGTCCGGAGCCGCGGCCAGCAGCAGCGCGCCCGTGCCCGCGACCGCCGTCACGGCGAGTTTCGCGCGGCGCACCCGGTGAAGTTTCGGGATGGATGCGGGGCTTTGGGTGCGAGCATGATCAAAGCTATTGCGTGGCAACAAGGCTCGATTGCGGCAGGTTTCTCCGGATCACTGTCTCGCGCCGGTTCCGGTGTGTTACAACGGAATTACAGATAGTTCACGTTGCTAACAATCTGGAGGTCCCCGAATGTGTGGGATTGCAGGGTGGGTGTCGTTCGAGGCGGATCTGACGCGGCGGCAGGGGGTGGTGGACGGGATGACGGAGACCATGGCGTGCCGGGGGCCGGATGCGCGGGGGACGTTCGTGCGCGAGCATGTGGCGCTGGGGCATCGGCGGCTGGCGGTGATCGATCTGCCGGGTGGGACGCAGCCCATGGTGGCCGAGGCCGGTGGGGGACAGGTGGCCATCGTGTATTCGGGGGAGGTCTACAACTATCGCGAATTGCGATCTCGGCTCAGGGGATTGGGGCATGCCTTCCGGACCGATAGTGATACCGAGGTGGTGCTGCGGGGGTATCTGGAGTGGGGCGAGGGGGTGGTGGAGCGGCTGAACGGCATGTACGCGTTGGCGATCTGGGATCAGCAGGGCGAGAAGCTGGTGCTGGTACGGGATCGGATGGGGATCAAGCCGCTTTACATCCATCCGACGCCGGACGGGGTGATATTCGGATCGGAACCGAAGGCGATCCTGGCCAATCCGCTCGTCCGGACGGTCGTCGACATCGACGGGATGCGGGAACTGTTCGCGTTCACCAAGGCTCCCGACTGGGCGCTGTGGCGGGGAATGACCGAACTCCTACCCGGCACGGTGATGACGGTGGACCGCAGGGGAATCCGTCGGCGCCCCTACTGGCGGCTCACCGCCCGCGAGCACCGCGACGATACCGGCCGGACGGTGGAGAAGGTGCGCGACCTGCTCACCGACATCATCGATCGGCAACTCGTATCCGACGTGCCGCGCTGCGTCCTGCTGTCGGGCGGCCTGGATTCCAGCGCCATCACCGGCCTCGCCGCCCGGCAGCTGGCCCGCCGGGGCGAGCGGCTGCGCACCTTCTCGGTGGACTTCGTGAACCAGGAGGCGAACTTCGTCCCGGACGAGATGCGCGACACCCCGGATTCCCCGTTCGTCCGCGATGTCGTCCGCCTGGTGGGCTCCGAACACCGTGATGTGGTGCTGAATCCGGCCGAGCTCTCGGATCTTTCGGTGCGCCGGGCGGTGATCGGCGCCCGCGACCTGCCGCTCGGCCTCGGCGATCTGGACAGCTCCCTGTACCTGCTGTTCCGCGCGATCCGGGAGCAGTCGACCGTGGCGCTGTCCGGCGAATCCGCCGACGAGGTATTCGGCGGCTACCGCTGGTTCCACGACGGCGTGGCCCTGAAGGCCGACACCTTCCCATGGCTCGCCTTCAGCACGGCCTTCACCCTCGAATCCCGCTGGGACATCATTCACCCCGACCTGCGCGGCCGCCTGCGCCTCCCCGAATACGTGGCCGACCAGTACGCCACGGCCGTCGCCGAGGTCGATCACCTCCCGGGTGAATCCGACCTCGAACACCGTATGCGCACGGTCTGCCACCTGCATCTGACCCGCTTCGTCCGCCAGCTGCTGGACCGCAAGGACCGCATGTCCATGGCGGTGGGACTCGAAGTGCGCGTGCCGTTCTGCGATCACCGGCTCGTCGAGTACGTGTACAACACGCCCTGGGAACTCAAGACCTTCGACGGCCGCGAGAAGAGCCTGCTGCGGGCGGCGGCGAAACACGTGCTGCCGCAATCGGTCGCGGACCGCGTCAAGAGCCCGTACCCGTCCACCCAGGACCCGGGGTACGCCGCCAATCTGCAGCAGCACGTGAAAGAACGACTGATGGAACATGATTCGCCGCTGTTCGACCTCCTCGACCGTGAGTGGCTACTGCGGGCCGTGGAACAGGACCCGGCCCGCATGGCCCCGCAGGTCCGCGTCGGTCTCGACCGCGCCATCGATATCGGCACCTGGTTGGACCTGTACTCGCCGGAGCTGCAATGGAATTGAACCCGGCGATCTGAGATCAGGAAAGCGCTTCCACGCGCGCCCTGTCTACGGGTGCTTCCGCTGGTGCGGGCGGCCTTTCGAGACTGCGGCGCTCGACTTCCCGCAGCAGCGCGTGCACCCGTGGATCGCGGGCCAGGCGGGAATCGAGCACGGTATTGATCACGCCGCGCAACAGCGAGTAGGGCATCCAGGCCAGCGGCGAAATAGCCTGCGGTGCCCGGTGTTCGATGGCATCCGCAATGGTGCGCGCGGCCTGCTCGGCGGTGATGCGCGTGCTCAGCGGCCACGGCAGCAGCGCCTCGATGCGGCGGCCGAGTTCGTCCCGGTCGAGGGTCGAGTGGGTCATCTCGGTGTCGACGATCCCGAAATAGGCGATGCCCGCGGACGCCCCGTGCGGCGCCAGCTCGACCCGCAGCGCCCGGCCGAGCTGTTCCACCGCCGCCTTGCTGATCATGTACGGCGCGCCGCCCATCCCCGGAGCGAAAGCGGCGCACGAGGACACGACCTCGACATGCCCCCGCGCGGTGATGATGTGGTCCAGCGCCGGGTGCACGGTATTGAACACCCCGGTCAGGTTGATGCCGATGACCCGGTCGAACTCGGCGGGCTCCATGGTCCGCAGCGTCGCCGGCGGCGGCACCACGCCCGCGTTCGCCACCACGATGTCGAGATGCCCGAAGTAGGCGACCACCTGCGGAATCGCCTCGGCCATGGCGGCCCGGTCGGAGACATCGGCGATCACCGGCAGCGCTCGATCACCCAGCGCGGCGGCCAGCGAGGTGGCGGCCCGGGCATCGACATCGACGATGGCCACCGACGCACCCCGCCGGTACAGCATCCCGGCGAGTTCGCGCCCGATACCCTGACCGGCCCCGGTGATCAGGGCGACCCGCCCCGCGGGACGGAAGGGGCCGGGGCCGGGGAGACAGCGCGGAGTGGACATCAGCGGCTCATTTCGTAGGAGTCGGAGTCGAAACGCCGAGTGCGCCGGCGGTATTCGAAGCTCCAGTTGGGGTACAGGCCGGCATTGCGGCCGTCGGCGGTGGTGTAGTAGCTCTGGCAGCCGCCGGTCAGCCACACGGTGTCGGCGCTGCGACGGTCCATCTCGCCGAGGAAGTCGTCCTGCACCTCGGGACGCAGCTCGATACGGTCGATTCCCCTGTCGCGCATGGTCTTCACCGCATCCACGATGTAGGCGATCTGGGATTCGATCATGTAGACGGCGGATTGGTTCCCGGCCGCGCCGAACGGCCCCAGCGTGCAGAAGAAATTGGGGAAGCCGGCGACGGCCGCCCCGAGATAGCTCTGCGGCTCGCGGTGATACAGGTCCGCGAGGGACTGCCCGTGCCGCCCGATATAGCGGTGATACGCCGACGGAATCGAGGTGAAGCCGGTGCCGAAGATGATGGTGTCGACCGCGTGCTCGGTGCCGTCGCGCAGCACTATCGAATGCGGGCGCACCTCGGCGATGCCCTCGGTGACGACCTCCACATTGGGCTGATCCAGCGCGGGCAGGTAGGCATCGGAGAAGATGGCGCGTTTGCATCCGATGACGTAGTCGGGGGTCAGGGTCTTGCGCAGCGCCGGATCGCGTACCTGCCGTAGCAGCTGCAACCGGCCCAGTGCCTCGTACGGATGCCGGAACCGCTTGTCCACCAGTGAGATCAGCCCGAAGCCCTCGATGGCCGCATACCAGCCGCCGCGGATCGCCTTCTGGGCGAGAGGAATCCGCCGCAGCAACGTTCGTTCCAGCCCCAGCGTGCGCCGGTCCATCCGCGGCACGATCCACGGTGCGGAGCGTTGGAACAGCAGCAGCCGGTCGACAATCGGCTGGATCTCCGGCACGAACTGCACCGCCGACGCGCCCGTCCCGATCACGGCCACCAGCTCGCCGGTCAGATCATGGTCGTGATCCCAGTGCAGCGAATGGAAAGCCTTGCCCGCGAACCGATCCAGACCGGGCAGCTCGGGATATCTGGCCTCCGCGAAGATGCCCGCCGCGGAGATCAGGACATCGGCGGTGAGCGCACCCCGACTGGTCTCCACCCGCCACCGCGAGTGCTCCTCGTCCCAGCGGCCATCCAGCAGTTCGGCGCCGAATCGGATGTGCCGCACCACATCGTGGTCCGCGGCGACCCGGCGCAGATACTCCAGGATCTCCGCCTGCCGCCCATAGGTCCGCGACCAGTCCGGGTTCGGGGCGAACGAATAGCTGTAGAGCTGGGAGGGCACATCGCAGGCGCACCCGGGATAGGTGTTGGCCCGCCAGGTCCCGCCCAGATCCTCGGCCCGCTCGAGAATCACCAGGTCCTCGAACCCGGCCTCGCGTAGTTTTATCGCCAGGCCGATGCCCCCGAATCCCGCCCCGACGACGGCGATCCCGACATGCTCGGTCTCGCCCGAGTCAGGTTCGGCCACAGCTGTTTCCGTATCAATCGACATGAGTGTTCCCCGCGTTCAGAGATCGAGCACGAGCGCGTCGCCGCAGGCGCGGGACACGCAGAGCAGCATCCGGTTCTCCCGCTCGGCCGCGATGAGCAGCCGGTCGCGGTGGTTCACGTCGCCCGCGCGGACCCCGACCTTGCAGGTGCCGCAGAAGCCTTGGCGGCAGGAGTAGTTCACATCGGGCAGCACCCGCCGCACCGCCGTCAACGCCGTCTCGTCCGCGCCGACCCGGACCGTCCGGCCGCTGCGCGCCAGGGTGATGTCGAAGGCCCGCCCGTCGACCACGGGCGGCGCCGAAAAGCGTTCCGTGTGCAACGATCCCGTCGGATCCAGTGCGAACCGGCAGCGCTGCGCCGCCGCCAGCATGGCGGGCGGACCGCATACGTAGACGGCGGCACCGGGTGCCGCGCTCGCGATGATCGCGGCGACATC
Source organism: Nocardia sp. NPDC101769 (assembly GCF_044766925.1). Classification (NCBI taxonomy): domain Bacteria; kingdom Bacillati; phylum Actinomycetota; class Actinomycetes; order Mycobacteriales; family Nocardiaceae; genus Nocardia; species Nocardia sp. NPDC101769. The sequence goes on along the minus strand of NZ_JBIWMX010000006.1, from coordinate 197,611 downwards.
GGGTGGTCCGACCTCGTCATCGGGCCGTACTTCCGCGTCGGGCAGCTCGTTCAGGAACGGCATCGTCGCCCGCGACCGTCCCGCGTACACCAGTCGCCCGCGCGCCCCTGCGGCCCGCACCATCGGCAGGATCGGGGTGATGCCGATCCCGCCCGCCAGGAACAGATACGACGGTGCGTCCACCAGCGTGAAAGCATTGCGCGGCCCACGAATTCGCATGCGGTCCCCGACCCACAGCGACTCGTGCAGCTCGCGCGACCCGCCCTCGCCGTCGCGGATCAGCCGGACCGCGATCCGGTACCGGGTCCGATCGCGCGGATCCCCGCACAGCGAGTACTGCCGCTGCCGCCCCGACGGCAGGAACACATCCACGTGCGCCCCGGGCCGCCAGCTCGGCAGCTCCCGCCCGTCCGGGGCCCGCAGCGTCACCGCGAGCACATCGGGTGCGAGCCGTTCCAGCCGTTCCACGACGGTGGCCAGCTCGAAACCGCTGCGGCGCACCGGATTCGACGGCGACAATACCGATGCGGCGCGCCCGCTCACGAACACCCGCCTGTAGGCGTCCATCACTCCGCCCAGCACCCGCAGGGTCGCGGGCATCGCCTGCGTTGAAACGGGCGCTGCCCCCGCGCTCATTCGGCCGCCGTCCGCGCCGCCGGGGAATGGGCCAGATACCGCAGCGCCACATCCATCGAACCCAGTTGCGACGGATGGAAGCCCGGCCGCAGATACCGCGGAATCTCCGTGAGGAACACCGTCCAGCTGGGAATCACGCCGCGCCGCGTCGCGCTCAGGAACTGCCGAGCCCAGAACCGCCCCTTTCGCGGCGACGGATCCTTCCGATACAGATACCCGGCCGACACGATGAACAGCGGCAGCAGCGTCGCGCTGGCCAGCACCGCGGTACGAGCCTTCCGCGGATACCCGCCGTCGAGATACATGTAGGCGTCGTAGACCACGCTGCGGTGCTCGACCTCCTCGGCCCCGTGCCAGCGCACCAGGTCCAGCATGGCCGGATGCATGCCCTCGGCCTCCAGAAGGTCGGCATTGAGCAGCCATTCGCCGATGACGGCCGTGTAGTGCTCCATCCCGGCGAACAGCCCGAGCCGCTCCTTGAGCCACTCCTCCCGGGCCCGGCCGCTCAGCCCGTGATCGCCGAGAATCCGATCGACCAGCCAGGCAATGGCATCGACATAGGAGTCCACGTCCAGCCCGAGGGACTGCAGGTGCCGGCGCGCCGCCTCGTGACTGCTGGCGTGCATGGACTCCTGCCCGATGAACCCGGTCACCTCCTCACGCAACCGCTCGTCGTGGATGTGGGGGAGGGCCTCCGACAGCGTCTGCGCCATGGCCCGTTCGCCCTCGGGCAGCACCAGGTGCATGACGTTCACAATGTGGGTTGCCAGGACTTCACCCGGAATGTAGTGCAGCGGAACGGAATCGAAATCGAACCGCACGTCGCGGGCGGAGATGGCATGCGCCTCGTCGCGGTAGTGGCGCTGCGTCGCGCCAGCCTTGTCAGCCATGACCGAACCGTACAGCGCAACAAATTCTATTGCAATGTTGCAGCCACAAATTGTCCGAGATTGTTGCATCGGGGGTGGTGCCTGCTAGCGTGGATCCGGTGACGACCGCGTCGAAAAACCCGCTGACCCGCACGGATGCCGCCGATGACATCGAGACGCGCATCCTCGACGCGGCGCTCGTGCAGTTCCAGAAGGTCGGGGTCAAGAAGACGACGATCGAGGATGTCGCCAAGCAGGCCGGGGTCGACCGGGTGACCGTCTACCGTCGGCTCGGCTCCCGCGACGACCTGGTGCAGGCAGTCGTCAGCCGCGAGGTCGGCAACCTGCTGGCCGAGCTGTCGAGCATGCCGGACCGGCATGCCGACCTGCCCGGACTGGTCGCCGACGTCTTCGTCACCGTCATCACCCGCTGGCGGGCCCATCCGCTGGTGGAACGGCTGCTCGCGGTCGAGCCGGACCGAATCCTGGTGAAACTCACCGTCGAAGGTGCGACCACCTTCGCCATGTCCGTCGCGGCGACCATCCAGATCCTGGAGCGCGCTGCCGCGAGGGGCCTGTTCGAGGCCCCGGCCGATCTGGCCGCGCGCACCGAAATCTGCAGCCGCATAGTGCATTCGCTGATACTCGTCGACGGCGGCGCGGCCGCGCTGGAAACCCCGGACGAGCTGGCGGAATTCGCGCGCACGTATCTGGTGCCGATCCTCGTCGGGTAGTCGGACGCCGGTGGCCCGACTACAGCACCGCCTGGGTCTGGGTCACCTTGGCGACGAGTTTGCCCGCGTCGTCGCAGATTTCGGTCTCCACCACGATGAAGCTGCGCCCGGCGTGCAGCGGACGGGCCGTGGCGGTGGCGTGCCCCGAGCGCAGGGCCCGCAGGAAATTCGTCTTCGACTCCACCGTGGTCGTCCCCTGCTTGCCCGTCGGCAGATTCAGGAAGGCGCACACCGCGGCGGTGGCGTCGGCCAGCGACATGAGCGCGCCGCCGTGCATCGATCCGCCCAGGGTGCACAGATTCTCGCGCCACTCCAGGCGGCTGCGCACCAGCTCCGGGCCGCACTCCAGGACCTGGACGCCGAGGCCCTCGGTGAACGGCATGGTGGCGAACAACTGGGCGCCCGTCGGGGCGGTGGCGATCTCGGTTTCGGTCATGAGATCGACTGTGCCCGACGCCGGGCCGCCGAGTCGATTACCTTACGGGTAATGGGATGCTGCGTATGCCAGCGTGACAACTGATTTCGTGACGGTCGGGGTAACTCGCCGGGTACGTCCAAAATTGGTTCGCTACCCAACCGCCGGCACGGGTGCGCAACAGATAGCGGCTCTCAGCTGTCCGCTGAAGGCTCGGGGAGGCGGAGGAGAGAGGCGGAGGAGAGAGGCGGAGGAGTGCAGGTTGGTGTGCTGGGGCCCGTTCGGGTCCATGCGGAGGATGGGACGCCGGTCGAGATCCCCGGCGTCCGGGTGCGCATGCTGGTGGCGCGGCTGGCTCTGGAATCGGGGCGGGACGTGCCGGTGACCGCGCTCATCGACGGACTCTGGGGTGAGGAGCCGCCAGCCGAGGCGGCCGGCGCATTGCAGGCCGCGGTGTCCCGGCTGCGTAAGGCATTGCGCGGCGTGGGCACGGTCGAATTCGGGACCGGCGGCTACCGGCTGCCCGGGGTGGCGGTGGACGCCGACCGGTTCGAGGACCTGGTGCGACAGGGCCGTCAGGAGCTGGCCGCCGGGCGGGCAGAGGCGGCCACCCGCCGGCTGGGCGAGGCCCTCGCGCTGTGGCGCGGACCCGCGCTCGGCGATGTGCAGGACGCCCCGTTCGCCCAAGCCGCCGCGACCAGGTTGGACGATCTGCGGGCCGCGGCGGTCGAGGATCGATTCGAGGCCGAGCTGCGGCTGGGCCGGTACGCCGATGTGCTCACCGATCTCGAGATCGCCGGAGCGGACAATCCGCTCAGCGAGCGGCTGGCCGCGCTGCGCATGCGTGCGTTGGCGGCGGCGGGACGACAGTCGGACGCGCTGGCCGTCTACGAGGAGATGCGGGAGCGGCTGGACGAGGAACTCGGCATCGACCCGGGGGCCACCCTGCGGGACACGCATCTCGCGCTGCTCCGGGGCGAGCTCGAAATCCCCGCTCCGCGTTGGGAACCCGTGACCAGGACGCTGCCGGTGCGGCTGACCGGATTCGTCGGACGCGAGGCGGAACTCACGGAACTGGCCGGGCTGCTGGCGGATTCGCGGCTGGTCACGATTGTCGGACCCGGCGGAGCGGGCAAGACCCGGCTCGCGCTGGAAGCCATGGATCAGCAGTCGGCGGGGGCGGTGTTCTTCGTGCCGCTGGCCGAACTGGGCGCACCCGACCAGCTCGCGGACGCGGTGGCCGGGGCGCTCGACAGCGACTCCGCCGAGCGGCCGGACAAGACCGCCCGGCTGACCGAACTACTGGACGTCGGGCCCGCGGTGCTGGTGCTCGACAACTGCGAGCATGTCATCGCGGCCGCCGCGGCCCTCGCCGAACAACTGCTGGATCGATTGCCGCAGCTGCGCGTACTGGCCACCAGCCGGGAACCCTTGGCCATCACCGGCGAGGCGCTGTGCCACCTGGGACCGCTCGGCGTTCCGGTCGAGACTGCGGATCCCGTTGTGGCCCAGAGCGCGCCGGCCGTGCGGCTGTTCGCGGACCGCGCCGCCGCCATCCGACCCGGCTTCACCGTCGACAACGCCACCGTCGCCCCCGTAGTGGAGATCTGCCGCCAACTCGACGGCCTCCCACTGGCTCTGGAACTCGCCGCCGCCAAACTGCGCGCCATGAGTGTCGACCAGGTCGCCCGGCGGCTCGGCGACCGCTTCCGGCTGCTCACCTCCGGCAGCCGCACCGCCCTACCCCGGCAGCGCACCCTGCTCGCCCTGGTGGAATGGAGCTGGGACCTCCTCGACGAACCCGAAAAGATCCTGGCCCGAAGGCTTTCCGCCTTCCCGGGCGGCGCCACCGCCGAGGCCGTGGAAGCCATCTGCGCCGACGACGACCTCCCCGCCGCGGACATCCTCTACCTCCTCGACGCCCTGGTCGAGAAGTCCCTCGTCACCGTCACCCCCGACGACCCGCCGCGCTACCGCATGCTGGAAACCATCCGCGCCTACGCCGCCGGCCAGCTCACCCGCTCATCCGACGACCTGACCCCGCCCTTCACCGACTACTACCTCACCCTCGCCGAACAGGCCGAACCCCACCTCCGCGGCACCGAACAGCTCACCGCCATAGCCCTTTTCGACGCGGAACACGCCAATCTCGCTGCCGCCCTGCGCATCGCCCTCGGCACCGTCCCGGATGCCGCGGTCCGGCTGGTGCGGGCCATGTTCTGGTACTGGGGAATCCGGGGAATGAGCACCCAGTTCGAGAGCTCGCTCGAAGCCGTCCTGCGGTTCGGGGACGAGCTCCCGGCGGCCGCACGGGCCGCCTTCCGGGTGATCGCGCTGATGGCCGGCTCGCCGCCCGCCGGGAGCTCGCTGACCGCGCTCATCGAGGACTGCGTACAGTCCGGAGGGCTGGAATTCCATGCGGCCGTACCACTCTGGACGGCGCTCCTGGCGGCGCGCGCCGACGACGAGAAGCTGGCCGAACGACAACTCGAACAGGCGATGACCTGGCCGGACCCCTGGGTGCGGGCCAGCGCGCAGCTCGCTCGCGACATTGCCCTGACCGGGCAGGGACGCCTGCACGAGGGGGCCGCCGCGCGACGGGAAGCCCTGCGCGGCTTCGAAATCGTCGGTGACCGCTGGGGCCTGGGCATGGCGCTGCTCGCCGTCGGCCGCGCCCACTCGCTGCAGGGCGACCACGACCAGGCCCGCGCGGCCTACGCCCGCGCCGTCACCCTCGCCTCCGAACTCGGCACCGAGGACGACATCGTCGCCGCCCGCACCGCCCTCGCCGACGAACGCATGCGCAGCGGCGAACTCGCCGAAGCCGCCCGCGACATCGACGCCGCCCAGCGCCTGGCCGCCGACCAGGGCTTCCCCCGCCTCTCCGCCGTCATCCTGCTCACCAGCGCCGAATTACACCGCCGCACCGGCGATATCACCCGCTCGGACCAAGACCTCGACGAACTCGAGCATCGCCTCCGCCACCTGCCCTATCCAGAAGCCATGGCCGCCAATCACATAACGGTCGCCCGCCTCCGCAACCGCCTCACCGAAGGGTCACCCGTCGCGGCCCGCGCCCTCCTACCCCGCGCCATCGAAGGCGCTTTCACCTACGGCGACTCCGCCGCCACCGCCCAGGCTCAAGCCCATACCGCCGAACTCCTCGCGAAACTCCTTCTCCTGGAAGCCAACCCGTCCGCCGCCGCCACTGCCCTCGGCCTCGGCCAAGTCATCCGCGGCACCGCCGACCACGGCGAGCCCGAACTCACCGCCCTGACCGCCACCCTCACAAACCGCCTGGGCGACACCGAATATCAGCGCGCTTACCACCTCGGCGCAGACCTCCCCAGATCAGAAGCCCTGGCCCGCCTCGCAACAGAGGCCGGTGGTCTCAACGGGTCTGCGTGTGCGCCGGCCCGTTGAGACCACATTGAATTGTCGGCATTCGTCAGCGCTGCCCCGGGGCCTGTGAGTAGATGAATCCAGCAAATTCGGCGAGTTGACTGTCAGGTAGATGCCTGGCCAGATCTGCCTCACTGATCATGCCGACCATCCTCTTGTTCTCGATCACGGGCAGCCGCCGGATCCGATGGCTTTCCATCTCGTGCAGAACATCCTTCACGTCGGCATCGGCATCGATCCAACGTGGCGTGCCCTCGCACAGCTCGGCGCAAGAAAGCTTTGCCGGATCACGGCCGTCGGCAGTGCATTTCACGACAATGTCGCGATCCGTGATGATTCCGATCATTCGCTCGTTCTTGTCGCCGACCGGCAAAGCTCCAACGCCTAGTTTGCGCATTGTCTGCGCAGCGCGCTGGACAGTATCCGTGCTGGTCATCCAATGCGCGCCCGGGTGCATGATGTCGCGAGCGGTAGTCATGGGTCACCTCCAGATAGGGAGCTATGGACCTCTCCAACGGTAACGACGTCATGGTCGGCGGCGCAGCAGAATCGAGATTGCCAAAACATTGCTGTGTTCACGAACTGGCCGCCGGTTGGAGGCGTGGCGGAGAATTCTGGATGATGCGCCCCCGGCTGGAGCGATAACCGGCCGGTTGCCATGAGGTTCTTCGTGGGAGCAGAATCGACCGGGTTGGATGCGGGGCGCTGGCTCCGCTCGAGATAGCTCAGACGATCGCTGACACCATGGGGTGACCTTGATGCGAACCGAAGGGGACAGCTGGGACATCGTGACGAGCGTGGGGCTGACCGCCTTGGGCGTTGCCACGTTTCGCGCACTCGAGACGATCGATCCCGAGCCGATGATCCACGACGATTACGCGGCGTGGTTCGTCGAGGCGGCGGGTGAACCGCACTTCACGCAGATGCTGGACGACCCGGCGTCCGTGGGCAAGATGAGGCGGTTCGGGCGGTTCATGGGTGTGCGGACGAGGTTCTTCGATGAGTTCTTCGCCGCGGCGTGGCAGCAGGGTGTGCGACAGGCGGTGATCCTGGCATCCGGTCTGGATGCGCGGGCGTACCGACTGGATTGGCCCGCGGGCACGGTCGTCTTCGAGATCGATCAGCCCCGGGTGCTGGAGTTCAAGGACCGGGTTCTCGCCGAGCACGGTGCCGTGGCCAAGGCCGATCGGCGCGTGGTGGCGGTCGATCTTCGCGACGATTGGCCCGCTGCGCTCACCGCCGCGGGATTGGATCCGGAGCGGCCGACGGCGTGGTCGGCGGAGGGGCTGTTGCCGTTCCTGCCGGGTTCGGCGCACGACGCATTGTTCGAACGCATCGACGCCCTGTCCTCGCCCGGGAGCAGTGTGGCCACCGACGATTTCGGCCGCGGCTTGGACCCGCAACGCTTCGCCGATACGGAGGAAAAGTTCTTCGGCAGCAACCCCTTCGGCAACCTGGACGTGAGTGACCTCTGGTACGACGACGCCCGCGCTGTTCCCGGCGACTGGCTGGCACGGCAGGGCTGGTCGGTCCACAGCACCACCCCTGTCGACCTCGCCGCCGGCTACGCCCAGCCGATCACCGACATGCCCGCCGAACTGCTCGACCTCATGCAGCAGGCGCGCTATGTGAGCGCCGAAAAGCGCCGGTGAACCCGCATATGGGATGTGACAGAATTCGGCATATGAAACAAATTGAGAAATATTCGGTGTCGATCTTGTGTCAGGTTCTGTCGGATTAGATATTTCAAATCCCATCGGCATTCTTCGTCCAGGCTCGGTCATGTGGCCGCTGAGCGGCTTCGCTGTGGATTCCGCGAGATCGAATGGGATCATGTATCCGCTCGTCAGGCAGGATTTGTGCTGGTCAGGCGGGTGCGCCCAGGGTGCCGAACTGGGCAAAGTGGACATTACGAGAGGATGGTTGTGGCCGATTATCGCCGCGACAGTTAAGCGCGGTCGTATACTCCCGTTATGGCGGATGAGCGGTCCTCCACCGAATTCTCCGAATCACCGGTTCTTGTGGTTCAGACCCGAGAACACGTCTATCGACTACGTGCCGGGGGTGCATACAACATCGGCCGCGATCCGGCCGCCGACATTGTTGTCACCGATCCGCGTGTTTCGGCCGTGCATGCCGTGCTGGAGCGGGGATCGCACGGTTGGGAAATCGAGGACGCGCACAGCCTGAACGGCACCTTTTTCGACGGTCGCCGCGTCGAGCGGATGCTGATAGACCACGACGAGACCTTCCAGCTAGGGCATGCCAAAGACGGTGCGCAGTTGTCCTGCTCGCTGGAAACATCACCCAGCTCCGAGCCCGATGCCGATATCGGTGAGGACACGATGGTCGTCCCGAATCCTGGCTATGACTTGGAAGATGAAGCCACGGTCACCAAGTTCGAGCCGGGACTGCCCCGGCGAGTGTCGCGGTCGTCGTTTCCGGCCGCCCGCCCCACCGCGGCAGTACGGATCGTCTCGGGCACGCTGCGGATCGGGCGCGCCACCGACAACGACATCGTGGTGCCCGACCTCATGGTCTCTCGCCATCACGCCGAACTGCAGGTGATCGCCGAAGGCAGGTATCGAGTCGTCGACCTCGACAGCCACAACGGCACCTACGTCAACGGCCATCGGATCGATGCCGCGGACCTGTCCGAATCCGACTTGATCGGCATGGGACACACCACCTACCGGCTGGTCGGCAACGAACTGCGCGAGTCCGTCGACACCGGTGACATCTCGGTCTCGGTACAGAACCTCATCGTGCGGACACCGGAAGGCAAAGTGCTGCTCGACGAGGTGAGCTTCCCCATCGCGCAGCGCTCGCTCGTCGGGGTCATCGGACCCAGCGGAGCGGGCAAGTCGACGCTGTTGGGTGCGGTCACCGGGCTACAGCCCGCGACCGAGGGAACCGTCCGCTACGACGGACGCGACCTGTACACCGATTACGACGAGCTGAGACACCGGATCGGGTTGGTTCCGCAGGAGGACATCCTGCACAACCAGCTCCAGACGCGACGCGCCCTGCTCTACGCGGCCGAGCTGCGCTTCCCCGGTGACACACGCAGCGAGGAGCGCGAGCAGCGAGTCGACGAAGTCCTCGACGAACTCGGCTTGTCGCGGCATGCCGACACCCGCATCGACCGGCTCTCCGGCGGGCAGCGCAAACGGGTGAGCGTCGCATTGGAATTGCTGACCAAACCGTCCCTGCTGTTCCTCGACGAACCGACCTCCGGCCTGGATCCCGGCCTGGACAAGACGGTCATGGAAATGCTGTCCGAACTCGCCCACGACGGGCGGACCGTCATCGTCGTGACCCACAGTGTGGCGAATCTCGATTCCTGTGACCGCCTCCTGGTGCTGGTGCCCGGCGGCAAGCTGGCCTATTACGGACCGCCCGCAGAGGGGTTGCAGGAGTTCGGGCAGCGCACCTGGGCCGAGGTGTTCCAGGCATTCGACCGGGAGGAGGACCGCGACTGGGCTGGTGAGTTCCGGGACTCCCCGCGCTTCGAGAACTACGTCGCTGTCGGGCTGACCAATGATGTCGGACCGGCGGAAGTGCACACACCGGCGCCGCCGCCCGCGCCGCAGTCCAAGCTCAGCCAGCTCAGCACACTGTGCCGGCGGTATCTGGCGGTGATCGCCTCGGACCGCAGTTATCTGGCGTTGCTCGGCGCGATGCCGCTGCTGCTGGGCGGTTTGATCGCTGCGGTGCCGTCGGGCGAGGGGTTCACCGGGGCGCCGGGAACCAACACCGATGCCGGGACCAAGCTCATGATCCTGATATTCGGTGCATGCTTCGTCGGCACCGGCAACGCGATTCGCGAGATCGTCAAGGAACAGACGATCTACCGCAGAGAACGCGCGGCAGGACTGTCGGCGGGAGTCTATTTGATGTCGAAACTGCTGGTCCTGGGCGTGATCACGGTCCTTCAGGCAGCGGTGTTGTTCTTGATCGGCACTATCGGTGAGAGTTTCCCGCCGAAAGGGATATTCACCTCGGTCCAGCTGGAGTTGATCTTGGCGATGGCGATCCTGGGCATCGCGTCGCTGGCGCTGGGCCTGCTGGTGTCGGCCTCGGTGAACACCTCGGAAAAGACGCTGCCGCTGTTGATCGTGCTGTCGATGGCGCAACTGGTGCTCACCGGCGGGCTGGTGCGGCTTCCCGGCACGCCCGTTCTGCAACAGCTGTCCTACCTGTCGCCGTCCCGTTGGGGCTACGGCGCGGCCGCGGCCAGTCTCGACCTCGACACCCTCTCGCCGCACAATGGTGGGCCCGACCCGCTGTGGAAACACACCATCGGCGCCTGGCTGCTCGATATGGGAGTCGTCGGCGGTCTGGCGGTGATCTTCCTCGCGCTGGCCTGGTATCGCCTGCACCAGATGCGGCCCCGGCGGCGTGGTGCCCGCCCTGCGCAGATTTGAGCAGAGCCGCACTCGACGACCAGCAGCGTCCGTCGCCTCTCGACACACCGATGAGAGGACGCCCGCCCGGTATCGGGGGCGCCCTCTCGTTCGAAGGTGTCGGGAGCATTCAGAGGCGTCAGGAGACTCGGGTGAAGACGCGGCCCGCCAGGTCGATGGCGATGATGTCGCCGTCGGTGTTGCGGGTGAAGTAGCCGCGCTGGCCCCGGAAAGACCCGTCGGTGACGACGTATTCATCGCCGCCGGGCAGGAGGCCGAACGGGAAGGGCGGGTGGTCCTGGGGGATCTCGGCGCCGGCGGCGGCGCGGATCTCGGGCTTGACCCTGCAGTCGAGGTAGAGCTGGTCGCCGTCGGCGTAGCAGGTCATGGTCATGGCGTCGATGTCGTAGACGCCGAACAGTTCCGGGGCGCGCTCGGCGTCGAAGGGGGCCGGCTCGGGGTCCTTGTCGACGACGCCCAGGTAGTGCTCGAGAGCCCAGCGGACGATGGCCTGGTTGGCGGGGATGCCGTCGGGGCTGGCGTTGGAGAGCACGACCACCGCGAAATTGCGTTCGGGAACCAGCTGGAAATTGGCGAACTGGCCGAAGCCGGAACCGTCGTGGCCGACCGTGCGGACCCCGTCCACATCGCGCAGCATCCAGCACAGGCCGAAGGCGTCGGCGAGGGTGCTGGCCCGCAGCTCGACGGTCGGCTGCTGCATCCGGTGCATCAGCTCGGCCGGCAACACCGTCGCGCCGCTCTCGGTGCGGCCGTCACCGAGGTGGAATCGGCCCCAGCGCAACAGATCCGACACCGTGGAGCCGAGCCCGCCGCCGGGGTTGTTGGCGCGACTGCCCTTCCAGGCCCGCGACACCTCGAGCTCACCGTCCTGCTGCCGCTCGTGGCCGGCGGCGAAGCGGCGGGTCATGACATCGCCCTGGAAGTAGAAGCTCTCGGCCAGCCCCACCGGCTCCAGAACCGTGTCGGCGACGATCTTTTCGAACGACTCCCCGGTCACCTTCTCGATGACGCGGCCCAGCAGGTTGAAGCCCGCCTGGCTGTAGGATGCCCGCTCGCCGGGCGCGCCGATCAGCGGCAGTTCGGCCAGCGTGGCCACGAAGGCGGCCAGCCCGTCCGCGCCGTCGCCGGTGTTGTTGATGACGTTCCAATCCAGCCCGGCGGTGTGGTTGAGCAACTGCCGCACGGTGATCGTCGCCGCGGACTTCTCGTCGATCAGCTCCAGCTCGGGCACATAGGTGCGCACCGGCGCGTCGAGATCGACCCGGCCCGCCGCGACCAGCTGCATCAGGGCGGTGGTGGTGAAGGTCTTGCTGGTCGAGCCGATCGCGAAGATCGTGTGCTCGGTAATCGGCACCGGGTTCTCGGTGCTGGTCACACCGACATTGGCGTGGATCTCCCGCCCGTCGACCCAGACGCCGACGGCGATGCCGGGCATCCCGTACTCGGCGGCGGTGGCCGCGACGAAATCGGTCAGGGCGGAATCGATGTGCGCGTTCTCGGACATTGCGGTGCCTTTCGGTGATGGCTGCTCGTGTGTGTCCATGACGATGCCGACCCGCGCTGACAGCTCACCGACAGTGCACTGACCATGACCGACAAGGCACTGACCGCCCCCCGTCAGTGGTGCAGATCCCGGTCGGCTGCGGCCGTGAGCGAGTTCACCCGAACCGATTTCCGCCTTCGACCGGCGGTCTCGCCACCCTCTCAGGCGCAGCTCAGCATCGAGTCAGCAATTGCTAAGCGCCCGTGTGCAACGTGGGGGGCTGATTCGTGACAGCTGAATAAAAGACTCGTAACGCCAGAGAAAACTGCCGAAGGAGAAAGCGTGCGTTCAACGAAGATCTGGGGCAGCGCGGTATTGGCATTGACCGCAACCGTTCTGCTACCGGTGGCCGCGGGCGCCGCCTCTGTCGACCCGGGGACCTCGCCGGCCTCCGCGGGCACCTCCGCCGACGGCTCCCGCATCGCCTCCAGCAAGGCCACCGACGCGCGCACCCTGACGCTGCAGGTCTATTCGGCGGCCATGGACAAGAACATCGAGGTCGATGTGCAGCGCGCCGCCGACACCTCGGCGCCCACCCCGGTGCTGTACCTGCTCAACGGCGCGGGCGGCGGCACCGACTCCGCCACCTGGCAGAAGCAGACCGACGCCCTGAACTTCCTGTCCGACAAGAACGTCAACGTGGTGCAGCCGATCGGTGGCGGATTCAGCTACTACACCGACTGGCGCGCGCCGGATCCCGTTCTGGGCGTGAACAAGTGGAAGACGTTCCTCACCGAGGAACTGCCGCCGCTGATCGACCGGGCGCTGAACACCAACGGCCGCAATGCCATTGCCGGTCTGTCCATGGCGGGCACCTCGGTGCTGCAGCTGCCCATCGCCGCGCCCGGCCTCTACCAGTCGGTGGCCGCCTACAGCGGCTGCGCCCAGATCAGCGACCCGCTCGGCTACAACTTCGTCAATACCGTGGTCGCCGCGGGCGGTGGCGACAGCGCGAACATGTACGGCCCGCAGGGTGATCCCATGTGGGCCGCCAACGATCCCTACGTGCACGCCGACCAGCTACGCGGCCTGAACCTGTTCATTTCCAGCGGTTCCGGCCTGCCGGGCCAGTGGGACGCCCTCGGCGGCCCGCACACCCTGCCCGGCGCGGGCGGCTGGGCGAACCAGGTGGCCCTGGGTGGCACGCTCGAGGCCGCCACCAACTACTGCACCCACAACCTGAAGGCCAAGCTCGACGGCCTCGGCATTCCGGCCACCTACGACTTCACGCCCACCGGCACCCACTCGTGGGGGTACTGGCAGGACGCGCTGAAGAAGTCGTGGTCCGTCCTGGCTACCGGTCTGGGCCTGCCGGCCTGACCGGTGAACGACGAAACCGGCACGCCTTCAGGGGAAGCGAGCCGGTTTCGTCTTGTGTATGAGTGCGGTAACGAGGGTGGGAATCGCGCCCTGACCCTACGGCCGGAAACGTACTCTCGGAGTCAGTTCAATTCCGGGCCAGCATTTTCCGAAGCCGCTCGGCACGCTGAAGTGCTGACTCGTGACAACCGGGAACCTGCCGGAGGAGACAGCGTGCGTTCCACAATTACCTTGGGCAGCGCGGTATCGGCCTTGACCGCAACCATTCTGGTGTCGATGGCCGCGGGCACGGCCTCCGCCCAACCGGACACCCCGGTGACCTACACCGGCACTTCCGCCGACGGCTCGCGCATCGTCTCCAGCATGACCACCGACACCCGTCTCGTGACTCTGCAGGTCTATTCGGCCGCCATGGACAAGAGCATTCAGGTCGATGTGCACCGTCCGTCCGGCACCTCCCAGCCCGCCCCGGTGCTGTACTTGCTCGGTGGCGCGGGCGCCGCCGACGCCGTGACCTGGCAGACGCAGACCGATGTGCTGGACTTTCTGGCCGAGAAGAACGTCGATGTGGTGCAGCCGATCGGCGGGGATTTCACCTACTACACCGATTGGCGGGCCCCGGATCCCGCTCTGGGCGTGAACAAGTGGAAGACCTTCCTGACCGAGGAACTGCCACCGCTCGTCGACGGGGAGCTGAATGCCAACGGGCGCAACGCGATCGCGGGTCTGTCGATGGCGGGCACCTCGGCGTTGCAGCTGGCCATCGCCGCGCCCGGGTTGTATCGGTCGGTTGCGGTCTACAGCGGCTGTGCCCAGATCAGTGACCCCATCGGATATCACTTCGCCAATGACGTGGTCACGAAGGGCGGCGGGAACAGCGCGAACATGTACGGCCCCGAGGGGGATCGCGAGTGGGCCGTCAACGATCCCTATGTGCACGCCGACCAGCTGCGCGGCCTGAATCTGTTCATCTCCAGTGGTTCCGGGCTGCCGGGCCGGTGGGACGCGCCCGGCGGCCCGCACACCCTGCCGGGCGCAGACGGCTGGCTCCAGCAGTTGACCATCGGCGGCGGGATCGAGGCCGCCACCGACTTCTGCAGCCACAATCTGAAGGCCAGGCTCGACGGCCTCGGCATTCCGGCCACCTACGACTTCACGCCCACCGGCACCCACTCGTGGGGGTACTGGCAGGACGCGCTGAAGCGGTCGTGGCCCGTCCTGGCTGCCGGTCTGGGCCTGCCCGCCTGACCCGTCGACGACGAAACCGGCTCGCCGCCAAGAGGAAGCGAGCCGGTTTCGCCGGGTCCAGGCTGACTAGGCGGTGAGCTCGAAGTTCGGGTACCCGTTGTCGCGCTCGTCGTCGCAGTAGCGGCGGTAGTTGCCGAAACCGCCGATATAGGGCATGAATACGCGCTTCTTGCCCTCGATGTTCGCGCCCATGTACCAGGAGTTGGCCTTCACGAACAGCGTGCCCTCGGCGACCTCGAGCAGGTGATCGGTCCACTTGACCGCCGCCTCCGCGCGAGCCTCGGCCTTGCGGATCCCGTTGGCGCGGCAGTGCTCCACCAGCGCCAGCACCCAGTCCAGCTGCTGCTCGGAGTGCAGCACCATGTTCGCCATCACCGACGGGGTGCCGACACTGTTGATGCTGAACATGTTCGGGAAACCGGGGATGCCGAAGCCCAGGTAGGTGACCGGCCCATCGGCCCACAGGTCACCGAGGCGGGCATCCTGCGCGCCGTGCATGTCGATGCGCAGCAGCGCACCGGTCATGGCGTCGAAACCCGTTGCGTAGACCAGGGCGTCGAGTTCGATGAACTTGTCGGCGGTGCGGATGCCGGTCGGGGTGACCTCCTCGATGGCCTCGCGGCGCAGGTTCACCAGCGACACGTTCGGCCGGTTGAACATCTCGTAGTAGCCGGAGTCGGTGCAGATGCGCTTGGTGCCGATGGGGTGGTCGTAGGGGATGAGGTCGTCGGCCACCGCCTGGTTGTCCACCTTGGCGCGGATCTTGGCGACCGCGAACTCGCGTACCAGCTCATTGGCGGCCAGATCGCTGTTCTGATCGGGGAAGACCTTGTTGAACAGCACGCCGCCGCCGGCCCAGCGGTCCTGCATCGCCTGCTCGCGCTCCTCGGCGGTCAGGTCCCGGGCCTTGATCTCCAGCGAGCGGTGCGGGGTGGCTGCCGGTGCGTAGTAGGAGTTCTCGCGCCGCTGCCGGTAGGTGGCGCGGATCTCGCCCTGCTCCTCGTCGGTCCACGGCCGGTTGGGCACCGGGACACTGAAGTTGGCCGAACGCTGGAAGACGGTGAGCGCCTCCGCCTCTCGCGCGATGATCGGCGCGACCTGGATGCCCGAGGAGCCGGTGCCGATGACGCCGACCCGCTTGCCCTCGAAGGACACGCCCTGCTCCGGCCACTGCGCGGTGAAAAGCTCCTCGCCCGCGAAGGTTTCGATGCCGGGGATGTTCGGCTTGATCGGCGCGGACAGGCAGCCGGTGGCGAAAACCACGAACTGCGAGCGGAATTCGTCGCCGGCCTCGGTGCGCAGCGTCCAGACGGCGGCCTCGTCGTCGAAGCGGGCGCCGACGACGCGCTGACCGAACCGATAGCGCTGTTTCAGCTCGAAGCGGTCCGCCACGTGGTTGATGTAGGCGAGGATCTCCGGCTGGGCGGCGAAACGCTCGGTCCAGGTCCAGCTCTGCTGCAGGTCCTCGTCGAACGAGTAGGAGTAGTCGACGCTCTCCACGTCGCAGCGCGCACCCGGGTAGCGGTTCCAGAACCAGGTGCCGCCGACACCCTCGCCCGCCTCCAGGCCGAGCACGTTCAATCCGGCCTTCGCCGCCTGGTGGACGCCGTAGAGTCCGGCGAATCCGGCACCGATGATGATCACATCGAATGGGCTGCCCTGCTCGGGATGCATGCGCGACCTCTCACTATTCGTCTCGAGATATTTCGAATAGGCATATCGTCACGGCGCATGCGGGCACTCGGCGATACCACGTCCCACTGACCAGGAGCCGAGTCCCGGAAAATGCTCGCTATTCGTGGGAGGGTTCGCCGGTCACGATGTGATCGGCATGGTTCAAGCCCTCGCGGACCAGGCGGGCCAGGTGGCCGTCGCGGATGCGGTAGATGATGCGGCGGCCCTCGCGGCGGGTGTCGACCAGGCCGCTGAAGCGGAGTTTGGCCAGGTGCTGGCTGACCGCGGTGCGGGAGGCGCCGCAGGCCTCGGTGAGGGCGGTGACATCGGCCTCGTCGGAGGCGAGGATCCAGAGGATGTGCAGGCGGGTCGGATCCGACAGCATGCGGAAGGTGGAGGTGGCCACGTCCAGGTGGGGCTGATCCGGATGGACCGGGTGGATGAGGCTGGGTGCGGCGGGTGCCGGTTCGGTCTCCTCGCTCACCAGTTCACCTTCCTGCCGCCACCACCTCGGGGCCCGCCGGCACGTGTGCGGGCCAGGCGCGGGCCGCCGTTGTAGCTGCCAGTGTAGCGACGGCGGCCAGCGCGATCGCGGTGATCGGCAGGCCGGCCAGCGCGCCCAGCTTGCCCGCGACCGGGTAGGTCACCAGGAAGCACGCGTGCGAGAGGGAGAACTGTGCGGTGAAAACTGCTGTGCGGGTGTCGGGTTCGGACTGGGCGCGCAGCAGGCGGGCGGACGGAGTGTTGATCATCGAGGTACCCGCGCCCAGCAGCACCCAGGTCACCGCCAGCACGAGCGCACCGGCCCCCCGAGGGAGCAGAGTCGGCAGCGACGCCGCGATCAGGCCCAGCGGCAGCAGGACACAGCCGGTCATCATGAACCGGCGATCCGGCACCCGCGTCAGCAATCGCGGGGTCGACAGCGCCACCGCCATGGAGCCGAATCCGAAGCAGCCCAGCGCCAATGCCACCGCGGTATTGGAACCGCCCAGCTGATCCCGCACGTACACAACGGTATTCACGATCACCAGCGCGGTGGCCGCGGCCACCACCATGTTCATGGCCAGCAGCCCGCGCAGCACCGGCCGGTTCATCATGATCCGGGCGCCCTCGGTGATCCGCCGCATTAGCGGGGCGGACCGCTCGGGCGCGGCGAGCCGGGGGAGCCGAGTGGTCACCACCAGCAGCGCCGAGGCCACGAAACCGGCCGCGGTGCCCACGAACAGCGAGTGATAGCTGATGACCGTCAGCAGCGCGGCCGCGAGTACCGGGCTCAGCAGCGACTCCATGTCGTAGGCCAGCCGCGACAGCGACAGCCCGCGGGTGTAGTCCTCCTCGTCGACCAGGATCGAGGGGATCAGCGACTGGAACGCCGGAGTGAAGGTGGCCGAGGCCGACTGCAGCACCGCGATCAGCACATAGATCTGCCAAGTGTGCGTGACGAACGGCAGCATGAGCGCGATCCCCGCGCGCACCGCGTCCGCCGACACCAGCACCAGCCGCCGGGGCAGCCGCAGGGTGAGCGCCGAGATCACCGGCGCGACGGCCACATACGCCACCATCTTGATGGCCAGGGCGGTGCCCAGCACCGCGCCCGCCTGCCCCCCGGCCACCTCGTAGGCCAGCAGGCCCAGGGCGACGGTGAGCAGTCCGGTGCCGACCAGGGCGACGACCTGGGCGGTGAACAGCTTGCGGAACTGAGGATGGCGGAGTACGTCGAGCACACAGCCACTATAAGCCTATATGTGCGCAGTTGTGCACATGATGTCGGATATATGTGTGTGGTCGGCCTCGCTTGGTCCGATTGCTGCACATTCGTCGCTATCCTCGCTTCCATGGGGAGGAATCTCGTGGCCGGCGTCCTGGCTGCCGCCACACTCACGCTGACCGCGTGCGCACAACACCCCGCCACCGCACCCATGGCCGGCAATCTCTCTCCGCACACCAGCGATCACGTAGTCCCCGGTCCGGTCACCCCCGTATCCGCCCTCCCGCCCTGCGGCGACATCGCCTCCGCCGCCACGCCTCCCGACTGCTACCTGCAATCCCACGACGCCGCCGGGCTGACCTTCGAAGTGCGGCACCGCGGTACGGGACAGCAGGGGTCGGTCGCCATCACCGTGCTGGACCCCGTCGGTGCACAGCTGCAGACCCTCACCGAACAGGCCGTCGGCACCACCGAGCCACGGCTGCGCGACCTCGACAACGACGGCCGCGACGAACTGATCATCCCGATCATGCTGGCCAGCGCCAATACTCGCTACGTCATCTACCACGCGGCCGGCGACGGGCAGTTCCAGCGCGCGGGCGAACTCGCGGGCATCGGCATCGACACCTCCGAGGCCGGCTACACCGTGGTCACCGCGCGCGACAGCTACGAACTCTGGAACATCGAATTCTGGACCTTCGACGCCGAGAAGCTGCAACCCCTGGTCACCGCCGAGGTCCGGCTCCTCGACGATGGCACCGGGCGCGTCGGCGGCAGCGAGTGCACGGTGATCGACAGCGGCGGGCTGAACCGCACCGGGCTCACCCTGGATCAGGCCACCGGCCAGTTCTGCGCCGAACCAACCGTGCTGCGCGTGAGGCGCTGACGCGCGGGCAGGTCGTCGGTGGGCGTCAGCTCACCGGCTTCGAATACCGCCGGCGCAGCCACTCGGCATAGTCGTACGACACGATCTCGCCATCGGCGTCGAGGCACAGCGCAGCGTCGCGCAACCGTCGCACGATCCGGCCCACCGGCGGCACCGGCAGCGGCAGCAGTGCCTGGCCGAGAGCGCGGCGGCGGAGCTCGGCCAGTTCGCCGAGGGTCTGCACGACCGGACCGCCCAGATCGCGGACCCGGCCGGATGGGCCCGCCTCTACCGCGTCGGCCAGCCGGCCCGCCACCGCGACCACGTCGACCGGCTGGAACCGCATGCCGGTGCGCGGCGCGACACGGAACTTCGCTGCCGCGCCGGCCATTTCGTCGATGAGCTCGTGGAACTGCGTGGCGCGCAACAGGGTCCACGGCACTGGACCCTGGGTGACCACCCGCTCCTGGGCGACCTTGGTGCGGTAGTAGCTGAACGGCACCTGCTCACAGCCGACGATCGAGATCTCCACATGGTGGCCGACCCGGGCACGCTGCTCGGCGGCCAGCAGGGTCCGCACACCCTCGACCATCACCCGCGCGCTGCGCAGCCCGCGATGGGAGGCCGCGTCCACCACGGCGTACACACCCTCCAGCGCCTCGTCCATCCCCGCACCGGTGACCAGATCCACCGCGTGATGCGTGGTCCCCGGCACCGGCTCGGCGGGCGCGGACCGGCTCAGCACCCGCACCGTATGCCCGCGCGCCACCAGATCCCGCACCACCGGCGCCCCCAGCGTCCCGGTACCGCCCACAACCGCCACCTGCATGTCGGATCCCCTTCCTCGACCGGCCTTCCTCGGACGCTAGAGCCACACCGTGTGCCGCTCAACATGATTCATCGCATGGCGTCGGATTCCCCACATTCGCCCGTGCCCCGCGCGTCGATGGGGTTGAATGCGCGGCTTCGCGGGGTCAGATGTGCGCGCCCTTGGTGCGGTTGCAGGCGCGGCAGAGGATCTGCAGGTTGGCGGGGCTGGTCGCGCCGCCGCGGCTGATCGGGATGATGTGGTCGAACTCCAGGTAGTGGCTGTCGCCGCATTCGACGCATTTGCCGCCGTCGCGCTGCCAGACCACGGTCTTGACATCCGGTGGGATGGAGCGGGTGTCGCGGCGGCCCGGGGTGAGGGCCAGGCGCTTGGCGATGCGCAGCGCGCCCTCCATGGCGGCGGCCACGAAGTCGGGATCGGCGACCTCGAGGATCGCGCCGCCGCGCGAGGAAGTGGCCGACACCTCGACCAGACCATCGGCGGCGGTCACCGAAACCACTCGGGCCCACGGCATTTCGGTGCCGGTGTCCGCGCCGGTGAAGCGCAGCTTGCGGTTGCTGACGATCAGACGGCCCTGGGTGCGCTTGGGGCCGCGGGCCAGCTGCCGGATGTGCACGGCGGGGAGATTCAGGTGGACCCGCTCGTCGGGATCCAGGTGCAGGCCCGTCGTGGGCTGCTGCGGCAGCTCGCCGGACCGCAGGCGGGTGAGCAGGCGGCCGCGGTGCAGGCGGCGGCGCAGGTCCTCGATGACCGGGCCCGACAGGGACAGCTCCGCGACGGTGTCCTCGAAGTCGTCCACGTCGGACTCGTCCACCACGCCGTCGGCGAAGGTGAAGGCCACCAGGCGTTCCAGCTGATCGAGGGCGAGCGGGCGCAGCAGATCCAGGGCGGCGGCGCGGTCGACGCGCTGGAAGCGCAACGCGGCCCAGAGCGTCTCCCAGTCATCGTGCGGGGAGAGGCCACGCAGGGCGCGCTCGGCGCGGGGACGCCAGGTGCGCAGGTATTCGGCTGTCTCGGTGGCGCATTCGCGGCACAGCGTCGTGGCACCGAACAGCGCCGCGCCGAACAGGCGGCGGCGCGGCGCACCGCAGCGCGGGCAGTGGCGGGAATCCTGCGGCGGGGCCGGGCGTGCCGACGCCGTCCACGTCGTGCCGTCCCACCAGCGCAGGCGGGCCGGATCGCGGGGATCCGGATGCCATTCCGCCCGTTCGGGATCCGGGGGCGGCGGCGTGCGGCGCGGCTCGGGCTCGAAGCCGTGTGCGGGATCGATCCGCACCCCGAACTCGCGTACCAGCCCCGCCAGGCTGACCCCGGCGTCGGCCAGCGCCCGGAACTCCCAGCCCTGCGCGGCGCGGGTGAATTCACCCAGCACCAGGGCCGGGACCGGGTCCGGCGTGTCCACGTCGTACCAGGCGACCGGGTGGTCGTGGTCGAACACGGTCAGCCGCAGGCCCGCGACATCGGCGAAACCGCCTGGCACCGAACCGATGACCACGATCCCCGCCACCTCCGGCCCGGTGCGCGGGAGCGAGACCGACAGCCGTCCCGTCCCCGGCGCGGGCTCGCGATCCAGCGTCACCGCCTGCGAGACGTGCCGGGGCGCGTCGAACCAGACGAAATCCCGATCCGACCGGGCCCGCCCGTGCTCGGCCACCAGCACGGCCTGCGCCCGGACCGCATGCTCAGACCGCCACGAAAGCACAACCGTCAGAAGCGATGTCGGGACCGTCGTATGGCCACCCATGGTCAGTTTCATCGTCGTCGAACTATGCCACGACCCTCCGACAAAACCGCATGCCCGGCCCTGCGGGCCAATCTGAAAATCGTGCGGCACAGTAGAGGCATGACCAACCCCAAGGGGAGCGACCGTCGGCCCGCCAAACCCTCGACCTCGCGCGTTCCCACCGCCGGGGACATCCTGGCGGCGGCCCAGGCCGCGGTCGAAGCCGCCCAGAGCGCGGCCGGTCAGGCCCTGGATTCCGCCCAGGTGACCGCGTCGACCGCCTTCGACACCGCCGTCCGCCTTCCGCCCGCCTCCATCCAGCTCGCCGCCCAGCTGCCCGACCTGATCCAGAGCCTCACCATCGCCGTCGAACGCCTCAACTCCACCATCGACCGCCTCGACCGCACCCTCGCCCTGGCCGAACCCGCCTTCGTCGCCTACGACAAGATCCTCACCCGCCTCGAGGCGGCCACCGCCCTCGGCGAGGAGGTCTTCACCCGCCTCGACAAACTCCCCGGCGTCTCCCTGCTCGGCCGCCTCACCGGAACCCGCCAGAACCCGGAACCCGAACCGCCCGAAGGCAAGTCCCGCCGCTCCCGCCGCAAGTGACATCGCAGCACCCCGGCGGCGGGCCGGACTACCTGGCCGAGGGAATGCGGTCGCGGGGCGGGACGCCCAGGCCGGGGAGGGCGCGCAGCGCGGCGGCGGCCTTCCAGACCATCTCGTGGTACTCGTCGGCCGGGTCGGAGTCGAGGACGACCGCGCCGCCGGCGCCGACTCGCCAGCGATTGTCGTGGCGGACCGCGGTGCGGATGACGATGTTCAGGTCGGCGGTGCCGCCGAGGCCGAGGAAGCCGATGGTGCCGGAATAGATGCCGCGGGCCTCGGTTTCGAGGGAGTCGATGATTTCGAGGGTGCGGAGTTTGGGGGCGCCGGTCATGGAACCGCCGGGGAAACAGGCTCGGAGACAGTCGATGACGTCCAGGTCCGGGCGGAGGATGCCGCGCACGGTCGAGACCAGCTGGTGCAGAGTCGTGTAGGTCTCGACGGCCATGAGCTTGGGCACGTGCACCGAGCCGATCTCGCAGACCCGGCCCAGGTCGTTGCGGAGCAGATCCACGATCATGAGGTTCTCGGCGCGGGTCTTGGGGCTGCGGGCCAGCTCGGCTTTCAGCTCGGCGTCCTCGGCGGCGGTGCCCCCGCGCGGAGCGGTGCCCTTGATCGGCTTGCTCTCCACCGTGCGGGCGCGATCCACCTTGAGGAAGCGCTCGGGCGAGGAACATGCCACCTCCAGCCCGGCGAAGCGCAGGAAGGCGGCGTAGGGAGCCGGATTGCACCGGCGCAGTGTGCGATACACGGAGAGGCCGTCGGCGTCGCCCGGGGGATGAGCGCTGTCGGTGATGCAGATCTCGTACGACTCGCCCGCGAGCAGCTGCTCCCGGCAGGCCACCACATCGGCGAGATAGCGCTCCCGGCCGCGCGTGAGGAACGGCGCGACCGTGCCCTCGTCGGCGCGCAGTGCGAGGTCCGGCGGATTCTCCCAGGTCGGAAGCATTTCCACCGCGGCCCGGGTGACGCCGAGCCAATCCTGTGCGGCGGCAGCGGCATCCGGCTCGGCCAGCGCCAGCAGATGGGTGCGGCCCGCCTCGTGGTCGACCACGATCAGCCGGTCCGCGAAGATCCACTGGGCGTCGGGTGTGGCCGCGCGATGCGCCGCCTCGGCGCCGCAGTCGGCCTTCATCTCGTAGCCGAGATAGCCGACATAGCCACCGGCGAAATCGAAAGGCACATCCGGGAATTCGATCTCCCGGCGGCGCAGCTCGGCGGATAGATAATCGAGCACCCCGCCCGGCACCGTGCGCGGTCCCGCCGCCGACTCGATCTCGACCCGGCCGCTGCCAACCCGATACCGCACCACCTCCGCCAGCGGCCCGGACGCATCACCCAGGAACGAGAAGCGATCCAGTCCCGGCTCCACATGCTCGCTGTCGAGCCAGAAGGCATGCGGGGAATGGGCATACAGCGCGTCGAAGACCGCCTCGGCATCGACGGCCCGCTCCACGACCGTCTGCTCGACCCGATAGCGGACGGGCGCGCCGACGGTGGGCGGTCTCGAAGTCTCGGCTCCGATCCGGCCGCGTGTCGGTGCTGTCGGCGTGGATTGTCGGGAAATGCCCTCCCGCCGTTGATATTCAGCCGTCAGCGCGGAGAAATTGCGCAGCAACCGTTTCCCGTGCTCGCTGGAAATCGACTCGGGATGGAACTGCACCCCCCACTGCGGCCGGGTGCGGTGCCGCACGCCCATGATCACTCCGTCCGGCGTGGTCGCGGTGACTTCGAGGTCCTCCGGTAGTGGTCGCGCCCCACACAGCGAGTGATAGCGCACCGCCGAGAAGCCCTGCGGCACACCGGTGAACAGGTCCCGCCCGTCATGGCCGATCAGATCCGGGTACCCGTGCCGGGCCTGCGGCGCGGCGACCACCTGCCCACCCGCCGCGATCACGATGCCCTGATGCCCCAGGCACACGCCCAGCAACGGCAGCTCGGCTCCGGCGATCAACGCCGCCGAGATGCCGAAATCGCGCGGGACATCCGGCCGTCCGGGCCCGGGGGAGATGACGATATTGTCGAACTCCCCGAGCCCGAGCTCCTCGATCGAGGCCGCCTCGTCATTGCGCACGACCACGGGTTCGACCCCGTTCACCTCGCTGATCAGCTGATACAGGTTGTAGGTGAACGAGTCGTAGTTGTCGATCAACAGGGTGCGCATTTGACCACGCACATTACGCTCTGTGTTATTTGCCCTCCGCTTCGCTCCGGGCGGGTTCGCGGCCCTGAGGTCTCGATTCTTCCCTCCTCCGCTCCTCCGCTTCGCTCCCCGCGCTCGGCCGCGAACTTTCAGTGGCGGATTCTGCTGGCGACTGCCTTCAGTTGGCGTGGACGGCTACGGCAGAATGGGCGGCATGTCTGTTGCGCAGCCGGTCGAAGTGGATCGTGACGTCGTCGATTTCGCCATCGTCGGAAAGTGGATGGAAGAGCAGGGCTTGCCCGGCGGGGAGTTCGAGGAGGTGAAGCCGCTCGGCGGCGGCACCCAGAACATCATGCTCCGCTTCCGCCGCGGCGGCCGCGAGTACGTACTCCGACGCGGACCCAAGCATCTGCGGGCCGCCAGCAACACCGTCATCCAGCGCGAATCCCGCATCCTCGGCGCCCTCGGCGACACCGATATCCGCGCACCCAAGGTGATCGCCGCCTGCCCCGACGAATCCGTACTCGGTGCGTCCTTCTACCTCATGGAACCGATCGTCGGCTTCAACCCGCAGAACGAACTGCCCGAACCGCACGCCTCCGATCCCGAGGTGCGCCAGCGGATGGGCCTGTCCGCGGTCGAGGCCATCGCCCGCCTCGGCTCGCTCGACCACGAGGCGCTCGGCCTGGCCGACTACGGCAAGCCGGAGGGCTTCCTGGAACGCCAGGTGCCGCGCTGGCTCAAGGAACTCGACTCCTACAGCGTCAACGACGGCTACCCCGGCCCGGAGATCCCCGGCGTCGCACAGGTCGGCGACTGGCTCGACCGCAACCGCCCCGCCCAGCCGAAAGCCGGCATCCTGCACGGCGACTGCCACCTCGCCAACATGATGTTCTCCTACGACGGTCCCGAGGTGGTGGCCATGGTCGACTGGGAGATGTCCACCATCGGCGACCCGCTGCTGGACCTGGGCTGGCAGATTGCCACCCGCCCGGTCCCCGGCACCACCGGCGCGGCGCTGGTCGGCTCCCTCGGCGCGGTGGGCGGCCTGCCCACACCCGAGGAGATGATCGCCCACTACGCGAAGTTCTCCGACCGCGACCTGACCCACGTCACCTGGTATACCGTGCTGGCCTGCTTCAAGCTGGGCATCGTGCTCGAGGGCACGCACGCCCGAGCCTGTGCGGGCAAGGCGCCCAAGCAGGTCGGTGACTTCCTGCACGCCATCACCCTCGAACTGTTCGAGAAGGCGCGCCAGTTGATGGAGTGACGGCACGTACGTTGGTCGGGCCGGGCCGCGCTACGCCGGCTCCTGCTGGGTCGTGCAGTGGATGCCGCCGCCGCCCGCGGCGACCGCGTCGATATCGATCTGCACCACCCGGCGGCCCGGAAACACCCGCGCCAGTGTGGCTTCGGCGTAGGCGTCGGCCTCCGGATCCCCGAACTCGGGGGCCACGACGCCGCCGTTGCAGACATAGAAGTTCATGTAACCGGCCGCGAACTCGTCGCGCACCCGCGCCGGGCCCGGAATCACCTCCACCCGCAGCGGGCGCCCCCGGGCATCGGCGGAGTCCTGGAGGATCGCGAGATGGCGGCGGGTGACGTCGTAGTCGTAGCAGTCCACATCGTCCTCGCGACCGGCCACCACCACGCCCGGGCCCGTGAACCGCGCATAGAAATCGGTGTGCCCGTCGGTGACGTCGTAACCGGCGATGCCGGGCAGTCAGATGACCTTCGAAATCCCCAGCAGCCGAGCCAATTCCGCCTCCACGTCCTCGCGCTGCCAGCCGGGATTGCGATTGTCGTTGAGCATGCAGCTCTCGGTGACGATGGCGGTGCCCGCGCCGTCGCCCTCGATGCCGCCGCCCTCCAGCACCCAGCTCGGTCGTCAGCAGTTCCGCCCCGGTGCGCTCGGCGACCAGCCCGGCCAGCTGCGCGTCCTCCCGATACTCCTGCTTGTCGCCCCAGGCATTGAAGTTGAAATCGACGGCTGCCATGGCGCCCTCGCCGCCGACGAACACCGGGCCGCTGTCGCGCAGCCACAGATCGTCCATCTCCGCGGGCACCAGCGCCACCTCCGGCCCCGCCAGCGCGCGGGCCAGATCGAATTCCTCCGGCCGCACCAGCATCGACACCGGCTCGAATCGCGCGACGGTGCGGGCGATCCGGGCCACATCCTCGCGAATGCGGGGGAGCAGCTCGGCCGTCCACACCCGCTCATCGGCCCCGAAGGCCATCCAGGTCCGCCGATGTGGCTGTCCTTCGTCGGGCATCACCCACGGTTGCGGCGGCATGGACCTATTCCTTTCGGTCAGCGACAGCGGAGCAGGGCCTCACGGAGATTGCGCGAACGGACATCGTCGAGCACCGCCATACCCAGGCGGTTCATCACATAGCCGAACCCCAGACCCGTTGCCGGATCGGCGAATCCGAACGAGCCGCCGTAGCCGGTGGTGCCGTAGGCGCGCTTGTCGGAGCCGAAGCGGAAGCCGCCGCACGACCGGCGGAAGCCCAGGTGGTAGCGGCTCGGGGTGAGCAGCACCAGGTCCTCGGCCGGAACGTCGTCGGCGGTGTCCGGGGAGGCCAGGCGGTCCAGCAGGCTCGGCTCGATGGGCAGCTCACCGGTCCGCCCCACCGCCGCGCCGTACACCCGCGCCAGCGCCCGCGCGGTGCCGACACCGCCGGCGGCCGGGCTCTCCACCGCCAGGAATTCGCGCCGGGCGGCCCGGGCGGGCGCACCGACCTGCGGGCTGTTCAGCGCGCGGAAGGACAGGCCGCGCTTGCTGTAGAGCTGAATGCCGATGCGCACCGGCAGATCTCGCTCATAGCGCAGAATGTCGAGTCCCTCGGTCGCCGACAGCGCGGCCACCCGATCCAGCGAAACCTCGTCCGGCAGGCCGATATAGAACTCCGCGCCCAGCGGTCCGGCAATGTCCTCGGCGAAGATGCGGCCCAGCGTGCGATGCTCCGGATCGACCCGCCGCAGCAGCTCGCCCTGGTACAGCCCGGCCGTGATCGGGTGATAGCCGTGCCGGGTTCCCGGCCGCCACAACGGTTTCTGCTCGGCCAGCACCACCGCCATCCGATCCAGATCGGCCATATCCGTGAGCCGGAACGGCCGATCCAGCGCCGCCAGCCCGGCCTGATGGTCCAGCAGCTGCCGCACGGTGATGGACTCCTTGCCGTGCGCGGCGAATTCCGGCCAGTGCAGTGCCACCGGATCCTCGTAGTCCAGCAGCCCCCGTGACACCACCGACGCCACCGCGAACGCGGTCATGCCCTTGGTCGAGGACCACACCGGGGCCATGGTGTCGCGCTCCCACATCACCCGGCGCTTGCGATCGCGATGCCCCGCCCACAGATCCACCACGGGACGATCCCCGTCGTAGACCGCCACCGCCGCACCGATCTCCCCGTGCCTGGTGAAGTTGCGGCGGAACGCGTCGGCGACCGGGCCGAAACCAGCGTCCACCTCGCCGTGGATCGTGACCTGCTCGCTCATGATGGGTTCGATCGTAACCGGGCATACGGTCTGCGCGGGGTCTCGTTGGAGCGGGGAGCGATTCGAAGGAGCGGAGGAGGGAAGAATCGAGACCTCGGGGCCGCGAACCCGACCGGAGCGAAGCGGAGGGCAAAATCGAACACAGTAGGCTCGATACGTGCGAGCGCTGGAGCAGATTCGACAGTGGCCGGTCCGGAACGCCGCGGCGGGTGTCGTCGTCCGCGGCAAGGGTGTGGTGGACACCGAGGGTGACACCACGCACGTTTTCCCGCTCGCCTCGGTGACAAAACCCCTTGTGGCATACGGGGTTCTGGTGGCCGTCGAGGAGGGCGCGATCGAGCTGGACCAGCCCGCCGGGCCGCCCGGATCGACGGTGCGGCACCTGCTCGCCCACACCTCCGGCCTGGCCTTCGACACCACCGCGGTGCTGGCCCAGCCCGGCGCGAAGCGGATCTACTCCAGCGCCGGGTTCGAGGTGCTCGCGGATTTCGTTGCGGCGCAGACCGGTATCCCGTTCGATCAGTACCTGCGCGAGGCCGTCTTCGAGCCGCTGGGCATGAACTCCTCGGCGCTGGTCGGTTCGGCCGGACATGCCGGCCGGTCCTCGGTCGCAGATCTCCTGCGATTCGCCGAGGAATTGCTGGAACCAGCCGTCGTAAGTGCCGAATTGGTTTCCGAAGCAAGCACAGTGCAATTCCCGGGGTGCAATGGTGTCCTTCCCGGTTACGGGTCGCAGCGTCCCAACGACTGGGGTTTGGGTTTCGAAATCCGCGACCACAAATCGCCGCACTGGACCGGTGGTGCGAACTCGCCGCGGACCTTCGGGCACTTCGGGCAGTCCGGCACATTCCTCTGGGTGGATCCGGAAGTCGGTATGGCGTGTCTCGCGCTGGCGGACGAAAATTTCGGGGACTGGGCCCGGGCGGTGTGGCCGACCCTCAGCGACGCTGTAATCGCGGAGTTTGCGTAGAGACCGACACGCATCAAGTAACACACGCAACACCGGGCACTCCAGTAAACTCGGGCAACGCCGAGCTCGGACAGGGGCCGTTGGGGAAGACGTCCCTCGTCGAGCCGGAGGTGTCAGTGGTGCATGCGTCTAGTCAGTTCGCGGAGACGACGTCTGGAGTCGTCTACATCCATTCGTCGCCGGCCGCGCTGTGCCCGCATGTCGAATGGGCTCTCACCTCCACTCTCAAGGCCCCCGCGAAACTGCGCTGGACCGTGCAGCCGGCCGATCCCGGACATCTGCGCGCCACCACCGATTGGTGTGGTCCGGTTGGTACAGGAGGGAAATTAGCCAGAGCATTGCGGGATTGGCCTGTGCTGTATTTCGAAGTCACCGAGGACCCCAGCGAGGGGGTAGACGGCGCCCGCTTCAGCTTCGTCCCCGGCCTCGGCCTCTGGAGCGGCTCCACCGGCGCCGGCGGCGACGTCATGGTCGGCGAGATGCGCCTGCGCGCCATCGTCGCCGAGGCCCGCGCCCACGGCCGCGGCTCCGCCGCCGAGATCGCCGCCGACATCGACCGCGCCCTCGGCACCGCCTGGGACGACATCCTCGAGCCCTACCGCCTCGGCGGCGAGGGCGCGGAAGTCACCTGGCTGCGCCGCGACGTCGGCTGATCCACCGGCACGGCCGCCGAACCACGCGAGCCTGCCCTCCCGAACGCCCCAAACCGGGCACAATGCCCAGGGAAGGGATAGCCGACGAGGAGGATTCGTGCGGACCACAGCGATCGCGGGTGCGGCCCTGGCCATGGCGACGGCCTTCGCCCTCACCGCCTGCGACGACAACACCCCCACCGTTGCCTCCGGCCCCTCGGCCCACCCCGCCACCTCCGCCGCCGCCTTCCCGGCCGCGGGCCACGAGGCCGTCCAGTGCGGCGCCGGCCCCTGGGGCCTGACGGTGGTGGTCTCCACCGCCAAGGGCACCGGGTTCTGCCCCACCGCGCTCTCCGTCGTCACCGCCTACGCCGACGAGCGCGCCAAACAATCCACCGGCGACATCGCCGTCATCGTCGGCACCGTCCGGTGGGTCTGCGGCGAACACCCCTCCACTCCCAACCCCTATCAGGAATGCGCGAGCCAGAACGAGTCCGCCGACAAGGTCCGCCTCCAGTCCTGACGTCAGCCAACATCCCCCCGGCCTGACTGCGAAACCCGTTCCGGGCCAACGAAAAGCGGGCGGCCTCCGAGGAGACCGCCCGCTATCGCGTTGCCACGTAACCGATTACAGCGGAATGTTCTTGTTGTGCTGCGGCCGCGCCGGGGCGGCGGCCAGGGCGGCGGCGATGGTGGAGCGGGTCTTGGCGGGCTCGATGACCTCGTCCACGACGCCGATCGAGATGGCGCGCTGGACGCCGCCGGCGATGCGCTCGTGCTCCTCGGTCAGACGCTCCAGCATGGCCTCGCGCTCCTGCTCCGGGGCGGCCGCGAGAGCCTTCTTGTGCAGGATGCCGACCGCGGCCTTGGCGCCCATGACCGCGACTTCCGAACCGGGCCAGGCGTACACGGCGGTGGCGCCCAGCGAGCGGGCGTTCATCGCGATGTAGGCGCCGCCGTAGATCTTGCGGGTGACCAGGGTGACGCGGGGGACACGGGCCTCGGCGAAGGCGTGCAGCAGCTTGGCGCCGCGGCGCACCACGCCCTCGAACTCCTGCGAGACGCCCGGCAGGTAGCCCGGCACGTCGGTGACGACGATCAGCGGGATACCGAAGGCGTTGCACAGGCGCACGAAACGCGAAGCCTTCTCGGCACTTTCGGAGTTGAGGCAGCCACCCAGGCGGATCGGGTTGTTGGCCAGCACACCGACGGTGCGGCCGCCGAGCCGGCCGAGACCGACCACCATGGAGCGGGCGTAGCCGCCCTGCAGCTCCTCGAAGGTGCTCTCGCCGTCGACGTTGTCGAGCAGCTCGTTGATGATCGGCTTGACGTCGTAGGCGCGCTTGGCGGACTCCGGCATCATGGCCTTGAGATCCACATCGCCGTGCGCGGCCGCGGCCAGATCGAACTCGCCCTGCTCGGCGAACATCGACACCAGGCGGCGGGCACGGTGCATGGCATCGGACTCGTCCTCGGCGACGATGTGGCAGACGCCGGACTTCTTGCCGTGGGTGATCGGGCCACCCAGGGTCGCCATGTCCACGCTCTCACCGGTCACCGTCTTCACGATGTCCGGGCCGGTCACGAAGACGCGGCCTTCCGGAGCCATGATGACGATGTCGGTCAGCGCGGGGCCGTAGGCGGCGCCGCCGGCGGCGAAGCCGAGCACCACGGAAATCTGGGGGACCTGGCCGGACGCGCGGACCATGGCCTCGAAGACCAGACCGACGGCGTGCAGGGCCTCGACGCCCTCGGCCAGCCGGGCGCCACCCGAATGCCACAGGCCCACAACGGGAACCTTGGAATCGATGGCGGTGTCGATCGCGTCGACGATGTGCTTGCACCCCTCCACGCCCATGGCGCCGCCCATCACGGTGGCATCGGAGCAGTAGGCGACGGTGCGAACGCCGTCGACCTCACCGATGGCTGCGAGCACACCGGACTTGTCGCGGGGGTGTAGCGGGAGAACGGTTCCGGGATCGAAGAAGCGCTGCAACCGACCCAGCGGGTCACGGGGATCGGTCGTGGTGTCCGCATGCGCGGGAGCCATGATGGTCATCGCAAACTCTCCTCAAAGGGGGAAGTGCGGTCGCTGAGAGCGGCTGCGAATGTCGAAGTCCCGGCAGGGATTTCGGGGGGTCTCCATCCGAAACCCATGCCGGGACCGCTTGTCTTACCGACCGGTAAAGCTGAGCCGGATTTCCGGTTTACCGGGATGAATCCGTGTCAGTACCGGCCGAAGGCGAGCGCGACATTGTGCCCACCGAAACCGAAGGAGTTGTTGATCGCGAACTCGATGTCCTGACGGCGAGCCTCGCCGTGCACGACATCCAGATCGATCGCCGGATCCTGGTTCTCCAGGTTCAGCGTCGGGGGGACGATGCCATCCCGGATGCTGAGCACCGTGAGTACCGACTCGAGGGCGCCGACGGCACCGATCGAGTGGCCCAGGGCCGACTTGGGGGCGTAGACCGAGGCGTGCTTGACGCCGGCCTTGTGAATCGCGTTCGCTTCCGCGGTGTCACCGACGGGGGTGGCAGTCGCGTGAGCGTTCACGTGGGTGATGTCCGAAGCGGATAGACCCGCGGTCTGCATCGCGCGCTGCATGGCGCGAGCCGCACCGCTGCCCTCCGGATCGGGAGCCACCAGGTGGAACCCGTCGGAGGTGATACCCGCGCCCATCAGCCGGGCGTGGATGGTGGCGCCGCGAGCCTTGGCGTGCTCCTCGGTCTCGATGACCATGAGCGCGCCCGCCTCGCCGAAGACGAAGCCGTCGCGATCCTTGTCGAAGGGGCGCGAGGCCGCCTTCGGATCGTCATTGCGGGTCGACATGGCCCGCATCATGGAGAACGCGGCGATCGGCACCGAGTCGATGAAGCCCTCGACGCCGCCGGTGACGACCATGTCGGCGTCACCCATGACGATCATCCGCCACGCGTTGGCGATGGCCTCCGAACCCGACGAGCATGCCGAGACCGGAGTGACCACTCCCGCCCGGGCCTTGAGCTCGAGACCGACCACGGCGGACGGGCCGTTCGGCATGACCATCTGAACAGCCAGCGGCGAGATCTTGCGATAGCCGCCGTTCTTCAGCTTGTCCACCGAGTCGATCAGCGCGTCGCCGCCGCCGAGACCGGTGCCGATGGCCACACCCAGCCGCAGCGGGTCGACCTCGGGAGAGCCGGCGTTCTTCCACACCTCGCGACCGAGCACGGTCGCCAGTCGCTCGATGTACGCCATGCGACGGATCTCGACCCGATCGAGCAGCGTGTCCGGCGACACCTTCAGGTGGCCGCCGATTCGAACCGGAAGGTCGTACTCCGCAATGAAGTCGTCCTCGAGAGTGTCGATGCCGCTCTCGCCATTGAGGAGGCCCTTCCACGTCGCATCGACGTCACCGGCGATCGACGTGGTCGCCGCCATGCTCGTTACGACGACGTTGGGAAAGTTCCCGTTCAAGGTGGAAGGAGTGGTCACGGTGTCGGTTCCTACTCGCCCTCGGCGCCGAACTTGGCCTTCAGCTCAGCGGCCGCGTCGGAGTTCTCGGCCTCGAGCTTCTGGATGTACGCCACCGCGTCGCCGACGGTCTTCAGGCTCGCCAGGTCCTCGTCGGGGATCTTGACGCCGTACTTGTCCTCGGTCTGGACGGCGATCTCGACCATCGACAGCGAGTCGATGTCCAGGTCGTCGACGAAGGACTTCTCGATGGTCACCTCGGAGGGCTCGATACCGGTCACCTCTTCGATGATCTTCCCGAGCTCTTCGACGATCTGTTCCTGGGTCAGAGCGGCCACTGTGGTGGCTCCCTTCTTATTTCTTGTAGAGGGTGGATTTTCATTTGTTTGCGACCCCGTTGCTCCATCGCCGTTGATGGGAGCGGGCCGCGAGCCAAGCTAGCTTGCCGCGGTGAGTTCGGCGAGCGCGGGGAGGTCCGCGGGTGTCTTCAGCGCCAGATTCGGGGTGCCCTTGAGCTCCCGCTTGGCGATGCCGACCAGGGTGCCCGCCGGCGGCAACTCTGCCACCGCGGAAACCCCTGCCGCACGGATCGTTTCAGTGCACAGATCCCAGCGCACGGGGCGCGTGACCTGGGCAGCGAGCTTGTCGACCGCGTCCTGGCCGGAGCTGACCGGTTGCCCGTCGAAGTTCGACAGCAGGGTCCTGACCGGCGCGCTGGGCGCGATCTTGGCGATGGCCTCCGCGACCGCGTCCTGGGCGGGAGCCATGAACGCGGTGTGGAAGGCGCCGGCGACCGGCAGTGCACGGACGCGGGCTTTTTCGGGCGGGTTCGCGGCAAGGGCTTCGAGCGCCTCGAGCTTACCCGCGGCCACGATCTGACCCACCGCATTGCGGTTGGCCGGAATCAGGCCGAGTTCGTCGAGACGAGCGAGCACCTCCGCTTCGTCACCACCGAGCACCGCGGACATACCGGTCGGCTCGAGTGCGCAAGCTTTGGCCATTTCCGCTCCGCGGATGGCGGCCAGGACCACCGCGTCATCGGCGGAGATGACTCCGGCGACGGCAGCGGCGGCGAATTCGCCGACCGAGTGTCCGGCGACGACTGTATCCGCGGGAAGCGAATCCTGCGGGATTTCCGCGAAAGCCATGAGGGCAGCCGCGACGACGAGCGGCTGGGTGACAGCCGTGTCGACGATCTCTTCGGCGGTCGCAGTCGTGCCCAACCGCAGCAGGTCCAGCCCCGAGGCCTTCGACCACAGCGCGATGCGGTCCGCAGCGCCGGGAAGTTCGAGCCAAGGGGTGAGCATGCCGGGAGTCTGAGAGCCCTGTCCAGGGGCGAGCAATGCGATCACGACTCAAGAAAACACCGTGAGACCGCTCTCACGAGATGTCGGCGCGAATGAAGCTTGCTTGGCAGTTTTGTGAGGAGTCCACAAAAGACCAAGTGGGCTGTCCGGATCGCCCGATCCTCGAATCTCGTTACACCCTATCCTTCGGATCTGTGATGGGAGTCACATCTGTGGCAGGAGTGGGTGATTCGTTACGAGTTCGTGTCAGCCGACCTACTGTGGCCGCGATACGTAACACATAGGCATCACGCGGATTCATCGGATCCCGGCCCGTGATGTCGGCGATTCGCTTGAGGCGATAGCGCACCGTATTTGGATGAACGAACAGCTGGCGGGCGCAGGTCTCGACGGCTCCACCGCAATCCAGATACGCGTCCAGCGTGTCCGACAGATCGGCGCTGGCGGCGGCCAACGGTAGCACTAGGTGCTCGTTCAGGGCGTCTATGGCCGCGCGGTCGCCGAGCAGGGCGCGTTCGGGCAGGAGTTCGGAGGCGTGCACCGGGCGTGGCGCACCCCGCCAGCCCACCACGGCCTCCATGCCGGCCATCGCCTCCACCGAGCTGACATGCGCGGCGGACAGCGCCCGCATGGTCGGGCCGATCACCACCGGACCCTCGGAGAAGGCCTCGGCGAGCAGGTCCGCCAGGAACTGCGACGGATACATCGGGTCACCGAGATGTCCGCTGACTACCATTACCAGCCGCGAACCCTGCACCACGGCGAGCGCGTTGCGGCCGTGCCGCCCGGCCACACTATGTACGGAACTGACAACAGCCACCTGGTCCTTGGGGGGAGTGCCCACAAGAACCGTCGCGGGGGCGGTCGCGTCCCAATTGAGAGTGGCCGCACGGGAGAGCATTTCGGGGCCATTGTCGCCGCGCACCACGGCATCGACGACCAGGGCCTCCAATCGGGTGTCCCACGCGCCACGCGACTCCGCGGCCGAGGCGTACACCGAGGCGGCGGCGAAACCGAGCTCCCGCCCGTACCGCAGCACCGCCTCGGTGAGCGCCACCAGCTGACGGTCGTTGCGCGCCAGGGCCGGCAGCCACTGCTCGAAGAACTCCATGGCCACCCGGACCATGTCGACGGTCTGGCGCAGCGTCAGCCGCCGCGCCAGATCGTCCGGAATCACTTGGAAGGCATCGAGACTGAAGCGGATATCCGATTCCGGGTCCTGTAGCCACTCCAGGAAGTTCACCACCGCCGTCTGCACCAGCATCTGGACGCCGGCCCGCTGGGCGGCGTCCAGATTGTCGAAGAACGGCAACCGATCCTGCATCGAGGCCACGGCCTCGGTGGACAGGCGACCGGAGAACTGCTTGACCCGTTTCAGGAGGGTGTCCGGAAGCGGGTCGCGCGTCTGCCGATTCGGGGAGAGCGCGCCGGTCGGGAGATAGACCTCGTGAGAGGAGGTGCCCTCCTCGTTGATCCGGCGCGGCCTCGGCGGTTTACGTTCCACAGTGTTTATGTTCGGTTATGCGTCGCCGCCTTCGGTACCGGGTGCCGCCTTCGGCGCGGCGTTCACGTCGTCGATTGCGTAGCGGCGTGCCGCCTCGGCCACCGTGGCGGGTGAAATCCGGCCCTGAGCAGCGAGACCCTGCAGTGCGGCGACCACGATGGACGCGGCATCCACATTGAAGACGCGGCGCGCGGCCGGGCGGGTGTCGGAGAAACCGAAACCATCCGTACCGAGGGTGATGTATTCGGTCGGCACCCACTGGCGGATCTGGTCGGGCACCGCGCGCATCCAGTCGGAGGCGGCGACGACCGGGCCCTGCGCCTTGGACAGCACCTCGGTGATGTAGGGCAGGCCCGGATCCTGGTCGGGGTGACGGAGTTTGGCGATCTCCTTCGCGAGCGCCTCCTTGCGGAGCTCGCCCCACGAAGTCACCGAGTAGACATCGGCCTGCACACCCCACTCCTGGGCCAGCATCTCCTGCGCGCGCATGCCGTCGGGCATGGTGACGCCCGCGACCAGGATATTGGCGCGCAGGTCGCCGGCGCCGCCGGGCCGGTACAGATAGATGCCCTTGAGCAGGCCCGCCACGTCCAGGTTCTCCGGCTCGGCCGGTTGAACGTAGGGCTCGTTGTAGAGGGTGATGTAGTAGAAGATGTCCTCGCCGCCGAATTCGTGGTGCACCGAATGCGATTCGGGATCGGTGCCGGGCAGCGCCTCCTGATAGCCCTGGGCCAGGCCGCCGCCGTACATGCGGCGCATGCCGTCGCGCACGATGTGGGCGATCTCGAAGGAGAAGGCCGGATCGTAGGCGACACAGGCCGGGTTGGTGGACGCCAGCAGCAGTGAGTGACCGTCGTTGTGCTGCAGGCCCTCACCGGTGAGCGTGGTTCGCCCGGCGGTAGCTCCGAGCACGAAGCCGCGGGCCATCTGATCCGCTGCCGCCCAGAGGCCGTCGCCCGTGCGCTGGAAGCCGAACATCGAATAGAAGATGTACAGCGGGATCATCGGCTCGCCGTGGGTGGCGTAGGAGGTGCCGACCGCGGTGAAGCTCGCGGTGGAACCGGCTTCGTTGATGCCCTCGTGCAGGATCTGACCGATGCTCGACTCTTTGTAGGCAAGCATCAAATCCGCGTCGACCGATGTGTACAACTGGCCGTTGCGGTTGTAGATCTTCAACGAGGGGAACCACGAGTCCATACCGAAGGTGCGGGCCTCGTCGGGGATGATCGGGACGATGCGCTTGCCGATCTCCTTGTCGCGCAACAGCTCTTTCATCAGGCGCACGAAGGCCATGGTGGTGGCCACCGGCTGCTTGCCCGAACCCTTGCGAACCGAGCGGTAGGCTTCGTCGCCAGGAAGTTGCAGCGGCTTTGCCAGCGTGCGGCGCTCGGGGACGAAACCGCCCAGCTGCTTGCGGCGATCCATCATGTACTGGATCTCGGGCGCGTCCTGGCCGGGGTGGTAGTACGGCGGCAGGTACGGGTTGGCCTCGAGCTCGGCGTCGGTGATCGGAATGCGCTGCACGTCGCGGAACGCCTTCAGATCGTCGAGGGTCATCTTCTTCATCTGGTGCGTGGCATTGCGGGCCTCGAAGTGCTTGCCCAGGCCGTAGCCCTTGATGGTCTTGGCCAGGATGACCGTCGGCTGACCCTGGTGTGCCATGGCCGCGGCGTAGGCGGCGTAGATCTTGCGGTAGTCGTGGCCGCCGCGCTTGAGGTTCCAGACCTCGGCGTCCGACAGCCCCTTGACCAGTTCCTTGGTGCGCGGGTCGCGGCCGAAGAAGTGCTCGCGCACGTACGCGCCGTCATTGGCCTTGTAGGTCTGGTAATCGCCGTCGGGCGTGGAGTTCATCAGGTTCACCAGCGCGCCGTCGCGGTCGGCCTGCAGCAGGGCGTCCCACTCACGGCCCCAGACCACCTTGATGACATTCCAGCCGGCGCCGCGGAAGAACGACTCCAGCTCCTGAATGATCTTGCCGTTGCCGCGGACCGGGCCGTCGAGGCGCTGCAGGTTGCAGTTGATGACGAAGGTCAGGTTGTCCAGGCCCTCGTTGGCGGCCACCTGGATCAGGCCGCGCGACTCCGGCTCGTCCATCTCGCCGTCGCCGAGGAACGCCCAGACATGCTGGTCCGAGGTGTCCTTGAGGCCGCGGTCGTGCAGGTAGTGGTTGAAGCGGGCCTGGTAGATGGCGTTCATCGGGCCCAGACCCATTGATACCGTGGGGAATTCCCAGAAGTCCGGCATCAGCCGCGGGTGCGGGTACGAGGACAGGCCGTGGCCCGGACCGCCGTGGCTGTACTCCTGACGGAAGCCGTCCATCTGGTCCGTGGTGAGGCGGCCTTCGAGGAAGGCGCGGGCATAGATGCCGGGGGAGGCGTGGCCCTGGATGAACACCTGGTCGCCGCCGCCCGCGTGGTCCTTGCCGCGGAAGAAGTGGTTGAAACCGACCTCGTAGAGCGCCGCCGAGGACGCGTAGGTCGAAATGTGGCCGCCCACACCGATTCCCGGCCGCTGGGCGCGGTGCACCATGACCGCGGCGT
The DNA here is from genome assembly GCF_044766925.1 of Nocardia sp. NPDC101769. NCBI lineage: Bacteria > Bacillati > Actinomycetota > Actinomycetes > Mycobacteriales > Nocardiaceae > Nocardia > Nocardia sp. NPDC101769. The sequence goes on along the minus strand of NZ_JBIWMX010000006.1, from coordinate 159,558 downwards.
TCCAGCGGATGTAGGCGCGGAAGCGGCGCTCCACCTCCTCGTCGCCGGGGAACCACGGCTCGTTCTCGGTGGGAATGGTGTTGACGTAGTCGGTGGAGGTCAGCGCGGGGATGGCGACATGGCGCTCACCGGCGCGTTCGAGCAGGCGCAGCATGAGGTAGCGGGCGCGGCCGGGGCCCTCGCGGGTGAGCATTTCATCGAAGGAGTCGAGCCATTCACTGGTCTCCTCCGGGTCGATGTCCGGCAGGTATGACGCCACCCCCTCGCGAATCACTCGAACCCGGCCTCCCGCCGGGGATTTGCGTGCCGATCCATTGGTGGAATTCGACGAAGTCGGGTGCATCAAGTCGGTCAAGACGTTTGCTCCTCGTACACATGGGGTGGGACATCTGGTGTGGCGTCAATACCCCGGGTATCCGCTGGTGGGCGGCATACCCGCAACGATTGGTCTGGGGCGCATCTCACATCCTTGCCGATGATGCGGCCCAGGTCATCATGTCAGCCGGAAATCCAGTACGGTTGCGCAGGGAATCGCGCCGCTCGCGACGCCATCCAACACCGCCGGGCTGGACGGGGAGGAACCAAGTGAAGCTGCTGAACCCGCGGGGGTTCGGACTGGTGTGCGCGTCCGCGGCGGTGGCGGGAGGATTGGTTCTAGCCGGGTGCGCGAACACGATCGAGGGTACTCCGACGGCGAATCAGGTTCAGGTGACGTCGTACAAGGCCGAGGCTGCGTCGTCCTCGGCGGCCGCCGCCTCGTCGAAGGCGGCCGCGGCGACCGCCAAGGCGACCTCCGACAACTGCGATCCGTTCCGCAAGATCACCGGGACCGCTGTCGATCGCTACAACGAATTCGTCGACGCCCATGACGGGAACACGGCCGACCAGATCGCCAAGCGCGACGCGGCGGCGTCCGCGCTCGAGGACGCCGCGAAGACGGTCGAGACTCAGGTGGGTGCGTCGGGCGCCGACCTGCAGGCGGATCTGGGGCAGAAGTTCACCGACTATGTGACCGCGGCGCGGTCGCTGGCCGCGGAGGTGCGGAAGATGACGACCAGCTCGTCGGTGTCGCCGCTGAACGACGCGAGTCACAAGGTCAACGATGCTCTGAGCGCGGTCCGGAACGCCTGCCCGGCCAAGTGAATCGGACCGTCCCCATGGTGTGAAACCGGTCTGTCCAATGGATCTCACCGGTCTCAGATACGACATTTAGGGTGCGATTTCGGCCGATCGGCTTGCGCTGGGGGCTTTTACCATGTTCGCTTGCAACTACCTATTGTCGGGAGTTGAGGAGGACACCACCGTGGTCGCCGCGGCGGACGCGCAGAACTACGCTCAGAAGCTTGGCATTTCACACGACATGGTGGTTCAGGAACTGGGCTGGGACGAAGATACCGACGACGCGCTTCGCGCCGAGATCGAGGAAGCCACCGGTTCCGAGCTGCTCGACGAAGACACCGACGAGGTGGTCGACGTTGTGCTGCTGTGGTGGCGTGAGGGTGACGGTGACCTGGTGGATGAGCTACTGAACGTGATCACCCCGCTCGCCGACGACGGCGTCGTCTGGGTGCTCACCCCCAAGACCGGTCAACCCGGCCATGTCGATCCGAGCGAAATCGGCGAGTCGGCGACCCCCGCCGGTCTCACCGCGACCACCCCGGTGTCCCTGGGGACTTGGACGGGCACCAAACTCACCCAGCCCAAGACACCTTCCAAGCAGCGCTGAGGCCTCTACTAAGGTTTCAGATAGGGCCGAGTGACAACGGTGGATTCCGCGCGTCTCCACGCCGCGTCGCACGGTGCTGCGCTCAGGACATGAGGATGGAGGGGAAGGTATGCCGCTCGAGGTCGGTTCGGTCGCACCGGACTTCACGCTGAAGGACCAGAACAATCAGGAAGTCACGCTGTCGAGCTTCCGCGGCGAGAAGAACGTCTTGATCGTCTTCTACCCCCTGGCCTTCACCGGTATCTGCCAGGGCGAACTCTGCAAGGTTCGGGACGAACTCCCCAAGTTCCAGAACGACAACGCCGAGATCCTCGCCATCTCCGTAGGCCCGCCGCCCACCCACAAGATCTGGGCAGCCGAACAGGGCTACACCTTCCCCCTCCTCTCCGACTTCTGGCCGCACGGCGCCGTGGCCCAGAACTACGGCGTCTTCAACGAGAAGTCCGGCTACCCCAACCGCGGCACCTTCGTCGTCGACAAGGACGGCATCGTCCGCTTCGCCGAAATGAACGGCCCCGGCGAGCCCCGTGACCAGCACGCTTGGGAAAAAGCCCTCGCCACACTAGATTCATAACCCGTTGCCCGGACGTCCGCGTCCGGCACACCAATCCGACCCCGGGCCCGTCGGGGCGGTTGGGGCGTATAGCTCAGCGGTAGAGCACTGGTTTTACACACCAGCGGTCGGGGGTTCGATCCCCTCTGCGCCCACGTTGGAAAGAGCAGGTCACGGCCTGTATTTCATGGGGCAAGTTCGACCTTGTGGTCATTTCGTGGGGCAAACGTGGGGCAGTCATCACTAGCCGAGAACTAGCCGGACCAAGGACCACTGACTTTCACCAAGGCTTGCGTACCTCTGTGTGGTTCTGATCGAAGCATGGCCGAGTAGCTTCTGGACCTGTTGAAGTGGAATGCCTGCCCGGACCAATCGGCCGGCGTAGGTATGGCGCAGGTCGTGCGGGCGAACCTTCCCGAGCCGACGCCTGTCGTCGCCTTCGCCAACCCATGCGACGCGTGTCGCTGCATCAAAACGCTTCTTGAAGTTGTCCTGGTCGAACGGACGCTGATCGACATGCGCCAGCAGCAGGCCACTGCGAACCTTCCGACCGTCATCGATGTAGGGAACGGGTGCGGGAGTCCCGAGCCCATCCCGCTTTACCGCGGCGGTGAGGATCTTCGCCAGCGCCTCGCCGATCGGGATAACCCGCCGCTCGGCATCCTTGGGCGCCTTCATCCGCTTGCCGGCCTTGTCCCATGCCCATTCGATACTGATCGTCTTTCGCTTGAGGTCGATGTGCTCCTTGTGCAGGCCCTGCGCTTCGCCTACTCGCATACCCGTCCCGAGCAGGACATCGACGATCAGTTGGTCGAACGAGTCGAGAGGTGCACGGAGCGCAGCGATTTCGTCGTCCTCTAGATGCCGCTCCGGCGAGGGGCCGGGCTTCGGCAGCACGATATCTACGCATGGACTCTTGTCGATCAGGTTGGCCTTACGTGCGGCCGTCATGGAGTTGCTGAGCAGCCGGTAGCACTTTTCGACCGATGTTGGCGCGAGCTCCACGTGCAGCTCGGAGATCCAGTCCTGGACGTCCGATTGAGTGATGTCCGTCAGTATGTAGTTGCCCCACTTGGGCTTCAGGTGCCGGACGATGCGATGGTGATCGGCTTTCCGGGTGCTCTCTTCGATCATCCGTCGCATCTCCCAGCGCGGTTGCCATTCGGACCAAGTCATGGTCGGCGCCTCCTGGTAGTTCGACTCGCGCTCGTTGTCCTCCTTGGCCGTAGCCTTGCGTCGCGCAAGGTCTTTGGTCGGGAAGATGCCCGCGCTTCTCTTGGCTCCGCGCCTGTCGCGGTAGACGCCCCGGTATCGACCGCTGGGTAATTTTTCGGCCCACCCCATGGTTCAAACCTCCATCCGATCCTGACCGCCGATGAGAATGCCGCTTCGTGTCGACAGGCCCGAATGTCCAGGTAACGTGAGGTTGGTGAGTGAACTCGTGAGCGACGCCCGGAACCTTGCGGAGGTTCATCTCGCTACGGCGTTGCCGCGGCGGTGGCGACATGTCAACGGCGTTGCCCGCCAGGGTACTCGGATCGCGTCAGCCTTCGGGGTCGAAGCGGACACACTCGTCGCGGCGTGCTGGCTTCATGACATCGGATACGCACCGCCGTTGGCTAGCACGGGTTTTCATCCACTGGATGGGGCCACGTTCCTGCGTGATCACGGTTGGGACGAGCGCCTATGCGCACTTGTAGCCCACCACTCCTGCGCGATCCGCGAAGCGAGGTTGCGCGGATTGGAGAACGAATTGCTGACCTTTGAGGACGAGAATTCGCCTCTGCGAGATGCTCTGTGGTTCTGCGACATGACTACCGACCCGGACGGGGATTTGGTCAACGTGGAGCAAAGGCTGTCCGAGATCTTGTCACGCTACGGTGAGGGGAGCATCGTGTACGACTTCATCCACGCGGCCCGTGATGATCTGCTGGCTGCTGTAAAGCGGACCGAAACTCGGATGGTTCGCGGATCAGCCGATGTAGGGCTCGGCTAATCGGGCGTATCCGTGGTCTATCCGGAGTCGCACGGACGGATGGATATTCAGGCCGTCCAGCTCGGCCTCTGACACCCACCGGACATTCGGAGACTCAGGACTCGTATGAAGCTGGCCGCCAACCGGTTTCGCACGGAAACAGATTGAGAACTGCTGTCGAACTTCGCCATCCGAATATGCCATCACATGGTTCGGATTCGAATAGATGCCGACCAGGCCGGTAACCTCGATCTCAATCCCGGTCTCCTCGCGAGTCTCTCGTACCGCCGTGTCCGCGAGGTACTCGCCGAAGTCCTGTCCGCCACCGGGGATCGCCCACCGCCCGTTGTCGCTGCGCTGAATGAGCAGCACGCGATTCTGACTGTCCAGAACGAACGCGGTAGCCGCGACAACGATGCTGTTGGCCTTGGGCGCGCTTGGGTCGTTGTAGTACTCGGTACGTGCCACAGTGCTCCTCGGCTAGTGAATCGACGGGTACGGCTCGGAGCTCTCCCATATGCTATCGAAGCTCTCGGAGTAGACCTCGAACAAGCTTCCCTCGAAGAGTCGACGAAGGTGCATGGCCGGAGACTGCGGTGCCATCCGCCCGTGGACATGCATGTTGACCAGCATCTGATCATCAAATCGAAAAATCGAATTGTAGAGAGTCGTGTCGTGGAGGCGGAACTCGATCCCAGCCTCCCCTGTGACGGGTTCGAAGAACGCCAGTACGTTCCGGATCTTGGCTGCAATCGCGCCCTCGCCGATTCGTTCCTCAGCGGTTCGCTGTCGAACGGTGTTGCCCTCCGGATTCCCTAGGAGTAGGCGAACTTTCGCGCCGTTCTGCCCCTTTCTCTTCAGCTTCTTCAGGAGTGCTGTGTCATCAGTCAAGAACATTCCGGCGTAGACGAGGATGTCGAGCTGGTTCTCGACCCCGTCGAACAGTTTCAACCATAGATCGCGCGGAACCTCGTGCCGGTGTGGATACACGGTAACCACCTCCGACGCGGCGACCTCTGCTGCGCGTTCGGGCGAAAGCGCGTCCGGCCAGATGAACTGCTCGGATTCCTTCAGCAATGCCGCGAGCTCGAAGCGGTGCTTCGGATAAGGCATTGTCTCGTTTCTGATCCATCGATCAACCGTCTTTGTGCTGACACCGAGTTCGCAGGCCACGCGTTCAGGTGTGAGGCCATGGCGAAGAAGCGCGTCCCGCAACCGATCATTCGGCATGCCAATCCCCTTCAGGACATCTATGGACATCGTAGTTGTCCATCAGACGTCCGGACAAGGCTTTCCGTGGGCTGATGTTGTCCCTCCTGCTCCAGCGAATCTGGCTGTGCCCCAACAAATCAGGGCAAGTAGAGCAAAGGAGAAACGCGTGGCAAGGAGACGGACGGTCGATCTGGACAACCCACTTCCGGGGGACCTGATCACGTTGCGGAGTGCCGCACAACTCGCAGGTGGCGTGCACCCCAAGACGATTCGACGCTGGATTGATCTCGAACTCTTGACCGGCTATCGGCAGGGACCGCGGCTGCTGTTCGTCAGCCGTCGCGAGGTACTGGCATTGGCACAGCCGCTGACGGGCGGTGCGGCATGATCAGGCTCTCGCTTGTGCTGCTCATTGTTGTTCTAGCACTTGGGCTTTTCCTCCCTCAGTTGGCGATTCTCCTCCTTGTGGCGCTGCTGCTGTTCGGAGTCGCCGGTCTGGTGTCGAGCTACTCGAATCCCTTCAACCATGGTCGGCGGGGTGGTCGGTGATGAACGACTACTACATGGTTGGCGGTCGAAATCGGGTGGCCGCGCCGATGTCCCCGGCGGGACTGGCAGTGGTTGTCCTTCTTGGCTTCGTGTTCGCGGCGGGCCTGTATCTGGGTCTGCTGCTGTTCGGGACCCGGGAGAGCTTGCCGACGACGGTGGTGACGTGTCCGGCGCCGGGGACCCAGCAGGCCGTCTGGCCGCAGGGTTGCCCGCGTGAGGCGGTGGCACCGTGAGTGGGCCGGAGATTCGGTTGCAGGCGTGGGAAACCCGCCTGGAAGAGTTGATCGCGCAGCAGTACGGGTTGTCGTTCGACACCGTGGCCAAGGCAATCGGTCGGGGGCCGCGAGCGGCGTCGAAGTTTGCGCGCCGGTTGAAGAAGCTCGGGCACGCGCAGGTGGCCCGGGTGGACTACGGGTCGCGCGGTCCGTGGCGGAACTCGACGACTTTCGATGAGCCTGATGCGGTGCCGCATGGCCCGTTGTGGTTGTCGCTGACACGCGGAACCAATTGGGGTTACCTGGAATTCGATCCGGGGGAGTGGATTCCGAAGGCGTCGACGGCCTCGCATTTGACCGCAGTTACGGAGTTGCGGCTGGCGCTGACCGGTCTGGATACCGACCCGCAGGTGTGGACGAGTGAACGGCTGTTGCGGCGTCGGCTCAAGGGTGAGTCCGGGCGGCCCGAGGTCCACATTCACGATGGGTGGTTCCGGGATTTCACCGATCCGGACAAGGTGTGGGCGGTCGAGGTGGAGCTGTCGCGCAAGTTCGGCGACGGTCGCCTGACGCGGGCGATGTCGGCGGCGCTGGACGCGGCCGAGCGCAACGATCTGGCCGGTGTCGTGTACTTCGTGCGCGGCGAGGGTCTGCGGCGCGCGGTCGAGGGCGCTGCGGCGCGGCTTGCGCACGAGCGCAACCTCGATCGCCTGCCGAATCTCGAAATCCACGATCTGGATGCCACTGTGGCGCGCGGCATGCAGCCCCGAGAGGCGGTGATCTGACATGTCCGACTGTGTTCCGCTGATCACTCCGCAGGACTGTGGCACGACCACTGTTCCGATGCCGCTACCGATTTCGTCTGCCCCTGTGCCCGCGCGGTCACCGGATGTCGTTGTGAGTTCGGTTGTGCCGCAGACGCCTTCGCCGGACCGGTTCGAGAATGCGGCATTGCCGGGCGGCTGGCGGGCCCCGGACTGGCACGTGCACGTCTCCAGCGTCAGCGAGGTCCTCGCGTTCCTGGGCATGGTGCTGCTCGGCGTGGGGTTCGTGGCCGCGTTGGCGGTCGCCATGAATGTGTTCGCGAACTGGCGGCGCTGGGACGCCCACCAGGTGCGCAACTACGCGTTCGGCGCGCTGGTGTTACCGGTCGGCGCGATGGCGCTTACGAATTCCTGGTTCGCGGCGCCGAGCTTGTGGTGGCAGGGCACGCACGTGCTGGTGGCGTCGGGTCTCGGGTCGGGGGCACTGGTGGCCATGACCGCCGGATGCCTGCCCGTCGCCTGGGGTGCCGCAGCGGTGTACCGGGCGCGGTTCCTGTCCCGGCTGGGGACCGAGGGCGTGGACTCGCCGTGGAAGACACGGCGCCTGTTGCGCCGTCAGCAGCACGGGCAGGCCCGTGCCGCGCGCCGGGCCGCGAAGTACGGTGCGCCCCTGACGACGGGTTGGCTGAACAACCGTGTGGTGCTTGGGCCTTTGTCCGAGCGCACGGATGCGACGCAGCCGACGGCGGTGACGCAGTTGGTGTCGAAGCGGTCGGCGAAGTTGGAGATTCCGATCGAGGGTCTCGGGCACATGATCGTGCTGGGCAAGTCGCAGAAGGCCGGCAAGACTACCATGCAGGTCCGCCTGGGCACCGCTCTCTATGAAGCGTATTGGCGACGGTATGTGCGGACCGGGGAGAAACGCCCGTTGCTGATCTTTTTGGATTGCAAGGGCGGCAAGCCCGGGTTGGCGACCGGCCGTCAGGTGGTCAAGATCGCTCACCGGCTGGGGGTGCGGCCGGAGCGGATCGCGTTGTGGCCCATCACGAATCGGTTCGATCTGTGGGACATGTCCGCTGAGGATCAGTGCGCCACCCTCGAATCGATGATCAATCCGGTGCAGGCCACCGACGCGGGCGCCGAGCACTTCAAGCAGAACCGCATCCGCGTCGTCCAGTTGGCGGTGACAGCGCCGGGTGGCAAGCCGACGAACAAGGACGACTTCCAGCAGCGCCTGACCCTCGATTGGCTCAAGGACGGGTGGGCGGGTCATGACGCGATCCTGGCCGAGATCGCTGATTTGCAGCAGAACAAGCCGCCCGCGATCGGGGATGTGGCGGGCAAGTTCCGCAACATCTTCAACGCAATCGGTGAGGGCTTCGACGGCGGCCGACCCCTTGACAGCTTCGATGTCATATACGCGACTACCCCGGGGACGGTGCGTGGCGAGTATGCCCGCGCCCAGGTCGCGGCGATCACCACCCTGATCTCGCAGTTCGCGTGTGGGGAGCATGACCGGCAGATCGTGTTGATCATTGATGAGATGTCGGCGGTGTCGGACAAGACCGGCGGCATCAACCAATTCACCATCGCCGAACGGCTTCTCGGCATGGGCGTGATCGGCATTTTCTCCGCCCAAAATCAGTACGGGCTCGGTCAAACCCAGGACGAGCGCCGCCGCCTGCTGGAGGCATGCCCGTCGGGCGCCCTGCTGATGGCCCTGGAAGGCGCGGGCAAGGTGTCGGAGGTGTTCGGGACCCGTCCGGTCACCGAGAACTCCCGCCACTCCAAGAACGGCAAGGTCGGCGACGAAGGGACGCTCGGTAATCGGGAGACCTTTTTCATCGACCCGAACCGGCTCGCGGAGTTCGACCGCGGGGACGTGGTGTGGGTGCACGCATTGAAAGCCCAATGGGGACATGTGATCCCGGTCGATCTCGACGAAATCACCGAATTGCCGGTGGACCCGTACCCCGAGCGGTGGGCCGGCAACACGCAGCCGCGGGTGCCGCTGCGGGCGGTGCGTGATCTGGATTCCGGGCGGGCCCGCCGCGCCGATTTCGGTTTCGAGGGCGATGGCGGTGAGGTCGCATGACCGACTACCTGCGCCCGATCGCCGCCTACGTGGTCACCCGAACCGGCCGTGACGGCCACCGCCACACCGACACTGACCGCCCCGGACACCCCACCCCGGTCGGGGTGCCCGCCCCGGTCAACCGGGCGGACAGCACCGAGGACACGCCGGACAGCGGTGCGGACAGGGGGTGGACACGATGACCACCCGTATCGAGAAGTCCCGCGGTCACAAGGTGGCCTGGACAGGATTCGTGTTCGGGTCATTGACCTCGGTGGCCACCAATGTCCTGCACACCTTCCTGCCGACTGTTCACATGCCCACCGGTCTGGCCCTGGTGATCGCTGCCCGGGTCGGGGCCGCGATCTGGCCCATCGGGCTCCTATTGAGTGTCGAGGTGCTCTCGCGGGTGGCGTGGCGGCGTGGGCCCGGGTGGGCGCTGGCGCGCTTCGGCGGTGCGGGCACGGTCGCACTCGGGTCAGCGGTGATCTCCTACAGCCACGTGCGAGACGTGCTGCTGGCCTGGGGATACGGGCATCCCGCCGCCGAATTCGGGCCGCTGACCCTGGACGGGCTGATGGTCGTATGCGGGTTCGCTCTGCTCTCGCTCACCCCGTCCACCGAGACCGCCTCGTCCCACAGAAACGACCCAAGCACCCTTGCGACACAACAGGCTCGGAAGATCACGTCGAAATCTCCTGCCATGCGGGAGATTCCATTGCCCGACCAGATCGAGGCATTGGCCGAGCCTGTCCGCCCCAGCGAGGGCCTGGTCACGGTGTCCGGACAGGCGGACACCGCCACCAAGGGGACGGACAGCACCGAGGACATCGAGGCGGACAGCCGCCGCCAACGGGCCCGAAAGTTCCACGCCCAGGGCTGGACCCACGCCCGCATCGCGGCCGAACTCGCGGTCAGCAAACGCACCGTGCGCCGCTACCTGTCCTCGGACGCGGACACCAAGGCGGCCACCGATGGTCACGCGGACACCGCGGTGGCCACCCCGGTCACCGCACCGACCCCGCTCGCCGAGGCGTGGCCGGTCCAATTCGACACCAACCATCACGACAACCATCAAGGAGCACTGGCATGACCACCAACAACAACGGCAACGGCATTGATTGGGACGGCGAGCTGCAAGCGCTCATGGAGTCCTCCGGAATCAAGCTGACCGAACTCGTCCGCCCGAAATGGACAGTGCGAGTACGCCGCCGGATCCTCGGGGCCCGCGCGGTCCTGGCCGCGGTCACAGTCACCGTGCCGCTGATGTGGCTGACCGCCGCCTCCGGGGCGCCCGCCGCGGCCGTCACGCCGGTGCTGGTGTGGCTGGCGGGCTGGATCGGCTACAGCGTGTGGATCAGCGCGGGCCGCCCCGACTGGAGCATCACCACCACCGCCACCCGCGACCTCGCCAGCACCGCATTCCAGGCTGCGTCCCGCTTCTGCTTCGCCCACACCCGCCCGGCCCGCGCCCGCTGGCGGGCCTGGCGAGCCGCCCGTACCCACGATCGCGCCGCGCCGGTCGAGGCCACGGCATGACCCCCGAATCCCGAGAAAGGAATTGAAATCTGATGTCCGGTAACGAAGTTGACGAAGTCGCCCGCAACTGGCCGCAGTTGGCCGCGCTGATCTTTCAGTTGTTGCAGCGGATCCAGCGCGCCAGCGCTGATGGGTCGGTACGCCTGAGTCGCGCCGACTACAAGCAGTTCACCACCGAACTGCGCGACGCCCAGAAGGTCCTCACCCACGAGATCAGCACCACCCGTGCCTGGTATCAGAACCGCACCGAGGACTACCAGCGCGAATCCCACGCCGCCGGAACCCGTGCCTCGGTAGGCGCTTCCGCCGAGGAGCAGGCCAAGGCGACCGGGTACCTGTCCGGGCTGCGCGCCAGTATCGAGCACACCATCCACGACACCGTGCTCACCGCCGAACAACGCGGCCAAGTCGTGCAAACCCTTGACGGCATCGACAACGACCCGTCGAAACCAGTGGCACGCAACGTGTTCGAACCAGTATCCGGTGTCGCGGCCGTTCGTGCCCGTCTCGCTGCGGCGGTGAGCGAGCAGCAGGTGACCCAGCATCGCGAACGCCTCACGCAGAACGCGACCGCCGCGGCCGAGCAGCCGGCGAGTGCGGAGATCGCGGCGCTGCGCCAAGACAACGCGCGCCGGTTCGACGATCTCGCCGGGCGACTGGAACACCTCGAAGACCGCGTGAACCAGCTACGGCCCCAGCAGACCGCGACCGCCGCTGCGGCGACCAACGGCCACGGTGTGCCGCGCGAGAACCACAAGGCCCGCACACGTGCCGCCCAGCGCCCCGAACAGCACGCCGAAGCGCAGCAGTCAAACGGTGCGAGCGTGCACCCCGAAGCGGCCGCGCACGCCGAAGCCGAGCAGGAACATCCGGCACCGCAGACCGCCGCCGGACAGCCCCAGCACGCTGCCACGCACGTGGAGTCGGCCGCGCAGATGCAGGCCGAGGCATAGCTGATTCGCCTGCGGCCCATGGGTTTTTAACAACAACACAGAAATGGAGGAACCGCTATACGACAGCTGAAACGCCCGTGATGCCCAGGCATCACAGCTTGAGGCTTGGACAACCTCACCGAGACCAGAGTCTCGGAACACGAATTAATTCAACAACTTTCAGGAGTTATGACATGTCCGGCGAAACGAATCTCACCATCATCGGCAACCTGACCGCCGACCCGATCATCCGCTACATGAACGACACGGGTGACGCGGTGGTCAATTTCACGGTCGCTTCCACCCCGCGGGTCTTCGACGCGAAGACCAAGCAGTGGAAGGACGGTGCCGCGCTGTTCATGCGCTGCACCCAGTGGCGCGAGGCTGGCGAGCACGTCGCCAACTCCCTGTCCAAGGGGGATCGGGTGATCGTGGTCGGCAAACTGTCCCAGCGCGAATACACCGACCGCGAAGGCGTCAAACGCCAGGTCATGGAGTTGGTCGCGGACGAGGTGGGAACGTCGTTGAAATATGCGGTGGCCAAACCGGTCCGCTCCAAGGCCCGCAACAGCGGCCGCCCGAATCCGAAGGCCGACAACAACTCCGGGGCCACTGACGACCCCTGGGGCGATTTCCAGCCGACCACGGATGAGGTGGCCTAGTCATGGCGTGCTTGGAAAGCCGAGCCGGAACCCGCGACGGCAGCGGAGATATCACCTTGCACTGGCACGAAGCCGCAACCGAGGTGTTCTTGGAGATGACGGCGGCCGGTCCGCGCGTCGAGATCGCCTGGACGCCCACGGCCGAGTCCGGAGTGCGGGTGTATCTGCACCTGTCCGAAGCCGAGCAGTTGGCCGACGCGCTGACCGCGGCACTGATGACCCACGCCCGGGTCGAGGCCGAGGTCAACGGGACCGAGTCGGAGCCGGACTGGATGCCCAGCCCGTACCCGGACGGTATTCCGCCCTACTTCGGTCCCAACGCATGGCCGCTGGAGGAGTTCTGATGAACACCCTCTTGCGCCACAACGCCATCCACCACAACACCCGGAAAGGAATCTGATCATGGCCTACCTCGTCACCGAAGCATCGACCTCCGACGACTACCGCGGAGGCCGGGGCCACATGCAACTGCACTGGCATCAGATGCCGTTGCCGACGGTACGTCCTATGGGGGAGAACTCGCACCTCGGGGACGTCGAGATCCGTTGGCTGGTCGAGATTTCCAACGGGGTGAAGGCGTATCTGAACATCGAGGAAGCACGAGCGCTGCGGCAGCTGCTGGACGAAGCCATCGTTCAGGTCACGGCCAGAGGTGGTGCCGTGCTTGCCTCCCGGACCGGCGACGACAACGGCGTCGTTGACTCGGGGACCGTCAACGGCGACGGGACCGGGTCAGTGCCGGGATGGGTGCGCGCGGCCCGCGAGAACGGTTATCCGTCCCCTCGGGAAGCCCTCGGCATGTCCGAGCCGAAAGAGGCGTCGCGGTGAACACCACACGGATGGTCATGCGGTCCGAACGGCTCGGGCGGCTGCTGATCGCGATGGAGCCGGGGGCGAAGTTCCGGTTCACGTTCCTCTACTCCCTGGGTGGGGAGTATCGGTCGGTGTCGGCCGAGCTGCTGCGTCCGCAGACCGCGGATCTGTTGCAGGCCATCACCGAGGCCCTCCAGGAAGGCATTCCCGTCGATGACAGCGAGCCCGCCGTCGCCGACGCGAAGGCGTTCGGGGTGTGGGTAGCCGAGCTGATCAAGGAGCGCGACGAACTGAAGTCCGAGTGCAAGGAACTGCTCGATCAGGTGCAGTGCCTGCAATGGGATCTCAGTGCGCTGCAAGCTCAGCACGACCTGTGCCCGGACCAGCCGGCGGTCGGGAGGATGTGATGGACCCGAACACGGCACTGGCCGAGATCCGGGAACTGATCAAGCAGTACAACGAGATCGGCGTCTGGGATGTCCACGACCTCCGGGGCGTGGTCAACATCCTGATCGAACTCACCGACCATTTCCACGGGCTGGATCAGTGGCTGTCGCAAGGCGGTTTCCTGCCCAAGGAATGGGAGTGGGCACACAGCACGGGGAGGGCGTGATGGTCATGTTGGCCGAGGTTCACGTCATCGACCGATCGGCGCTGTATGCGGTGATCGGGACCGCGCTGGAGTACCTGCGGGAGGTCGGAGTGATCGTCGGCGACATCGATGTCGCAGACGAGCAGATCGTGTCGGCGATCCAGGCCCAGTGGACGGTGTTCACCGACAGCCAGGAGGTGACGGCATGACCGTCGATCTCGAATGCTGCGGCGAGCGCATGAGTCTCGTACCGGCCTCTGCCAAGGACTGGCCGATCACCCGGCTCATGCACTGCTACTACTGCGGTCACTACGAACCGTGGGATGTCGACGAAGACACCCCGGTGACCGGTGACGGCCTGCCCCAGGGAGACCGGCCGTGAGCGGCTCGGGCTACCAGTGGTGTGGCTGCCGGGACTGTTTCGACATCGTGGTCGCAACGGCGAAGGCACTGATCCTGTGCGGGCTCTGCGAAGAGGCAGGGTGCGAGATTCAGGACGGCGAGTGCCAGCGAGAAGACGCCTACGAAGGTTGAGGTGTCCGATCATGGCCAAGGCCAAAAAGCCGATGAGCCGCCGAACGGAGCTACGGCTCGGGCGGGAGATCCAGGAACAGTACGACCGGGGTGCAAGCTGGGCCGCGATCGCCGTGGACTTCGATATGCCGAAGTCGAGGGTGCAGCGGTTGGCCAGGACCTACCGGGAGGACTGTGACCGGAGAGCCCACCAGAACCAGTTGACCTTGTTCGACTGAACCGTTCGGATACAACAGAACACAACTGAAGATTGATAAAGCGGAGTCCGTGCCTGTCAGAACCAGGCACGGGCTCCGCCCCTTTTTCTACCAGGCGACCGCCGACCCCGATGCCAGACATCCGGCACTGCTGCTCGATGATCCGATCCCGGGGCTGCCCTCCCGGTTCTTGGCCGATTCGGTAGGCGCGGCATGCGGCACAGAGTGCGTTCGAGGATCGGAGGTGTCCGACCCGTATCTGTGGGGATGGCCTTCTTCTTGTGGCCCAGCCACGACTTGTCTCTTTGGCCCGCACATGCGTGGGTGCTCTGGGTTTTGTGTCGGTGGGTGTCTCTATGGTGTCGGCTATGACCGCTGGAGGGGCTGCCGGGGTGGGTTGCTGGGCGTATTTGTCTGAGCAGGAGAGGGTTTGGCTGTCGGTGTTGTGGGGCAAGTCGGCTGGTCGTGCGGGGGGCACGATGAACTTGCTGCTGTCGCACATGCTGGACACCGCGGCTGTTGCTGCGTTGATCTGGGACGAGTATCTGGCCGAGTCTGTTCGGTGGCAGGTTTCCGAGGCGGCCGGCGGTAGCGAGGCTGGGCGTCGGTTGTTCGTGTGGCTGTGCGGTGTTCATGATCTGGGCAAAGCGACTCCAGCGTTTCAGTGCGTGGATGCCGAGGGTGCCACCGCGGTCAGGGCCGTCGGGCTGGTGTGGGACGAGGCCGTGGTCAAAGTCCATCGCTGGCGGCATGAACACGCGGGTGCGAAGGTACTCGAGGAGTTCCTCAAACAGACAGGATGGTCTGCTGCGCAGCGTGGCTGGGTGTGGCCGCTGGTGGCGGGGCACCACGGCAGGTTCCCGTCCTTCGGCGATTTGCGGCCGAAGGCCCGGACCGAGTCCAGGCTGCGCGGCGGTGGCGATTGGCCGGCTGCCCAGCTGGCACTGCTCGAGGCGTTCACCAAAGCGGTTGGCTACGAGGATCTTCAGGCGGTCGAACCAAAGGCGGTGCCCTCGCGCGCACTGCAGTTGCAGCTAAGCGGTTTCGTCGTGATGGCTGACTGGATCGCCAGCGACGAGGAACACTTCCCGGGACTGGATCAGCTGGGGGAGGTCGGTGCGGAGGGAGCGCGGAAGAGAGCACGAGCCGCGTGGGACAGGCTCGGACTGACCGGTGGCTGGGGGCGAATCGTTCAGCCTTCCGTTGCTGATTTCAGTGTGCGGTTCGGTGTCGAGCCGCGCCCTTCGCAGCGGGTGGCGATCGAATGCGCAGCTGGGATGGCGCGTCCGGGATTGATGATCGTAGAAGCGCCGATGGGGGAGGGGAAGACGAAGACGGCGTTGCTGTGCGCGGAGGTGCTGTCCGCGCGGTTCGGGTTCGACGGAGTGTTCGTGGGGATGCCGACCCAGGCCACGAGTGACCCGATGTTCACCGCTGTGCGTGCTTGGGTTGCGAAGATAGACAAGGATGCTGCGGGTCGGGTGGCATTGCTGCACGGCAAGCGTCGCTTCAACAAGGAATGGCAGGGCCTGGTCGAGGCCGGCCGCGAAGCCGACACTGAGTTCGCCGCGGTGGGCGAGGACGAGTTCGGGCTCGAAGATCTGTATGGGAGTTCGGATTTCGATCCATGCACCTGTGATCGACCTGCGCGGACGGTGCCGGCGGAGTGGTTCTTCGGCCCGAAACGGGGATTGCTCGCACCGTTCGTGGTCGGCACTATCGACCAACTGCTGCTGGCGGCCACACGTACCAAGCATGTGATGCTTCGTATGGCCGGGTTGGCGGGCAAGGTTGTCATCCTCGACGAGGTCCACGCCGCCGATGTGTACATGTCGGCGTTCCTTGTCGAGGGGCTGCGGTGGCTTGGACAAGCGGGTATCCCGGTCATTCTGCTGTCGGCGACTTTGCCCCCACGCCAGCGTGAGCAACTGCTAGGTGCCTACCTGGCTGGAGCTCGCAACCGAGAAGAGCTCGACCTGCCGCCGATGATCGAGGAATCCGGGTACCCGCGGGTGACCACGGCTTGGGCAGACGATGCCGGTGAACCAGTGATCGAGCAGGTTGCTGCGCCACCATGGCGCAGCGAGCCGCTGCAGGTTCAGGTACAGGTGCTGCCCGAAGGGGATTCGATCTGCGATCTGTTGACCGACCGGCTTACGGAAGGCGGGTGTGTGCTGGTGATCCGTAACACCGTGGCCCGGGCGCAACAAACGTATCGAGAACTCCATGCGATCTTCGGTGCGGCGGTCCATCTGCTGCACGCCCAGATGTGTGTGCGTCAACGTGCTGAAGTCACCGAGAGTTGCTTAAAGTTGTTGGGGCCAAGGAAGGATGGCACGCAGCGGCCGCTGACGATCCTGGTGGCGACGCAGATCGCGGAGCAATCCTTCGATGTCGACGCCGACCTGCTGGTCACCGATCTCGCTCCGATGGACCTGCTGTTGCAGCGGATCGGTCGCATGCACCGTCACGACGGCGTGCGGCGCCCGCCCGCGGTGCGGGAGCCGACCGTGGTGGTCACCGGGTTCACCTCCGTCGCGAATGCTGTGCCGAGCTTCGACACCGCCAGCGAAGCGATCTACGGCCGTTACGCGCTGCTGCGCAGCGCCGCCGCAGTCCTGCAGGCATCCGGCGCGCAGTGGAGCATCCCGGCCCAGGTTCCCGAACTCGTGGAGACCGCCTATGACCCGCAAGCTCCCAGTCCAGAGGGTTGGACCGTCGCGGTGGCCGAGGCATGGCAGGAATGGTCGGATGCTCAACGCCAACGTGCCGACACCGCTGCGCGGTTCGTGCTCACCCGGTTCGGGGACCACGAGAACCTGACGCTGGCCGGATTGCATCGCGGCTCAGGCGAATACGTCTCCGACAGCGATGTGCGGGTACGCGACGGCGAAGAAGGGATCGAAGTGATCCTCGTCCGCGCCGACGAACTCGGGTACCGCGCCGAGAACGGACACCGGCTGGGGCCCAACGGCGAAGTCGCCGACGAGGTACTCGACGACGTCCTCGGCGGCACCCTGCGACTTCCCAGAAAGCTACGGGCCGCGGTCCTGGCCACGCTACGGCCGCTGGACGGATGGCGTGACCATCCGTGGCTGCGCTACAGCCACGCCCTTGTCATCGACGGCGACGGTCGCACGGTGGTAGGCGAGTATCGGGTCCGTTATGACGCCGCGCAGGGGCTGGTTTTCGAATGACCTGGTGGCGCAAATGGTTGGGCTGCCAGGTCCCCCGCAGATGCGGGGCCGACTTCGATGCCAGACGTTAGTCCGGACCATACCCACCGCAAAACATACCGGCGGGTTCCTTATCAGTCTCGCACATGGCTCGATCTTCCTTGCACTACCGTGGCAAACGCTCTAGACGCTAATCATTTCAAGCGAGGGGTGGGATGTGAATTCAGGTGATTTGATCAGATCAGTTCCATTGGCGCCCTGTAGGTTCGACGATGGCTCGGTCGCCATGTTGCCGGTGGCGGACATGCTGGCGAACAGCCACCGGATCGTGGGCGTCGAGGTCGAAGTGCCGACGATGTTGCCGGCGTTGTTGCGGCAGCTTCTGCTACCGATCACGGTGCACGCGTTAGGGTCACCGACCACTCCGGAGAAGTGGGGACACCAATTCGAGCGCGGTCGGTTCAACTCGGAAGAGCGGGGGCATATCGAGCAGTATCTGGCCGAGTATGCCGATCGGTTCGATGTTCTCGATACGGTGCGCCCTTTTGGGCAGGTGGCCGATCTGAGGACGGAGAAGGGGGATACCAAGGGAGCGGCGTTGCTGGTGGCGACCGCGCCGTCGGGCAACAATGTCCCGTTGTTCGCCGTCAGGACCGAAGCGGATCGGTTGCGGTTGCCTTTGGACGTTGCGGTGCGGTGGATGCTGCATGCCCACTGCTGGGATCCCGCAGCGATCAAGACCGGAGTGGTCGGCGATCCGAAAGCAAAGGGCGGCAAAACATCTGGCAATCCCACCGGGCCGCTCGGTCAGTTGGGTGTGGTGATGCCGATCGGTCGCACCCTGTATGAAACCCTCCTGTTGAACACCCCGATCGGTGTAGCGAAACGTCTCGGCGTCCCGCAGTGGGCGCGTGATCCTCTCGGCCCGCAGTGGGAGGTGCGTTCCCCCGACGGTGTGTTGGATCTGTGGACGTGGCAGTCGCGGCGGATCCGGCTCTTCGTCGAACATGTCGATGGTGAGGCCGTAGTCGAGCGGGTGATCGTCGCGGCCGGGGACCGCTTCGCCGCCGGTGTTCCCGATTGGGAGACACACACTGCGTGGCGAAAGGATAAGCCGGCTAAGGGATCCCCAGCGACGCCGTTGCGGCCGTTACGGCATGTGGCAGGCAAGGCGGCATGGCGTGGACTGGATGCGCTGTTGGCGCTGGAATCGGCGACTAGCGATTCAGTGCAGACCAGCGAGTTGCTCGATCAGCTCGCCGAACTCGAAGGCGCGGGCGCGATCGAAGAGGGCTATCCGCTGCTGGTCGAGACCTTCGGCATCGTCTACGGCAATCAGTCCGCTGTCATCGAGGATCTGGTCCACGACACCATCTCCCTGCCGGTCGCGGCACTACGCGGTAGCGGGCGGGCGTATGAGGCGGTTGTGGAGGCTGCCGATCAAGCGGAACGGCTGGTGAACGCGATCAACCGGCTCTCGGCGGATCTGCGCCGCGCGGTGGGCACCGACCCGATCCCATGGGACAAAGGCCAGCGACCGGGCGAACAACTGCTGGTCACGCTGGATCCGGTGGTGCGTCGTCTGCTGGCCGGTGTGTCGGCTGACTCCGGTGACGAAGACAAGCTCTCGCGCGGGCAGCTGGCCTGGGAGCTGATGGCCTACGACGCGGTTTTCCGTTGCGCCGAGCCGTTGTTCGCGCTCCCCTCGGCGGCATTCATAGGCCGGACGGTGAAGTCGGGATCCAAGGAGCAGCGCTACAGCCTCGGGTTGGCAGCAAATTCCTTCCGTAGCACGGTGAACAAGATCCTGAGTAGGGCTGCCGCCGAGCGAGTACGCCCCGATGATGAGGAATAGCTCTATGGCCCAACGGTATTGGAACAAGTACATCGACAAGGACACCGGCGAATGGACCAAGATCCTGCCGCCTGGGGAGGACTTGGCCGCGCTGCGATCGGGGCTGGGCCGTGATGCGTTGACGGTGCCGAAGATGTGGCAGTTCTACTCGGTCATCACCCAACCCGACAGCGATCTGGAACGGCTAGGCGTGGCCAGCACCCGCCAGGAGGCGGAGCATGCAGCGCTGACCCTGTTCGGAGTCCATCAGCAGTCCCAACGGACCTTGATGCACCAGCATGACGCTGGGCTCGGTGCGGCGCTGCGTACCTTGCGCCGGCATGACAAGAGCAGCGGCGAGGCAGTGGATCGGCGTGTGGAAGCGCTGGTCACGTCGACCTCGGTGGCGACAATGACCTACCGGCTACGCGGACTGGTGATCCAATTGCGTGGTATCGACCAGCCGTTGGACTACAACCGGCTGGTCAACGAGATCGAACGCTGGCACTGGCCCGCAGGACGTCAGAGCGTCCGCAAAGGCTGGGCCCAGGGCTACCAGCGATGGGAAAAACCCACCGAACTCGGCGACAGCTGATCCCCAAATACCCTGTACCGCACATATATTCGGACAAGGACTCTAGTTATGACGACGAATGTTCGTATCGACCTGCACATTCTGCAGACCGTCCCGCCAGCCAACCTGAACCGTGACGATCAGGGCAACCCGAAAGAAGCCATCTACGGTGGGGCGCGCCGATCCCGAGTGTCCTCACAAGCGTGGAAGCGCGCCACACGGATGTATTTCGCCGGAAAGGTACCCACCGAGGACCTGGGCACTCGCACCCGGCGTGTGGCGAGCGAGCTGGCCAAGCGACTGCGAGCCCGCACAGAAATCGATCCCGATCAGGCCGCACGGATCGGGTCTGCGCTGCTCGCCCCCGTGGGTATCTCTGCGGGCAAGAAGGCTGGCGCGACAGCGTATCTGCTGTTCGTCGGCAACGGTCAGCTCGACGCCGTGGTCGACCTGGTCGCCGACCGTGCCGCCGAACTGGTCGTACTCGATGACGCGGCGCTGGCCGAGGAGATGAAGACGCTGCCGGTCGCCGAGCAGTTCCGTGAGAACCATCCGCTCGACGTCGCTCTGTTCGGCCGGATGGTCGCCGACATTCCCGCGTTGAATGTCGATGCCGCCGTTCAGGTTGCACATGCACTGTCCACCCACGCCACCGAAGCCGAGTTCGACTACTTCACCGCGGTAGACGACACCAACGAAGACGACGACCCCGGCGCGGGCATGATCGGCTCGATTGGGTTCAACTCCGCCACCCTCTACCGGTACGCCACGATCGGGCTCAACCAGCTGCACGACAACCTCGGCGAGACCGACGCCGTGCTCGATGCGGTCGATATCTTTGTCGACTCCTTTGCTCGATCGATGCCCACCGGCTACGGCAACTCCTTCGCCCATCGCACTTTGCCTTCACTGGTCGCGGTCGTGGTGCGAGAGGACCAACCGGTCAACCTGGTCTCGGCGTTCGAGAAGCCGATCACCGCATCGCAAGGCGGTATCGCTGAACGCTCGGCCCGGGCACTGGCCGCCGAGCAGCAGCGCAGCGTCGAGTTGTGGGGTGACAAACCCGCTTACACCGCCTTTGCCCACGCTTTCGACACTGACACCGAAACCGGCCCCAAACTCGCCGCTGAACTCGCCGAAGCCTTTGGCACCTCGGTCACCTTCCCCGCACTTCGCCGAGGGCTGCGCGATCAGCTGCAGGGATACCTCGCCTGATGGCCGCTCCCACCGATGCCGCGGTGCTGCTGCTGCGGTTGGCCGGACCACTGCAATCCTGGGGCGACAACAGCAGGTTCAACCGCCGCGAAACCCGGCCTGAGCCCACGAAATCCGGCGTCGTCGGTTTGCTCGCAGCCGCCCTGGGCCTGGAACGCGGAGCTGATCTGACCGACTTGACCGACCTCTCGATGGGGGTGCGCACCGACCAGCCTGGCACGTTGCTGCGCGACTTCCACACCGTGTCCGACTATCGCGGTGTCCCGCTCAAGCAGACCGGTGTGAACGCCAAAGGCGTTCAGAAACCAACGGGCCCTGCGAAATACACTCACGTCACCCACCGCTACTACCTGCAGGACGCCATATTCGTTGTAGGGCTCGCAGGCAAGACGGACCTTGTCGCTGATCTCGCCGCCGCAGTACGGCGACCAGCGTTTCCACTCGCGCTGGGCCGACGCAGCTGCCCACCCACCCAGCCGATCCTGCTCGGCCACCACACCACCGATCTCCTGCAGGCCCTGTCCACGCACGAGTGGCAGGCCAGTGACCGCGGCCGCGCCAACCATCTGCGCAATACCAGACCCGCCAGCGTCGATCTGCCCGTCACCATCGACGACCCGACCGGCGGGGAGGTCCGCAACGACGTCCCCGTCTCGTTCGGGCTGCGCGACAGGCAATTTCGTCATCGCCGCGTCCGCCATACCACTGTGCGTATTCCCAGCGGCATCACCGATCCCGACCCCGCCGCCGACAGTGGCGCTGTTGTCGGGCACGACCCGTTCTCCCTCCTGGACTGGTGAAAGAGCGACCATGACCTACCTGTCTCGAATCCGCATCAACCCGCTGCGGTCGCAGAGCCGCAAACTGCTGGGCAACGCGCGCGCCATGCACAGCATCGTGATGCACGGTATTCCCGGCGACGCGACCGGTGAGCGGATCCTGTGGCGCCTCGATGCCGACAACCCGCACCGCCCATGGCTGTATGTCCTGACCCACACCAAACCCGACTGGACCCACCTGATCGAAACTGCAGGTTGGCCCGGCGCCGAGGGCGAACACGCCCACATCGCCGACTACCGGCCATTGCTGGACAAACTGCGCACCGGTGACAGCTACGCCTTCCGTGTCACCGCCAGCCCCGTCCAAAACACCAAAACACCAACCAAACTCACCCAAGCCCAGAAAAACCGAGCACAGGAGCGCCTCGACGCTGCCCAAGCCACAGGCCGACCTCGCTCGCTACGCCTGGGACACCGCACCGCAGCCGCCCAGCTGAATTGGTTCACCGAACGCACACCCAGCTGGGGATTCCGGATCCCTGCCACCGATATCGAACCTCAACTGCCCGGTATCGAACTCGATGACAACATCGCCTCGCAGGTACTGATCCGGAACCGGCAGCGACTGAGCTTCGGACACGGCACCACACGCAGCAACAAACACCCGGTTGTGATCCACACCGCCACCTTCGAAGGACGACTCGAGATCACCGACGCCCAACGCTTCACCGAGATCCTGCTGGCCGGGATCGGGCCGTCGAAAGCCTACGGGTGCGGGCTGTTGACCCTGGCCGCGTTGCCTATCGCCTGAGATGGCCGACATCTGGTGGAAAGCCCACCCACACGATCTGCACCGCCTGCAGGACCGAATCTCCACGGTGTACGTGGAGCGCTCCCACATCGACCGAGACGAAAACGCGGTCGTGGTGATCAACAAAAAGGAAACGGTTCGGATCCCAGCAGCGTTGGTCGCCGCGATGCTGCTGGGACCGGGCACCCGCATCACCCATGCCGCAGTCGCTTTGCTCGCCGATTCCGGCACCACGGTCTGCTGGATCGGCCAGCAGGGTGTTCGCATGTATGCGGCAGGAATCGGGTCTTCCCGCGGGGCAGGGTTGCTCACCCAGCAGGCATATCTGGTGACCCGCCCGAAGGAACGGATCAAGGTTGCTCGCGCGATGTATGGGATGCGGTTTCCCGGCGAGGATGTCGGCGAGCTGACCATGCAGCAACTACGCGGCCGGGAAGGTACCCGGATACGGCGGATCTACCGTGATCACGCTGCGCGCACCGGCGTCGAATGGAACGGTCGAAAATACGTCGCCGGCGATGCTCACGCTGCCGGTGACGACCTCAACCGGGTGCTTTCGGCAGCCAACGCCGCCCTGTACGGGATCTGCCATGCCGTGATCACCGGACTCGGCGCGAGCCCGGGCCTTGGATTCGTGCATACCGGCTCCGCGTTATCGTTCGTTCTCGACATCGCGGACCTCTACAAGGCCGAATACAGCATCCCGCTGGCCTTCGACCTGACTGCCGACGGGCTCACCGACGAGCGTGACGCACGCCTGGGTCTTCGTGACCTCATCGCCGAGCGACGGCTTCTGGCACAGATCGTCGACGATGTGCGATCACTGTTGAAAGTCGATGTGACAGAAAACGATATCGAAGCGCCTCAACTATGGGATGAACGCATCGGTGTCGTCGACGGAGGTACGGACTGGGCCGGCCGAGAAGCCGACCTCGTGCAACCTGGCTTCGGTGATCAGCATGTGACAGTCATCGGACCTGAGCTCGACACACCGATCGAGTGGTGAACCCGTGACAGTCATCGTCTTGATCGCTGTAGCGCCCGGACTGCGTGGCCATCTCACCCGGTGGATGATCGAAGTCGATGCCGGGGTGCTTGTCGGCAAGCCGAGCCGCCGCGTCCGTGATCGGTTGTGGCAGTTGCTTGCTGACCGAGTCAACGACGGCCAGGCGGTCATGATTGAACCTGCGAAGAACGAACAAGGCTGGACAGTTCGCACCGCAGGTAGAGATCGTTGGCACCCAGTCGATTTCGATGGCCTCATCCTCTCCGCGAGACGGCGACAACAGTAGCTACTTCCAACATGGCGCACGTGGTGGAACGGTCCAATCGTTGCCACACGCTGATGCGCGGTCGAATTGAAGTCAATGAAAACGTTGTTCCACGCCAGAAAACCAGCAGGTCAACAAGCGTCGGCCCCGCACCCGCGGGGATGGTCCTCGACGGTGCCCGGCCCGGTCTGGACGGGCAGAGTCGGCCCCGCACCCGCGGGGATGGTCCGTTCTTGGATCGCGCGCTGCTGAGCTTCGGCTGGTCGGCCCCGCACCCGCGGGGATGGTCCGAATGACCTGCGCGAGGCCGCCGAGATCAACATGTCGGCCCCGCACCCGCGGGGATGGTCCGCTGATCGCGGCGGGCAGCCAGGCGTTCACGCCGTCGGCCCCGCACCCGCGGGGATGGTCCTGGAAACTCTCGATCGAATCCTCGACAGACAGTGTCGGCCCCGCACCCGCGGGGATGGTCCGGATCTCGAGTCCGGCCGCGCGCTCCTGGCGTCGTCGGCCCCGCACCCGCGGGGATGGTCCGCGATCGGCCGCGTACTGAGCATGTCCATGGGCGTCGGCCCCGCACCCGCGGGGATGGTCCGATCTTCACCTCTGGCGGCGACGTCAGTGGCGGGTCGGCCCCGCACCCGCGGGGATGGTCCCCGATGCTGGCGGGTCAGCGTGGTGTCCAACTCGTCGGCCCCGCACCCGCGGGGATGGTCCCCCGATGAACGAGCGATGCACGATCTGCGAGGAGTCGGCCCCGCACCCGCGGGGATGGTCCCAGCCGATGCATGCCGTCAGACATGGTCGAGAAGTCGGCCCCGCACCCGCGGGGATGGTCCATCCCGAGCCTCGGGCTCCGGAATGTGGATGACGTCGGCCCCGCACCCGCGGGGATGGTCCTCCTCCGGATACAAGATCGCTTGCGGTCATCCTGTCGGCCCCGCACCCGCGGGGATGGTCCCGGCAACCCGATCGGGGCGCCCGCGACGGTCTCGTCGGCCCCGCACCCGCGGGGATGGTCCGACCGGTGACGCCGCTGTCGACGCCAGCATCGTGTCGGCCCCGCACCCGCGGGGATGGTCCGTCAGGCGGTTTCGCCGAACGTCACCGTCCAGTGTCGGCCCCGCACCCGCGGGGATGGTCCGGACGAGATCCGCGGACTGCGGACCCGGGCCGAGTCGGCCCCGCACCCGCGGGGATGGTCCCTGCCACGAGTGAAACCCGCTGCCGCCCCGGGGGTCGGCCCCGCACCCGCGGGGATGGTCCTGCACCACGGCCATCGACGCTCTCACCTCCGCAGTCGGCCCCGCACCCGCGGGGATGGTCCCCCCACGCCCCGGACGCTTTCGGCCCGTAGACGGTCGGCCCCGCACCCGCGGGGATGGTCCGTCGTTGCAGTCCTCCGGCGGCACGCTCAACACGTCGGCCCCGCACCCGCGGGGATGGTCCTTGGACGTAGGGCCGCCACCGGCGTTCGGTGGTGTCGGCCCCGCACCCGCGGGGATGGTCCATGCGCTGGCGCACTGGACTCCTGGTTGTACCAGTCGGCCCCGCACCCGCGGGGATGGTCCCCACGGTGTGCGGGTCGGCGTGCTCACAGGTCGGTCGGCCCCGCACCCGCGGGGATGGTCCGCGGTCGCCAAGTACGCCACGATCGCCGGCGCGGTCGGCCCCGCACCCGCGGGGATGGTCCTTCGTCTCCGACCAGGGGATCGCGATCTCCGGCGTCGGCCCCGCACCCGCGGGGATGGTCCGTTGATCAACGGTCTGCGTCACGGCGACGAGGGGTCGGCCCCGCACCCGCGGGGATGGTCCACCGAGAGGACCGAGAGGTTGACAGGGATTTCAGTCGGCCCCGCACCCGCGGGGATGGTCCGTGTCCTGCGGAAACGCGAAAAATCTTGAGGATGTCGGCCCCGCACCCGCGGGGATGGTCCGGGCGAGTGGCAGTCTGCGCTGTTCAAGTACGCGTCGGCCCCGCACCCGCGGGGATGGTCCTAACATGTCCAAGGATGACCGTGCCTATTACCGGTCGGCCCCGCACCCGCGGGGATGGTCCCTGGGTGGCAGGCTGCACCCTCACCCATTTCGGGTCGGCCCCGCACCCGCGGGGATGGTCCCGGAGTTGCGTAGGCGGCCTGGGTGGAGAACGCGTCGGCCCCGCACCCGCGGGGATGGTCCTCGGCCAGCGGTGTGCGGAGAGTGGTTTCGTGGGTCGGCCCCGCACCCGCGGGGATGGTCCGCGTGACGCCCTCAACGCGGTGGCCGAAGCCCAGTCGGCCCCGCACCCGCGGGGATGGTCCTCGGCCAGGATCATTTGCAGGAGCCACATTTTCGTCGGCCCCGCACCCGCGGGGATGGTCCCGGCACATGCCGGCCCTTGCCCGCCGGGAGACCGTCGGCCCCGCACCCGCGGGGATGGTCCCCTGCGAGAAGTGCGGGCGTGTCGGCACCCGGCGTCGGCCCCGCACCCGCGGGGATGGTCCGAAGCTGACCGGGCACGCTGACGGCGGCCCGATGTCGGCCCCGCACCCGCGGGGATGGTCCGCCCGAAGGCGGCAACCGCGGCTTCTACCAGCTGGTCGGCCCCGCACCCGCGGGGATGGTCCGTCGGATAGCGCCGACCTGCACACTGTCGCTCAGTCGGCCCCGCACCCGCGGGGATGGTCCGACGGCGCGGGATGCGTGGCGTCGGCTCATGGGGTCGGCCCCGCACCCGCGGGGATGGTCCTGGAAGGCATTCATCAAGAACTTGTTGTCCGGCGTCGGCCCCGCACCCGCGGGGATGGTCCGAAGTCGCAGGGCAGCAACAACGCTGTGGATGCGTCGGCCCCGCACCCGCGGGGATGGTCCGCAGGGATACATGCCCGATACCGTGCTGGTCGGGTCGGCCCCGCACCCGCGGGGATGGTCCCTCCGGCAGCACGTTCCGGCCGGTCGATCTGCCGTCGGCCCCGCACCCGCGGGGATGGTCCTCCGTTGTGACAGAACAGGATTGGGCCAAGGACGTCGGCCCCGCACCCGCGGGGATGGTCCGCGCGAGTACGCCGACCTGATCGAGAAGCACATGTCGGCCCCGTACCCGCGGGGATGGTCCCCCTCATTTCAAGAGTCACCATGAACGGCAAAGGTCGGCCCCGCACCCGCGGGGATGGTCCATGAGGCAGAATCACTGGCCTCCCGTCGCGGTCGTCGGCCCCGCACCCGCGGGGATGGTCCGGGGTCCCAGATTCCGCCGATGCTGGAGAGGCCGTCGGCCCCGCACCCGCGGGGATGGTCCGGACGCGGAGTCCTGGGCCAACGATCCCGCCAAGTCGGCCCCGCACCCGCGGGGATGGTCCTTGAACGAGGCCATGCACGGCACGTTCGACCTGGTCGGCCCTGCACCCGCGGGGATGGTCCGTTCTCCGGCGTGCGCGATTTCTGACCTCGGCTGTCGGCCCTGCACCCGCGGGGATGGTCCGCGGAACCGCATCTCCTCGGCCTCGCCCACCCAGTCGGCCCCGCACCCGCGGGGATGGTCCGGCATCTACGACGCGCCGGTGACCACGATCCGGGTCGGCCCCGCACCCGCGGGGATGGTCCCCGCATGGTTCACCGCAGCTTGTGCTCGGTCCGGTCGGCCCCGCACCCGCGGGGATGGTCCGGAAGGCCCGCCCTTCCGCCAGTACACTTTCGTGTCGGCCCCGCACCCGCGGGGATGGGCCGCCGCCGAATAGTCTTCTCTGCCAATACCTTCCCCGTCACCTGGATTTGCGCACCGACAGCCAAGTCGATCTGATTGCGATCGCTGACGAGCTCAACGGGCGCCCTCGGCAGACCCTCAGATTCCGCACACCATCAGAAGCACTCGATGGGGCGTTGCGATGACCACCTGAACCCGCAGGCATTGCAGGATGTTTACGGAGGGATGTGGTGGGGGCGCGTGGACCAGGCGGGCAGGCCCCGCCTGCCCGGCACCACTGCCCGGCTCGGTGCCGCGGTTCCGTCGTGTCAAGCCTGGATTCCCGATCGCCGAACGGTCACCGTGAGCGCCGGGCCGTCGCATGGGAATCCAGGCTTGACAGGGCGGCGGCACCGTTAAAATCACGCGCCCCCACCCCATCCCGGACGTAACGGGCACCCGAGACCGGGCGACTCGCCGGGGGCGGCCACGGTGGCACGAGCGCCGGAAACTGTTGTTGATCAAGCTGATCCGAGGTGCCGAACCGTGTCGAAAGGTGTGCGCAAGTTGGCCTCGTGAGGTGTGAAACCCGTGATTCTCTCGCTACATCGCGGAAAAACGTGTGCGAAACGTGGACAGATCGGTGACCTAGTTTGACCCAGGTTTCGCACCCCCCGACACGCAGGCCGACCTGCGGTGATGGTCGCTCCCCTCGCACAGATCACCAAGTACACACATCAATGTGTACTTGGTGATCTGTGCGAGGGGAGCAGGTGAGTAAGAGAGTCTGCGTGTCGGGGGTAATCGGTAGGTAGGTAAAGGATTTCAGGGGGTAAGAAGTGAGTGGTTACGTTAGGCAAAGAGCGTTGCTATCGGGTGGGTGGTGGCGTCGGGTGACGTGGGGTGCGTACGTGACGGTGGCGTAAGTGGCGAGGGTCGGAGCGCTGGCGCGGTGGTGATGTCCAGCGCGATGAGTTGCGTCGAGGCGGTCGCGTCCGGTGTCAATGGCCGCGTTTGCCAGTCCGGTGCTCGGCATGGCACGGAGGTGCTGTGCGAGTAGTGGATTCCCTGGGCGCGCGCCGCATGATAAGGGCGTCCATCGTCCCGTCAGGTCACGAATTCCCGGTGCAGCCAGGCGATTCGGGTGCCGGTTGGGTGAGGAAATCTTGCTCCTTGAGCGTGAGCCTCGTGGATGCACTTGACAACAGGCGAGGGGCTGCCGCGGGACCTGGAGTGAACCTGACGAACTGGTGGATCCGATTGCGTACTGGTTCGAAACCCATCGAGCACGTATCCACTTGACCCTCCGTATCGCTGTCGCGGAACCCCTGAACCACCCGCGTTGACCGAACTACCGCTACTATCAACGTGTTTCGCAAGGAACGAGCGACTGCCTGTCACTAGCACAGGCTGGTGTTAGAGCCGTCGCGAAGCTGATCGACACTCTGTCGCGCCTCCTCGAGATCCGCGGCACGGCGTTGGGTTGATTTCCAGTATCGAGGGGCGATGTTGACAGTAACAAGGGGGCGGTGAAGTGCAGAATACTGGCATAGTGTTTTGGGCACCGCTTGCCATTCTCGCAACCCTTGCCTTGTTGTGGATGTCTAATACCATTAGACGCCGTCGGGATCAAAGTATCCCTGTAGGTTCTGGGGAGAAATATCGCCGGTTTGGACGCGAAGGTTACTTGGCTGCATTGCGTGAAGCATTGGAACTAAACTCTTACGATCCGAGGATTCATTCAAATCCCACGGTGCATCTCAATGCTATTGCACGCCTCGCACCCATTAGCTTTCGCGTCTCCACCCGCGATCTTGTGCATCAATACAGACTAGGGCGAGTAATATCTATTGATATTGGCAAAATGGACGAAGAGCAATCGGCACGCATGATTGACTTTTGCAGCGGGATTGCCGCTGGATCTGGGGGATGGCTGGTTCAAATTTCCGAAGACGTTGTCGTTTTGACGCCGCGGGCGTAGTTGTTTGAACAGAGCTAGGTGGGCTAATAGTGGAAGCCGAAGTCGGCAATGAAGAAGTCGGCAATGAAGAGGTCGACGGCAAAGAAGTCGACGGCAAAGAAGTCGACGATAGAGAATTCGCCGAATCAAAGATCGCCCTAAATCATAGGATACGAAAAAATGAACGAGATCTTGCACTTGCGAAACGGAGAAGATCTTGGTCCAATTATTCCATTGCACTAGGACCGATCCTTGCCCTGATTCTTTATGCATTATGGTGGGTTCCTCAGGTAAGCCCGACCCTGCTTAAGGCGATCTATTACCCTGCAATACCGGTGTCGATTGCTTTCTGTATCGCATCTTACTATCTGAAAACTCATCCAGGTGGACCGGTAGAGCGTGCGAGGCCAGGCGAGTTTGGGAGTGAGGTCAATTCGGGTGAGGGTTCAGGAATATTGGACCCAGACGGTTTGCGGGTGTGGCAAACATCATTCCTTCGGCGAATATTCTCGAATGACAAGAGGAGGAGTATCGATCAAATAGAACTCGCTCTTGACTATGCCATAGATTCTCGGAAGTCCCTGTATACGTTACGATCCGTTCCGATTGATACTCGGCGATCAGCTTACAAAGAGGATGCTCGCGCCGATGTTGAACGCTTCCGGGAGGAAGGTTCCAAGTATCGTCGGACGAACAATAATCTACAGGTCGTACTGATCGTCGGATCATTGGCTGCGACGGCAGCCTCGGGAGTCTCCGGCGAGTTCGGGTTTCTTCGGTGGGCAGTTCTCGCACTCACTTTCACAGTCGGCGTTGCAAGTGGCCTCATGGCCTATTTTAAGTTCAAAGAACGCAGCTTTTACCTACAGCAGACGGCCGACGATGTCGAATATGAAATCGAGGCTCTAGAAATTGGCGTAGGCCGCTACAAGCACATCGAAGATCCACACGAGGCCCTCAAAGAATTTGCCTCTGAAGTGCATCGACTCAAGGCGGAACAGAGAAAGAGAGAGCAGAATCTTGAGCAGCCGCCAGATCTCAATAATCCTTCGGATTAACCCGCTATCTGTGAGACGGGAACCGGTGTTGATCAGGTTGGATGTAGTTGTTGGACAAAGTCGCTCACAACATGAGGCGCGACTTTAAGGGCAAGGTTTGCAGTCATCTCAATGATCTTTGCCAATCTGGGTATTTTGAACTAATTCGGACGGGCTTCGGGAAATGCTTCATCTCTAGACATCGCACCGAGGCCCTCCAGAGAATGGTCAAGCACCATGATCCGGGGGGGTGAGCGTGCTGTTGCGTACGGCAAAGTGATGGAATCTCGCGTGAGGTACCCGGCAGTGGTGGTCCGTCCCGGTGCGGCCGATGGCGGTTCCGAGTCCGGTGATGGGCATCATCCCGTTGCGCCCGAACAGGTTTGGTGGATTCCCTGAGCGCACGCCGCATGATAAGGGCGTCCAACCTCCCGTCAAGGGGACGAATTTCCCCTGCGGTCAGGCGATTTGAGTTCCAGTTCGGTGAGGGAAATTCGCCCCTTGAGCGTGAGCCTCCTGGACGCCCTGGGCAGGCGAGAGGGGCAGGCCGAGGGGCCTGCCCTCGGAGGACGCGTCGCGCGCCCAGGGAATCCACGTTCTCGGAGGCTCCCAATCCCCTTGACACGTACGTGTCAAACCACTGGCCCCGAACCCGAAACGCGCTCACGGACCGGTTGACACGTACGTGTCAACGCCATCGGAAGGACCCGGAGATCATGACCGACTCCGATACCATCACCGGCCTACTCGTCACCGCCCTTGAAAACACTTGGGCCGCAATCCGAGCCCACCACCCCGACGTTCCGGACGTTGTGCTGACCGTGGGAGCTGGCTCAACCGGTACCAGCGAAATGACCCTCGGGCACTTCGCGCCGAACCGCTGGATCCGCGGCGAGTACGAACTTCATGAGTTGTTCGTCGGCGGGGAAGGGCTTCAGCGCGGCGCGGCCGATGTGCTCGGCACTCTGCTCCATGAAGCCGCTCACGGCGTCGCCGTCACGCGCGGGATCAAGGACACCAGCCGCCAAGGCCGCTGGCACAATGAACGATTCCGTGCCCTCGGCGAGGAGCTCGGGCTCACCATGGCACATCACGACAAGATCGGATGGTCGATCACCACCGTGCCCGACCGGACTCGTGAGGTATACCGGGATGAACTCGAAGAGCTTGCGTTCGTGTTGGTGGCCTACCGTCGGTGCGAACCGAATCGGCGCGGCGGTCGCAAGTCCAACAACAACGGCTTGTCCGCCGAGTGCGACTGCGGCCGCAAGATTCGCACCTCCAAGAGCGTGATGGAGGACGGTCCGATCTACTGTGGCAAGTGCGGCGGGGAGTTCAGTACCGAGTGCGAACCTGGGGGTGGGAGCTCAGTTCAGATTGAGTTCACACCAGTCAGTTCACATTGAGTTCACGACAGCAGAAAGGCCCGGCGAAAACCGGGCCTGATCTGGTCGAACGTTGGTGCGCGATACTGGGATTGAACCAGTATCGCGTTCTAGGGATTCCGCGCCGTGGGGCGGGGCAGCACCGCGCGCGATTGAGACGGCACCGGTGCGGTCCGATGCGGAGTCAGTGAACTACCCAAACACAGATGATCCCTGCTATGTAAACCTCCTGGACACGTTGACGATATCCACCGCTGTCGTGGCCTTGTTTAGAGTGTCCCCCACTCGGGTGTAAACAGCCCCGTCAAAGTATGACGTGTCTTTCTGCTTTGGTATCGTTATGACGATCAAACCTAGACCATGATAATTGTTCCAAGTCATATTAGACAGTACGTCCGACTTCAATGCGTCGCTCAATGCTGAACTCGCAATTCCATCCCTCCAAAGGGAGAAATAGTCCTCATTGGATATCATTAGTTGTTTAGCCTCTCTACTGAGGCCAACCACATACTTCTTTCCCACAAGCTTCGGGCTGATGCCGTCGAGTTTTTCAATCCTGTCAGCGTCTGACTTCTTGTCCGCAACCCCTATCATTACGACACCATCTTGGTTGGGTCCGTTGTTTGCAATCGCGCATATATTCTTGCAAACCTTTTCAATAATGGATGGATCTTTTTTTCGGCCGATCTCGGAAAGTGTCAGAAGACCTTGCTTAAGTTCGTATCCGGAAGATTCTATCTGCGAACGTTGGATGAGTTCGTCTATCTGAATGTAGGAGTGGTTCGTGTACACCGCGCCGAGGTCGTCGGCTACTGTGTGTGGCTTTATCAGGCCTGATATAATCTGAATATTGCGTTCCCGCTTAGCTACCGTAGTCGCCCCTCGGCCGGTATCGATGTGCTTATTCAGATTATTGAGTGCTTCCTTTGCTGCCGTATAATTTGATATCTTACGTTTCTCTTTTATCAGGATTCCGTGAAGGGTAATGATGACAGCCGCAAATATGGCTGAAAAACTGTTATTGCTGGATGTTTCAAACAAGAGCGTTTTCAGTTTCGTAGGCTTACCGGCTTCGCAGCACTTTTCAAGCTCATGGACGCAATACTGAAGTTCTTCAACGAACTTTTCTTCGCCATAGTACGCCAGTGCTTCCTGTAGGCGAACGTTCTCGCTGCTGTGCTCGCGATAGACATCATCGAGAGCCTCCTTCGAGCGGTTAATTAGCTGTCCGCCGACGATGCAAGCTGCGATGTCGGCGATACATTGTTCATCTTCACTATCCCTCAAGTCCGTGGATCGAAGAATTCCTTCCCTGACCCAAAATGTCTGATCGGATTGGATCGCATATCCGTGATTGGTTTTCGGAAGGTCAATACTGATGGAGGGCATGGAACCGAGATCAATAAGATCGGCGGAGGAATCCCCTCGGAATGAGCAGGAGATCCTTCTGACCATGTTTGCGAACTTGTCCTGTACACCCGACTGGCGTCGGTCCTGCTCACTCAGTCGGCGGCCGTAAGTATTGATTCGACGAAATACCTCATTAATTTCAATTTCTGAAGCATCTCGCATGATTGATATCGGGAAGTTGTAGCCGATGATAGCGACTACTTCGGCTCGGGAGATCTTCTCCCCGCCTGAGGTATCGGGAAATTGAATCTCTTCGGATCGCAACTTGGCGGCCGGGAATTCATCTATATTGAAATACTTATTGTCTGTGGTTGAGTAGGAGTTTTCGAGAAAAGAGAAGATAGAAAACAGGCGTTGCAGTCCATCGATAATCTCATATCGGTTCTCGGAAATTTCCGCAACCAAGACAGAAGGAATTGGATAATTACTTCTGACGGATTCGATGAGTTCGCGTTTTTCTTCCAACGTCCAGACTAGTTTTCGCTGGTACCGCCGATTCACCTGGAGGCGTTTGTTTACATACCATTCGTACAAAACCTGTACGGATTTAGGTTGCGCATCTATCTCGGCCATGCCGATACTCTAGTGGCCGCTCGGTACCACGGCGAAGCTGTGCCGACCGGAGCTTCCAAGTATTTCCGGACCACCCCGATGGGTGGCGAACGGTGGACAAGCTCCGTTCCCGGGGAAGCGCAGGTATCTGAGATCGGGAGACATGACAGCTGCTGATCATGCGCCGCCTCAGCAGGGTGCCCATATCTCGCCTGATGCCGGACCACTCGTGACTGTCGCCTGAGGACGGCGCGGTCGTGGTTGGGGGCACACCCCGCAGACAGGGCGGTTTGAACGTGGGGCAGCTAACAGACAGGCGTGGGGCAGATCTGGGGCAGACATCTGTCCAGACGTGCGATGCAGCGTGCCATTGAGTCCTCAGGTCTAGCGACTCCGAGTCCGATGACCTGCGCCAATTTTTGTATTGAACTCGCAGGCGGACTCTGTGTTGGTCTCGTCCACCACTGAACTGGTTTTA
The DNA here is from genome assembly GCF_044766925.1 of Nocardia sp. NPDC101769. NCBI lineage: Bacteria > Bacillati > Actinomycetota > Actinomycetes > Mycobacteriales > Nocardiaceae > Nocardia > Nocardia sp. NPDC101769. The sequence continues at coordinate 125,075 of NZ_JBIWMX010000006.1, read as the reverse complement.
CACACCAGCGGTCGGGGGTTCGATCCCCTCTGCGCCCACTCCAGAAAATCCAGGTCACACCTGGGTTTTCGTGTATCAGCTCCGATCTTGATGGCTGTTCGTGTTGGCATCCGCGTAGCAGCGAATGTTTGCCGATTGCTGGCCGGAAGCACGGCCTTCGGGCATGTCTGCAAGGGTCGGCGCGATCTACTTCCCACGATCTACTCCCTGCGCGAACGGCGGAGACCGAGGCCCAAGCGTCCCTCGTCATATCGTCGGGGCTTTATTGACGACAGCAACTCGGGCAGTGCAGCGGTGGCGGAGTGTCGGAGACCACCCGCGGACTCGTAAAAGGCAGCTTGCACACGGCTCCCGACTTGCTTGTGATCCGCATACTCGCGCCACTAGTCTTGCGGAGTCCAAGTCCTCTCGATGAGCTCGTAAACACTTCTCGCGTATTCGATCATCTCGAACGCCGGAAGCGGGCTTGCGCCTATCCACAAGACGGTGGACCACCGGGGATCGAAGAAGCTGATCGCAGCGAACGAAATGGTGCCGTCACCTCCGGAACGTTCTGTGATGGACAAATGTTCGAGGGTACGCGGATTGAACGTCTGCACCTTGTATCCGAAAAGGCGTGAAATGATTATTATCCGCCTGTTCGACACACCGTAGAAGGTGCGCGCCCTACGCTGGGCATCGACAATCAAACGCCCCAGCAGGAAATAGAGACTGACCATTAAGAACACCCCTCCCCACAGCAAGGGGAAGGGAGATGCGCCCTCGGCCACGTCACTGATTACGAAGAACACCGCGAGGCCGCAAAAGACGAGACTGAACGGAAACATGAACGCATCTCTTGCCTGCAGCGCCAGCCCTTGCCTCGGCCGTCCGGCCCACAGCATATTCTCGCCCGGGCCGAGAATTCGGCCGATCTCACTCTGAGCAATACTTTCACCGTTCATGATTCACCGCCCTTGATCTTGTCGTATGTCGGTTTGCATCTGGATTTGAGCGGCACATGCCAAATGCTGCATAGGATTCCGATCGTGTCATAACTACCGAAGAGGCATCCGTACGCCGACTTGCGATAATCCTGTTTGCTGAAGACAGAAATTTCGTGAGTGAGGAGCACCCTTCCGGTGCGGAAGTGTATCTCGCCGTATTCGACGGTGGACGGTGGACGGTGATCGTGTCGCAGGCCGGCTCATTGCCTCCCGCCGGTGCTGTGGCGTGCGGACGGCCTCATGATTGCCTTGGTGGCGGCCAGCAGGCGCAGTTTCAGCGCGCAACCGATGAACCCGAAGATCACCATCAGGGTGACGGCGATGCGCGGCACGGCTTCTTTCTACATTCCGGGGTGCGGTCCGGTCACGCGTTCCTGGGCGTGGCCGGGCTTGCCGTTTCATACCCCCGTTGTTGGTCAGGTGATCGATCCTGTCGGTCTACGGCCGTGTCCTCGCGGTCGATAACATCCGGCCGGACTCGAGCGGGCCGACCGGTTCGAGATCTCGTGTGGCCGGTGTCCGCGCCTATGCTTGTTGAGAGGTTTCTGTTGCCGGTGTGGGTGCCCGATTCGTGGGCTGGATATTGCTGGTCGGGTGTCGGTTTGAGGGTGTTCCCGGAAGGGAGGGGTCCTCAGCGATGGGTGCTTCGTTGGAGCCTGGGGGCGTGTTCGCTGGTTATCGGATCGTGCGTCGGCTGGGTGCGGGTGGTATGGGCACGGTGTATCTGGCTGAGCATCCGAATCTGCCGCGCCTGGTCGCTCTGAAGCTGCTCAACCGTGCTCTGACCGATGACGAGGATGTGCGTGCCCGGTTCCTGCGCGAGGCTGATACCGCTGCCCGGCTGGACCATCGCAATATCGTCGCCGTCTACGACCGCGGTGACGAGGGTGGTCAGTTGTGGATCGCGATGCAGTATGTCGATGGCAGCGATGTGGCCGGGTTGTTGCGGGATGGGCCGTTGCCGGTCGGGCGGGCGGTGTGGATCGTCACCGAGACCGCGGCTGCGCTCGATTACGCCCATGGGCATGGGGTGTTGCATCGTGATGTGAAGCCGGCCAACATCTTGCTGACCGACGCGTCGCGTGGTGAACCCGAGCGGGTGTTGCTCGCGGATTTCGGTATCGCCAAGGCTCTCGATGAAACCGGCGGTTTTACTCGCAGCGGGATGCTCCTGGCGAGTCTGCAGTACGCCGCGCCCGAACAATTCGATATCGGCGTGGCGGTCGATCACCGTGTCGACGTGTACGCCCTGGGTGCGACTCTGTATCGGATGCTGACCGGGGCTCTGCCGTATCCGGGGAGCACCCCCGCGCAGTTGATGTACGGGCATGTGAGCCTGCCGGTCCCCAAGCCCAGCAAGCACTGTGAAGTGCGTGTGCCCGAGGGTTTCGATGTCATCGTCGAACGTGCCCTGGCCAAGGACCGTGAATGCCGGTACTCCAGTTGTGGTGAGCTGGCCGCTGCCGCCAACGACGCGCTGGCGGCGTCATCGAAGGAGCTCACCGCAACCGTCTCATCGCCGCCCGCACCGCCGAAATCCGAGATGGTGCCGGAAGGCATCCCGGCCGTCGGAGGCACCGAGCATGCGCACACGACGGAGCCGGCGGTGGTGGCGGGGGCTCCGGTCCGAAAGCGCCGCGTCCGCCGCCGGTTGCTTGCGGTTGCCGCGGTGGCGGTCGCGATCATCGCTGCGGTCGCTGTGGTCCTGATGTGGCCGAAACCGTCACCGCACGGCTCGCCGGCCTTCACTGTCAGCCCGGTGGCCGTCGGGAAGAACCCGCAGGGCGTCGCGGTCGATCCCATGACACACAAGGTGTACGTCGCGAATTCTTCCAGCGGTACCGTTTCCGTTCTCGACGGCACTGCCCCCGCTGTCACCGCCACTATCGAAAACGTTCCGGGCGCGATGGGTGTGGCGGTCGACCCGCAAACTCGCACCGTGTACGTGACCGACTATGCCGACGCCGGCAAGGTTTTCATGATCGACGCGAACACCAACACCGTCACCGCGACTGTCGCCGTAGGGGCCAACCCGGACAACCTGGCGGTCGACCCCCGCACCCATTTGGTGTATGTCACTAACGCCACCGTCGATCCGCTCGCGCAGGGCCAGACCGGTGTACGCACTGGGTCGAAGCCGGGTTCGGTGTCGGTGATCGACCCCCGCGCCCGCGCCGTGACCGCCACCATCGCGGTGGGTATCCGGCCGATCGACGTCGTGGTCGATGTCGATCGCTCGCGGCTCTACGTCGGCAACGCCGGCGACAACTCGGTGTCGGTGCTCGACCTGTCGACCAACACCGTGGCCGCGACCGTCACGGTGGGCCAGGCGCCACTGGGCCTCGCGCTCGACCATCGCTCCGGCACCCTCTACGTCGCGAACAACGTGGGTAACTCGGTATCGACCATCGACACCCACACGAACCGGGTCACCGGCATCATCCCCGCCCACCGCCCGAGCATGATCGCCCTCGACCAGGACCGCCGCATCCTCTACGTCGGGGTGCTGCCGGTGACCGGCGACCCGAGCACGCTCGACCTGACGCCGATGGCGATCGACGCCGACACCCACAAGGTCACCCCCATCCCCGGGTCCGGCGGGGCCACAGCGGCGGCCGCGGTGGACCCCGGCACCGGTGCCGCCTACCTCGCCGACTACGGCGACAGTGCGGTCTTCGTGGTCAGACACTGACCGATTACCTTGCGGCACGGGCGGACTCGCAGCCATGACCGTCTCGCGCCGAGGGGGTGGTGATCCTGAAACGGTCAGTGATCGACCCCGTCATCAAGCACGCCCTCCTCTCGTTACTGGACCCCATTTGCTGACCAGCAGGAGACACTACCCGGGTCGATTGGGTGGTGGGTGTGACTGCGCTTCCCTGCAGCGTTGCTGAGAACCCTTGCCCTGCAACAGGTTGTTCCCCTCGAGGCGCCGGGCCTGTCTCCGCGGAGGGCCGCGTCGTGGGCCGATGGCCGCTGAAATTAATTCAACTTGCGGTATAGCGGATTTCTTTCCACATAAGCACCCTGGATTCTTTCGACTCTGATCCCGCGAATCATCGACTACCGGTACCAGACGCCGGAATTCCAATCGCCGTAGTCCCAGACGTTGAAATCGTAGCGATCATGCGCTCCTGCGAACACGTAGCCCCACCAACCAGCCGATGTGTCACAGATCAGATCGTCGCGGTTGCATACGGTGAGCACCGGGATGTTGCCGAACCAATCGTCGACACCGGCCAGTGGATAACCGATGAGCCAATTCCCGGGAGTCGAAGACAGCCCACCCGAACCGGGTCCCGGAGCGCGCTTGGGATCCGATAGCAGAATGGCGTTCGCATTGTCGGCATCCTGGTGGGCGGTGACCCAGGCATGCAGAATGCCCGCACCCTCGCTGTGCCCGATCAACCGGACATGATCGCGCGGACATTCAGTGCGGTGTGACCAGAAGAGCCGGTCGAGTTCGTTCAACGCCGGCATCGGATCGGCGGGGTCGTACCCGACGGACTGGTCGACGTACGGAGCGAACACCGATGGGTCGCCTGATCCGCCGATTCCGATGGCCCAGTCGCCGGTGCAGCCATCGGCCCGAGCCGCCGGGTTCGTCGCGTAGGTGATGGAAAAGAGGATGGCCAACAGTAATGCGGCGAAGAGCGCCGTTGCTCTACGCATGATCGTACTTTCTTCTTTGTTCTTACTTCCGGGTTCGGCCCGGCCCGAGCAGGATGAAACCAGAAACTACTGGCGTTCTCGCCTGCTGGCGAAACAATTACCTGGGCCAGGTTCACCTGGGCCGTAATGAAACATCGGAGGCCATGCTTCTTTCACCTCGATGCGAGTAGTTTCCGGTCGCCGCGTGACCAGTACGGCGCGTCCGCTTTCAGCTTACGCGATATTTCGTTTCAACCGATTGAGCATCTGTAAAGCACTTGTACCCAGTTGTCGGCGAAATGCGTTGTCCGGTGACGGCGGGATCGGAGCCGAATTCCGTTGGGGTGTCTGTTGAAATCGCATGTCTGCCAAGATTTTTCGTGGGGCAATCTTCAGGCCGATACCGCTGCTCGGCGTCAGCGGGTCCAGCGGAGGAGGGCTGCGCCGACGGCGATCGTGTTGACTCCGAGGGGGCGGGGTAGGAGTTCGCCGGCTCGGGCCGGGCGGCGGACTACGGTGCCGCGATGGGTGTAGCGGCGCAAAGCGCTGCGCTGATTCGCGGCGAGGGCGGCGGCGGTCAGTAGTCGAGGGCGTGTTCTGGTTGGCAGACATCCAATGGGGACGGGAGGTATCGGACTATGGCGTCCAGGATTGGGGTGGGGGCTTCGGAGCTGCAGAGGATCGGGATTGTGTCGCCTATGCGGGTTGCGTGGCGGATTCGGTGATGTAGCTGGTCGCGGGGGAGCTCTGGCTGGGTGGTGGGGGTAGCGGTACTGACGCGTTGGGCTGTCACTGTCGTCGCGAGATTGCGGTGCCAGGGTTCGGCGAGTTTCCAGTGGTTGCCATAGATTTCGGCGGCCAGGGGTTCGAGGGACCAGAGGGCGATCAGGTCGATGAGGCCCTCGAGGTGGGGGCCGGGGGTGATGGGGATCTGGAGGGGGAGGGCGGCTGCGCCGCGGGTGTCGGCGATGGCGTGGACGCAGCGGTCGAAGTCGGCGTCGGGATGATCCAGGCCGGTGATGAGGCAGAGGCGGGCGACCTGGTGGTCGTCGGCTACGCGCAGCATGGTTTCGAGGCGCGGGGCGAGGTTTGTGGCGGCGTCGACCACCGCGATCACGCCGTCGGCTACTCGGACGGAGCGCTGCAGGGCTGCGATGGGGGCTCGGGTGGACAGTTCGGCGAGGCGGATCGTGTGCTCGATGCCGTCTGTTGCCCAGTGGAGCGTGGAAGCCGGGCTGGAGGTGGGGTCGCCGGAACCGCGGAGCAGGTGCTGCGCCACTCGGGCCGTATCGGCGGGGTCGCCGAGGAGGGTGACGTTGCGGATCGACTGCGGGTCAATGGCTTTGGTGCCCATCGCGTTGTGGTACTCCAGATCGACTCGAGGGTGTCGGGGCATCCTCAATCTGGAGTCACCGTACCTCCGGGCGCGGATCCGCGGAGTGGAATTCGGCCCCAAAGTAGAACGTGTTCCTATACCGTCGGGGTTGTGCAGAAAGAACAACGCCCCGCTGTGGCTGACTGGTTCACTGCGGACGACGGTGTGGTGCGGCTCAAGGGGAGCCGGTGCAAGGATTGCGGCACACCGTATTTCCCGCGGAACACGCTGGCCTGTCGCAACCCGCGCTGTGCGGGTGCGAAGGACGGCTCCGAGCTGGCCGAATACCTGTTTTCCACGCGTGGCCGGATCTGGTCGTACGCGGACGCCCGGTACAAGCCGCCCGCGCCCTATGTCTCGGCGGATCCGTTCGAGCCGTATGTCGTTGCGGCGGTGGAGCTCGAGGTCGAGCAGATGGTGATTCTCGGACAGGTGGTGCGCGGGTTCACCGTGGACGATCTGGCCGTGGGCATGCCGGTGGAATTGGCCGTGGGCACGCTGTACGAGGACGACGAGGCAGAGCACACGGTATGGATGTGGAGGCCGGTCAATGACTGACACGAACGATCGGGACATCGCCGTCCTCGGTGCGGGCATGCACCCGTGGGGCAAGTGGGGTCGGAACTTCGTCGAGTACGGGCTGGTCGCGGCGCGTGCGGCGCTGGCCGATGCCGGGGTGGACCACCTCGATGTCGGGTACATCGCCGGCGCGGACACCATCCGCAACGGGTACCCCGGCTTCGTCGCGGGCGCGACTTTCGCTCAGGCACTGGGCTGGTCGGGCGCGCGGATCTCGAGCAGCTACGCCGCCTGCGCCTCGGGTGCGCAGGCCATTGCCAATGCGCGTGCTCAGATCCTGGCCGGGTTGACCGATGTGGCGCTGGTGATCGGTGCGGACACCACCCCGAAGGGCTTCTTCCAGCCGGTCGGCGGTGAGCGCCGCGATGATCCGGACTGGCTGCGCTTCCATCTGCTCGGCGCGACCAACCCCATCTACTTCGCGCTCTACGCCCGCCGCCGGATGGCGTTGCACGGTGCCACGCTGGAGGATTTCGCCGCGGTCAAGGTGAAGAACGCCCGCCACGGCCTGAACAACCCGTATGCCCGCTATCGCAAGGAGGTGGCGGCCGAGGAGGTCGCGGCCTCGGCGATCGTGTCGGATCCCTTGCGGCTGCTCGACATTTGCGCGACCAGTGACGGTGGCGCGGCGCTGGTGCTGACGTCGATGGAGTACGCGCGCCGGCACGGCATCGCCGACCCGGTCCGCATCCGGGCGCTGTCGACGGTCACGCCGACGTTCCCGAAGACCGTCATCGATCTGCCGGATTTCGCAACCGATTCCGCGGTGGCCGTCGAGGCCCCGCCGCACGCGTTCCGTTCCGCCATCGCGCAGGCCGCGTACGAGGAGGCCGGGCTCGGGCCGGACGAGCTGTCCTTCGCGGAGGTATACGACCTGTCCACCGCGCTGGAGCTGGACTGGTACGAGGACATCGGGCTCTGCGAAACGGGTGGCGCGGAGGAGCTGTTGCGCAGTGGCGCAACCACATTGGGGGGACGGGTGCCGGTGAACCCCAGTGGCGGCCTGGCCTGTTTCGGTGAGGCCATCCCCGCGCAGGCGATCGCGCAGATCTGCGAGCTCACGTGGCAGTTGCGCGGCCAGGCCGACGGGCGGCAGGTGGAGAACGCGCGCGCGGGTATCGCGGTGAACCAGGGTCTCTTCGGTCACGGCTCGGCGATCATCGCCACCCGCTGACCCCGGAGTCGTCCGGGTCCACTCGTCGAACCCGACGCTGAACCGGCAGGTACCGCACGGTATCTGCCGGTTTCTTCGTTCGATGGCCGCCCCTCTCGCGGTGTCTGGCGAATGGAGCTCGTGGATCTCCGGAGGGAGTCAGCGCATCACGGTGTGGTGGTGGTCGCTGGTCCGAGATCAAGATCGGCGTCACTCTGGCCGGCTGGACGGGCGGAATTCTGGTGCTGATCGTGACCGTCGTCGGCATCCAATTGGCGCGCCACGGAGGGTGCAGGCCGGTCTGGTCGGTGCTGGCGTTCCTCGGTGGGGCGACGATGTCGATCTTCGCGATTCCCGCCGCTCTTCTTCGGGGCGGCGGCGTTCACACCGCAACCTCAGCCCGAAATCACCGCGGCGATCCATGAACCGCCGCCCACCGCCAGGACAGTCCCGGAGGGTGGTCGACCTGGGTCGTGATGTGGGCGTCCGTCGCTGTCGACCACTGCCAGCGTTCTGCCAGCGACCGGACGCAGACTGCGGATTCCCTCTTCGAAAGGAATCACGCGGTGACACAGCAGGACCCGAAGATCCAGGCGATCAGCGACTTCTTCGAGGCATATGCGCGCTACGACTTGGACGGCATGAGGGCGGTACTGGCCGACGACATCGCATGGACTATTCCCGGGCATCATGCGCTCTCGGGAACCAAGCACGGACTCGACGAGGTCCTGGCCTTCTTCGCCCAGCTGGCCAAGGCGGGCATGAAGGCCGAGACGTTCTTCCTCGAAGCCAACGAGGAATACGTCGTCGATATCCACCGCGGCTACTCGACCGAAGGCGAAGGCCAGGTCGACACCCTGTGGGCGCTGGTGTGGCACTTCAACTCCGACGGCAAAGTGGACCGCGTCGACAACCTGACCCTGGACCAGCACCAGATGGACACCTACATCTGGAAGAACTTCTCTCTCGCTCCTCTGCCCACCCGCCTCGCTACCGACTGAGGTACGGCGTTCTGCCCCAAGACCATTGGGCACGAGCTCAGCGGTGGATCAGTCGTCCCGAAGCTCCTGCCACCGCATCGGGAGCAGCTCCGCGACTGTGACGAGCGCGCCGTCGAGGACCACGACGGCGCGCAGGTTCTCACGGTGCAGCTGGAACAGCATCTCCCGGGACCTCCCGCACGGGGGCATCAACCGGTGGTCGTTGCTCACGGTTGCGAGGGCGGTGATCTGGGCAGTGCCGGATTTCAGCATCGCCAGTACGGCACCGACCCGGGCACAGAACGCCACTCCGCAGTTTTCGGTGAGGCTCCTGCCCGTGTACACCGGGCCGTCGACCGACAACGGAGCAAACGGCTGGCAGGTCCTTCACCACCCCGACCGAACCGTCGAATGGCGCAGGCCCTCAGGCGGATCCGTCACCACCACACCCGAGGGTGCGAAGTTCCTCTTCCCGCGCCTGCCGGTGCCGCCGCTCAGCGCCACCGGCGTCCCCGACGCCGAACCCGTACAGCCTTGGATCGATCCGGGACCAGGGGCCAACGCCAGGACCGAATTGGTGCACGTCTACTGCACACCCACCCAGCGGCGGAGCTGATTTCATGGCGGCGCGGTCTACGTGCCTTCGTTCAGGAGGGCGCGCAGCGCCGAGTTGCCGATCTGCCGCAGTTCGTCGCGGCTGCGCCCGGCTGCGGCCTGGACGGCGATGCCGTCGGAGATCGTGTGGACGAGTGCGGCCAGGGCAGCCGGTTCGTAGGTCGACGGCAGGTCGGTGGCCTGCTCGAGCCGCCTGCGCAGCGCGGCCTCGCCGGCTTTTCGTACGGCGGCGGCGTCCTGGCGTGCGGCGTGCGCGCCGGGTCCGCAGGCTTGAACGGTCTTGACGCACAGGCAGCCAGGGGGTGTGTTCTCACCCGCGGTCAGGTCGACGGCCCCCTGGATCAGCCGCTCGAGGACCTCGCGGCCGGTGGGCGCGTTGAGCGCGTCGGCGGCGTAGGCGCCGGGACCGTCGAGGTAGCGGGAGAGAACCTTGCCGAACAGTTCCTCTTTGTTGCCGAAGGCGGCGTAGAGGCTGGGCTTGTTGATGCCCATCGCGGCGGTCAGGTCGGCCAGCGAGGTGCCCTCGTAACCCTGCCGCCAGAACACCTCGAGCGCGCGGTCGAGTGCGGTGTCTGCGTCGAATGCGCGTGGGCGTCCGCCGGGCATGCCGTCCTCCGTCGCCGTCTCCCATGTTTTTTTACCTATCGGTACATTACCGCTTGCGCGTGCGTGCCACACCACTTAGTTTCTTACCGAAAGGTACATAACTAAGGAGTGGGACATGATCCGAGTCGGGGTTGTCGGGGCCAGCGGGTGGGCGGACAGCTCACACCTACCCGCGCTCGCAGCGCTCGAGGGGTTCGACGTGACCGCGGTCGCGACCACCAATCAGGCCAGCGCGGACCGGGCGGCTGCCGCCCACGGCGCACGGCACGCCTTCGCCGACGCCGGTGAACTCGCCGTGCATCCCGAGGTCGACTTGGTCGTCGTTTCGGTGAAGACCTCCGGGCATGCCGCCGTGATCAGGGCGGCACTCGCCGCCGGCAAGCACGTCGTGTCCGAGTGGCCGCTGGGCGTCGACGCCGACGAAGCGGGCGAGTTGACCGAGGCCGCCACCGCGGCCGGCGTCGTTCACGCGGTGGTCCTGCAAGGCCACCACTCCCCGAGCGCCCGCTTCGCCGCAGATCTGTTGGCAGACGGCCGGATCGGCACGCTCGAATCGGTCGCGTTGGTGGCGGAAGGGGCTCCCTTCGGTGGCAGTCGAATATGGCCGAATCTGGTGTTCGGCCTGGATCCTTCGACGGGAACCAACATCGTGACCATCATGGCCGGTCATTTCCTGGCCGCACTCGAACGGGTCGCGGGCCCGCTGACCGAGGTCACCGCACGACTCCCTCGCACACACGACCGCGTTCTCATCGCGGGGACGGAGCAGACCGTACCCAACGCCACGCCCAGCCACGTCCTGCTGCACGGACTGCTGGCCGGCGGCGCCACCGCCTCCGTCGCTGTGCACGGCGGCAACGGGCCCGCCCGAGACGGGTTCCACCTCAAGCTCGTCGGCAGCGACGGCACGTTGACCGCCACCCCAGCCCAGCCCGGGACATTCATCCACTGGGGCGACTGGAACATCCGGATCGACGACGAAGCCTTGCCCGTGCCCGATACCTATCGCACCGTCCCCGCCGGCGTCCAGTCCGGCCCACCGGCCAACATCGCAGCCCTCTACCAAGAAGTCGCCCGCGCCATCGCCGAATCCCGGCAGCCGCATCCCAGCTTCGAGGCAGCCCTGCGCCACCACCGGCTCCTCGCCGCCATCGAACAGTCCGCGGCCGATGGAATTGTCCGGACCATCTCGTAGCCGACGCGGCACGGAATCGTTTCCGCCTCCGCGGCACTTCCGTGCACGGCTGGCAAACCCAGTCGGGTGAGATGATCTCAGCCCGTTGATCTTCGGAGCGTGGCCGACTGGATCAGCCTGGGAAGCAGCATGATGGTGCTTCGGCGGGGCCTCGGATGGACACGGCCAGTTGACCTTCCGTCGCCCCATGCAGGCCGAATCGGTCAGCGCGCCATGCAGCAATAGCGGATGCGCCGTGAAAGCGGAGGCGCGCTCCATACGGATCACGGCTCTGGTACCGCACGTTTCGGGGTTGCCTGGGTGTCGTGACAGTGTGATGACAGAATCCACGCGTGTCAGATGATCAGAGTGCCCGCGGTCATAGGCATGTCCGTGTGCTTGCTGGGGCAGGCACTGCCGGGGAACCTGTCTACGAGGTACTTCCCGCAAAGCTCCTGGAGCACAACGACTATGAGATTCTCGGCAGTCCCGGCCTGACCTACGATTTCGCCGCCGGAGACCATCTTCGCGTGTTCGACGACGGCGGTTTCGAAGTACTGCGGCGTGGGGGAAACCTCTGCCTGAGGGCCTACCCGACGGGTACGCCGCCCTCCGATGTCGGGATCAGCACTCTCACTGCGGGATTCGAGCGGCTCGGCGGAGTGGTCGAGATGCCGCCCGACCGACGATTCATCGTGATCACAGTGCCGGTCGCGGTCGGTTTTCCTGCGATCGAGGATGTAATCGAAGGATGGGCGACCGAGCACGGCTGTGCATGGGGGTACGGCAACGTCTACGACGAAGACGACAACCCTCTTGGCTGGTGGATCAGCGCCTGAGCCGCTCCGACGGGTAGGGTGTCGGGGTTGTTCCGGCATCGATGAGGTGTGAGTGCATGGTGTTGGTCGGGTGATGACAAGGGGCGCAATGACATCGCAGGCAGGGACCGCCGGACGTACCTATGTGGTTACCGGTTCGGCATCGGGAATCGGCGCGGCGACTGCCACACTGTTACGTGAACGCGGTGCCAAGGTCATCGGATGCGATCTCGGCAACGCCGAGGTTCAAGCCGATTTGTCCACCCCCCAAGGTCGTCGCTCACTCGTCGACCAGGTGAGTGAGCTCGGTCCGATCGATGCGGTGCTGGCGATCGCGGGCGGCGGCAGGACCGGCATGCTGGAAACGAACTATTTCGGCACTGTCGCGACGTTGGAGGGCCTTCGTCCGTTGCTGGCCCAAAGTCCCGCGCCCCGAGCGGTGGCTGTGTCGTCGACCTCGTCGCTGGCACCCGCGGACGAGCGCATCATGCAGGCATGCCTCGATGGCGAAGAGGCTGCCGCCGTCGCGTATCTGGCGAATGATCCGGCTGCCGGTGGCGCGACCGCTGGTTACGGGACTGCCAAGCGTGCCTTGAACCGCTGGGTGCGCAATGTCGCTCCGACCGCCGAGTGGGCCGGAGTTGGCATAGCGCTCAATGCCGTTGCCTCGGGTGTTGTCGACACTCCTGCGGCAGCGTGGATATTCGCCGACGACAACGTGCGCAGGGCAGTCGAAACTGCTGCGCCGCAACCCTTCGGCGGGTTCCCGGGCCGTCCGGAATGGGTTGCAGAACTCATCTGCTGGCTCGCCGGCGAAACCAACCATTTCGTAACCGGTCAGGTCATCTTCGCCGATGGTGGTTCGGAAGCAGCTGCGCTCGGCGACCACCACTGGCGGTAGCCGGACCTGCCGACCCGGTCCGCATGGCAACAGCTGGACATTCTCGAGTTCGGTGCACACTGATCAACGGGTCAGAGCAACGAAATCCTGTGTATCCCTTACTGATTGCACATATTGATCTTAGGAACACGTTCTAGTTTTGAGGTCATGGACACAGCCTTTGAAGCCACGAAACGCGAATTGGTCACGGACACGGGCGTTCTGCGCTACCACGAGGCCGGCGACGGGCCGCCGCTGTTGATGCTGCACGGTTCCGGGATCGGCGTGAGCGGTTGGCGGAACTATCGCGGCAGCCTGGCAGCCTTCGCGAAGCAGTACCACTGCTACGTTCTGGAGTTCCCCGGATTCGGGGTCAGCGACCCGGTTCCGGGCAATCCGGTGTTGACCGCGATGGATTCGGTGCTCCGCTTCATGGACGCGCTGGGCATCGAATCCGCCGCCGTCATCGGGAATTCGCTGGGCGGGGTGGTCGGGCTGAACCTGGCGATCCGCCACCCGGGCCGCGTCGACAAGCTCGTCTGCATCGGCGGGGTGGGACCCAACCTGTTCACCCAGCCCCTCAGCGAGGGGTCGCAGATCCTGCAGGATTTCACCGAGCAGCCGACGCGGGAGAACCTGATCCGCTGGATACGGTGCATGTCCTACAGTCCGGAGCTCGTCACCGAAGAGTTGATCGAGGAGCGCTGGCAGACCGCGCTCGATCCGGATGCGCTGGCATCGATCAAATCCATGTACGGCGCAGCGGCTTTCGAGGCGCGTCGGCGAGCGCTGGCCGACACTGAGACGCCACCGTATTGGGCGATGATGCACAAGGTCGTGTGCCCGACGTTGCTCGCCTGGGGACGCGATGATCGCCAGACTCCACTCGATATGGCTTTGCTGCCGATGCGCAGCATCCCGCACGCCGAGCTGCACGTGTTCCCGAACTGCGGGCACTGGGTGATGCTCGAGGCCAAGGACGCGTTCGAACGCACCACCCTGGAGTTCCTGCAACGCTAGATGATCTATTCCGCGATCCGGTGTTGCGCGACCACGCCGCGCAATACCGAACCGCGGCATTCGTGCGCACCGACACCGACCACGACGAGATCCCGCCTGGACGAGAAGGGCCTCGACCGGACCCCACCGGGACGGGCTGCGTAGTGAGCCCGGGTGCGGCCGCCGGCGCCCCGCGCCGGCCGGTTCGGCCAGCGCGGTATGCGCCATGAGCGTGCATTCGGCCGTCAACGCTCGGGGCCTGCCGGCGGGATAGCTGCGGACTGCCCGATCCCGCCACGATGCTGACGAATGCTGCCGCGTTGCTGGCATTGTGCTGCAAGCCTGGGAATTCTGAACTGCTGCAACAGATCCCGCAGCCCGAGCGGGCATCGGTCGCGGTACGCACTTCATACCCTGCGGGGAATTGTCGGGCGGATGTGCTGCGGCGCAGGGTTGTCGGGTCGTTCGTCGAGAGGAACAAGAACAATGAGCGCAGAGTCGACTCGGATGCGTCACTACCGGCTCGAGCCCGGGCGCGGGTTGGATGGGTTGACGCTGCAGCGGCGAGAGGTGCCCACTCCCGGCCGGGGCCAGGTGCTGGTGCGGATCCGTGCGAACGCGCTGGGTTTTCGTGATCTGCTGGTTATGGCGAACAACTACCCCTTGCCGATCACGCCGGGTGTCGTCCCCGGATGCGAGGGTGTCGGTGAGGTGGTTGCGGTCGGACCGGACGTCACGCGGTTCGAGGCGGGAGACCGGGTGGCCGCCACAGTGTTCCCGCGGTGGGTCGACGGCCCGTTCCGGCTCGACGCCGCCGCACAGCTGGGCACCCTAATCGACGGCGTGCTCACCGAGTATGCGGTGCTGGATGAGCAAGGGCTCGTTCGGATCCCGGAGTATCTGTCCTATGCGGAGGCTGCCGCTCTCCCGCTGGCCGCAGTGACCGCCTGGCATGCGCTGACCGCCGGCCAGCCGCTGCGTCCCGGCCAGACGGTGCTGACGCTGGGCTCAGGGGCGGTGTCGTTGTTCGCGGCGCAGTTGGCCGTCGTGGCCGGAGCGCGCGTGATCGCGACGACGTCGAGCGACGCGAAGGCGGACCAGTTACGCAAGCTGGGTGTCGACGAGGTGATCGACTACCGCCGCACGCCCGAGTGGTACCAGGTAGTGCGAGAGGTGACCGGAGGCATGGGCGCCGACCGTATCGTCGACAGCGCTGGGCCACTGTGGAAATCGATCCGGGCGGCCGCCCTCGGCGGTGAGATAGCGATGATCGGCTACTGGCTGTCCGGCGACGCAGGCGCCGAACCGATCGATCCTGAACTGCTTTTCAACACCGGCGCGGTAGTGCGGCCAATCGCCACCGGCAGCCGCGCCCACTTCGAGGCCCTCGCACAGGCCCTCACCGTCCACCGCCTGCGTCCGGTGATCGACCGCGTCTTCGCCTTCGACCAGCTGCCGCAGGCCCTGGCCTACATCGAATCCGGTGGCGGCTTCGGAAAGGTTGTCATCAGCCACGACTGAAGCCGATCGCACCGCACTGACAGTCACCGCTGTTGCCACTGGCCCGACCGGTCAGGGGCAACAGCAATCGGATGTGCCATGCCTGTTCGGGATGGCACATGGCAACCAGGCAACAGATTCCTGAGTAGCGGACGTTCCGCGCCGCACCAGGTTCCGGCCGTCCGTGCCCTGCGCTGACCGGTTCGGTCAGCGCGGTCCGGTCACGGAGTGGCGCAATGGTTGTCGAGACACGAATGGCAGAGGGTCACAGATGTGGAAGTATTTCGGGCTGCGCGAGTCGCTCGAGGGTTTCCGCGGGGCTCGTATCGCTGCGACCGAAAGCAGCGTCGAAGTAGGCCAGCAGGTAGGCGCGTTGGAGGTCGACCGAGCGGTTTGCATTGATCGAGCCGATCGCATCGTTCTTCACGTCTGCGCTCAGAAGGCCCGCCATGGCCAGTTGTGCCACGATCACCTGTTCGTCGGTGAGGGACATGTGGCGGGTGCCTGCGATGCGGAGGGGCAGCTTCAATCCGGTGTTGGTTGCCCAATACGGTTCCCAGCCAGAGTGGCCGAACCACGGCGAGGTGTCGCTGGCAAGCATCAGCAGCGGCCGATCGAGACCGTCGGTGGCAACGGAGCCGAGTACGGGGCCGTCCAGATTGACGCCGGCGGCGACGCGCGCGTCGTCGTGCATGGTTTGAGCGGTGGTCGATCCTCCGAGAGAATGACCGAACATACCGACCTTCGTCAGGTCCAGATCATCGGCGAGGTGTTGCGGTAGCGCAGGACCTGCATCGGTGGAATGTCCGGCCGCGGCGGCGAGTTGATCGAGAACGAATCGCGTATCGGCGACTCGGGTCGGAAGCAACTGGTCGGACAGGACGCTCAGCGGCGAATCCACCGGCACCGCACTGTGCTCGGTGTGCCCATCGGGGAATTGAACCGCGAATGCCTCGTGAGTGTGGTTGACGGCGACCACGACGTAGCCGTGGCTCGCAAGGTCCTCGGCTTGAAAGGTGTTCAGCCCGGCGGTGTCGTCCAATCCTGGCGAGTTCAGCAGGATCGGAAACCGCCCGCCGCCGGCTCGGGCCGGCTCGTCGCTGCGGCCATGACTGGGCGCGAGCGCCCAGCTGTCCGAAGCGACACCGGCCTGGGTCAGGCCGGAGCGTTGTTCTTCTCGGGCGCCCGGCGGCATCCACGGTGCCAGGGGTGAGGTGTTGGCGTCGTCAGCTGGATACCAGATCTGCACCATCAGTTCGCGTCGGTGGCCGGGATCCCATGGATCGGCGCGATCGGCATCGATGAGATGCCATTCGGTGACGCCGACCGGATCTGGCCCGGTCGGAGCGGGCAATGTGATCATGACAGCCGGACCTGTGGGTGTGCCGGGGCTTGCTTCCGCGACGCCAGTGGCAGCTGTGGCCGCCATCGATGCGGCGGCGACGGCCAGAATATGCCGTCGTAAACCCTTGTGTTCCAAGATAATTCCCCCGAGTCGGTGTGTGCCTCGGTTGGCCACCATACAAGATCGGATATGGGCCTGGGGGCCACTGATCATCGAGTCCAGATCAAGACTGCTCCAGATCAAGACTGCGGCCCGCCGACGTCTCCGACGCGGCCCGGGCGCGATCCTCGAGGGCGCGCATCTGCTCGACCAATGAGAGCATGCCCGCGCGATTCTGACGGAACTCGTCGATGGGGCTGCTCACCGCCGCCACCAAGGACTTCTACGATCTGCTGCAGGCCGAAGCCGAGGAAACGCTCGCCGTCTCCGGGACGCCCACCCCGCTGGTGCGGGACGTCCTCTTCGGCGCGCTGGAACACACGGCGCGCGGAGAAGTGGTGGCGGGTATGGAGATCCGGGTCAGGGGAGGACGTTCGGGATCAGTTGCGGGGCCTGCTCGGCCACCCAGGATCCGATGAAAGAGCCCGCGTAGTAGCCGATGTAGGTGCCCGCCACACCGCCGACGATGCCGCCGCCGATCGCACCGATGGGCAGGGCCGCGCCGGCGGTGAGGGCGGTGGCGAGGGCGCCGCCCGCGGTGCCGCCGAGGAGCGCGCCGGAGATGCCACCGAGGATCTGGCCCGCCGTCTGACCGATGTAGGTGCCGTTCTCGATGGGGCTCGCGATCGGAGCCGCGGTGGCGATCGGGGCTGCGGACGGAATGAGCTGGGGCGCAACGGGTTCGAGGAGATCGACCGGGGCGGAGGCGGCGGCGTCGGGGACGAAGCCAACCGGCGCGGACGGCTGGGTGGCCGCGGCGAGCGCGATAGGCTCGGCGACCGGGCTGTCGCTTGCGGCGTGCGCAGCAGTGTTCACCATCGCGGTGGGCTCGGTGACCCGAGGGGCGGCGGGCTCGGCCGCGGCCGAGCCCGCACCGGCAACGCCGACCGCGGCGGGGATGACCACGGCTACCGGGAGTCCGCGCAGCAATCTGCTGGGTTTGCTCACCGCACGATGCCGACCTGCCATGTCTATCCGCCTTTCCAAGCGTCTGCTGTCACACCACCATCGTCGGCGGCTCGCGGGGCACAACGCGAATGTGATCGGCTTCCCAAAAAGGGCTGGCGGCTATGGGTATTCGGCGAGCGCAACGACTCCGCGTCAGGGGCGTACCGCCGGAACCACGGTGTTCACGACTCGGAATCGCAGGGCGCGCGCCTCGGCGATCTATTCGCAAATCAGGGTTATCCGCGCGGGCCGATCGGGCGTCCGGCGAGGTCGGCATACCAAACGGTCCAAAACGCTCATCTGAATTGCCGATATTTCATATGCTCTGGCGCGCGGAGCAGGGGACGACTGCACCTGCTTCGGCACATGGATAAGAGGAACAGCTTATGAAACGAACCATTCTTGTGAGCGCGATGGCCTGCGCTCTGTTCGGAGCGGGCATCGGCACGGCCGCGGCGGACGGGCTTCCGCTGACGGATGTCGACATCACACCGGGCTCGGCCGCCGATCTGGGCAATGCCGTCGGAGCCGGGTCGGTCGATGTCGGTAGTGCGGCGGCTGCGCTCGGCAGCGCCTTCGGCGGCGGCTACGCGGGCGGGGTGCTCAGCAGCCTCTCCGCACAGCTCTGAGGCGCCCGGCGCAGCGGCGAATCGGGCGGTCGTCGTCGCGGCGTTCGCGCGGCGACCGCCTCCGGTTCGGTTCTGGCGGGACCGACCCGGCGCGACCTGGATCTCACATGCGGGTAGCCGAGGTTTGTGATACCGCGGGGCTGGATAGCATCGGTGCACGTACGCATCGAGGCAACCCCGAGGACTTGTGTTGACTACCGACCATCTTGACCGCTGGAACGCTCACGAGGCTGCCGCGGAGGCGATGATTCCGATTATCGGCAGGCTGTATCGCGACAAGGGGGTGACGATCCTCCTGCACAGCCGGTCGCTGGTGAACAAATCGGTGATCAGCATCCTGCGGACGCACCGGTTCGCGCGGCAGATCGAGGGCGAGGAACTGTCGATCGACGAGACGCTGCCCTTCCTCGAGGTGCTCAGCGAGCTGGATCTGGGACCGAGCAAGATCGACCTCGGCCGCCTGGTCCACGCCTACCGCTCCGACGACCGCGGGCTGTCGATTCCCGAGTTCACGGCGACGGTGCTGGCGGAGGTGCTCGACGGGAACAAGGCCGAGGCGCAGGGCCCTCGGGACGTGGTGCTGTACGGCTTCGGCCGGATCGGCCGCCTGGTGGCCCGGTTGCTCATCGAGAAGGTCGGCTCCGGGAACGGGCTGAACCTGCGGGCCGTGGTGGTGCGCAAGGGCGGCGAGGAAGACCTGGTCAAGCGCGCGTCGCTGCTGCGGCGGGACTCGGTGCACGGGCAGTTCAACGGCACCATCAAGGTCGATGCCGAGAACAACACGATCATCGCCAACGGCAACGTGATCCGGTTCATCTACAGCGACTCCCCGGCGCAGATCGACTACACCGAGTACGGGATCAACGACGCGATCCTGATCGACAACACCGGCAAGTGGCGTGACCGCGCGGGCCTCGAGCAGCACCTGCGTCCCGGTATCGCGAAGGTCGTGCTGACCGCGCCCGGCAAGGGCGATGTGCCGAACATCGTGCACGGCGTCAATCACCGCGACCAGGACCTGTCGCAGCAGATCTTCTCGTGCGCCTCCTGCACCACGAACGCGATCGTGCCGCCGCTGAAGGCGATGGACGACGAGTTCGGCATCGTGCGCGGGCACGTGGAGACGGTGCACTCGTTCACCAATGACCAGAACCTGCTGGACAACTTCCACAAGTCCGATCGCCGTGGCCGCTCCGCGCCGTTCAACCTGGTGCTGACCGAGACCGGCGCGCAGTCGGCGGTGAAGAAGGCCATGCCGGACTTCCAGGCCAAGATCACCGGCAGCTCGATTCGTGTTCCCACGCCGGATGTTTCGGTGGCGATCCTGAATCTGCAGCTGAAGCGGGAGACCAGCAGGACCGAGGTGCTCGAGTACCTGCGGCAGGTGTCGCTGTCGGGTCCGCTGAGCCGCAATCTCGATTTCACCGCGGCCACCGATGTGGTGTCGAGTGACTTCATCGGCTCGCGGGCGGCGTCGATCGTGGATGCCAATGCCGCCATCGTGGACGGTGACACCGCGATCCTCTACCTCTGGTACGACAACGAATTCGGCTATTCGTGCCAGGTCGTGCGGACGGTGCAGTACATCTCGGGCATCGAGTATCCGACGTATCCGCGGCTGGGAGAGCAGGACCTCGCCGAGGGCGTGCCGGCTGTGGCCGCGGCCGTGTAATTCCCGGTACATGATGTGAACGGGGCCCGGCGGTCACTCTGCCGGGCCCCGTTCACATGTCGGGTCTAGCTCGATTTGACCGGCTGCCAGCACACCACCCGAGCGGGTTGCGGCGTGACCGTCGCCCCGGCGGGGATGGGGCACTGGTTGGGGTCGGTGCTGCCGTCGAAGCGGCCGCCGATCTGGACCGTGACGCCGGGCCCGGCCTTGCTGGCGCAGTCGACCGGGGTGATCTGGTTGACGTCGGCCTGCATCGAATAGCAGTCGCCCACCTTGACATTGGGCGCGAAGCACAGCGAGTGGTTGCCATCGGTCAGCACGAAGTAGCCCGCGTCGCGGAGTTTGCCGTCCGGGCAGGTGGCGCCGTTGGTGACCGAGGCGGCCAGCTCGTAGACGGCAGTGTGGTCGTCGCACGGGGTGGCGTGGATCTTGCCGATCTGGGCGCCGCGGTAGTCGGTGGCGGTCACACAGTTGCCCACGGCGAGTTCGGGATCGTGGGTGGCGGTCGTGCTGGTGCCCTTGGTGACGGTGGCGAGGATGCCGAGGGCCAGGATCAGTACGCCCGCGACGGCGACGACGGTGCCGGTGTGTTTGGGCAGCCCGGCCGAAGCGGCCGCGTCGGCCGCGGGCCGCTTCGACCGATTGCGCAGGACGAGGCCCACCACCAGCAGGACCACGCCGGCCGCCGGGATCAGCAGGGTGCCGGCGGAGACGCCGGAGGAGTCGGCCGAGTCGGCCGCAAGGATCGCGGTCGACCCGATTTGCCCAATGAACACTGTCTTTCAATTCCTTCCGGTCCGCTGACGGACACGGGCAGGAAGGTACCCCGAGACGGGGGCCGGTCGGGCTGTTTTGAAATGAACTTGTTCCGGAAATTTGTGGAGGTAGGGCTAAGAGTCGTAGTCGTGAACGGAGAACTCATCGTTCGCCCGCCGTTTCCCCGCCAGGTGACGAACAGCAGCAACGCCCCGATCGCACCCTCGACCACCCGCCCCCTGCCCGCGTCCCAATCGACGTCCGTCGCGATCAGGCGATGGCTGGCCAGGGTGTCGTGGTTCGCTCGGTGGCAACGGCCTGCCAGATCCGGTCTGTCGTCATGGTGGTCATGACCTGCTCCTTCTCCCGACGTCTGTTCCAGTACCGTAGGAACTCCACCCGGGTGGAGGTTCAAGCCAATGTGACCCATGACACACGTGATGGCCCGTTGATAGGCATCGGGGAGTTGTCGCGGCTGGCCGGGGTGCCGGTGCGCACCATCCGGTTCTACTGCGATGCAGGGGTTCTGGAGTCGCGGCGGAGTTCGGGTGGGCATCGGATGTTCGAGGCCGGCACCGCGGTCGAGCGGTTGGTGCCGGTGCGACGGTTGCGCGGGCTGGGGGTCGGGCTGGGAGCGTGCCGAGGTGCTGGGCGGGTCGCGGAGCATGGTGGAGGCGATTGCCGCCGAGCGGCCCGCAGTGGATGCCGAACTGGCGGAATTGAACTGGCGGCGGGCCGCGTTGGTCGCTGTCGAGGGTGCGCCGGACGGGGAGCGGGCGGGGCGCTTGGAAGTGCCTGCGGCGGTGCGGGATCGGCAGCGGGCCTACGATTCGCTGGTGGGGTTCTGGCGGGGGATTCTCGAGCCGCTGCCGATGGCGACGTTCGATGAGTTCATTGCCATGAATGTGCCGGACCTGGCCGTGGACCGAGAGCCGCGCTATCTCGTGGCCTGCGCGGAGCTGGTGAGCGCGGTGGCGGATCCCGATCTGCGGGTGGCGGTTTCGCGACAGGTGTGGCGCTCGGAGGGGCGGGACATTCGGCATCGGCGGGTGCTGCTGGAGGGGGTCGCGGATGCCTGTGAATCCGTTGGGCGTTCGATGGTGGCGGATCAGCCGCCGCGGCCCGGTCCCGAGCTGGATCGGTTCGTCGATGCTCATGCCGCCGCGCGCGGGGAACGCGATACGGTCCGGTTCCGCAGGCGATTGCTCTTCGGTGCGAGGGATTCCGATGCGGGGATCCGCCGGTATTGGCGGCTGACCGAGGAGGTTATGGGGACCGTGACGACAGGGGGCGCCCAGCAGTGGTTGTCCGACGCGCTCGGGCAGTCGGTGTGGGCCGCGGCACCCCGCTAGGTCAGGGTGACGCGGCCCGTGCGGGTTTCGTGTCGTCAGGGGTTCTGGTCGGCGGTGTCGGCGAGCCAGTTGCGGAGCCAGGTGGTGGCGGTGGTGCCGTCGGCATCGACGACGTAGTGCGGGTAGGACTGGTGGACGCCGGAGGCCAGGAAGTCCTGGACCTGGCGGAGCCATTGCTCGCTCGCGGGGTTGTCGGCCGGGGCGGCCAGGATGGCGGCGCCGCCCTGCCAGACGGCCTCGTTCAGAATGGATTGCAGGGTCAGGGTGTAACTCGGGATCTGGCGTGGATCCTGCGATGTCAGCTGGGTGAGCAGGCCGGCCGAGCGCCCGGCCAGATCGTCGTTGGGGACCGAGCAGTAGAGGTCGCCCTCGGCGCAGAAGGTGCGGACCTTCGGGCTGAGCCAGCCGAAGCCGCCCGCGCGGGGCCCGCCCGCGCCGGTGCCGGGGACCTGCGGGCCGATCAGCGCATCGGTGGGGGAGCGGCGGGGGTCGGAGATCAGCCCGACCGCGGCCACTCGATCGGGCGGGACCACCCCCAGCCCGGCGCCGATCTCCGCGGCCAGGTCGCCCGCGGCGTCGGCGCCCTGGCTGTAGCCGATGAGCGCGAAACGCGTTGCGGCGCAGCGCGCCGCCGTCCCGGCGACCAGGTCCCGTGCGGCATTCACGGCGTCCCGTTTGGAGCTGCCGTAAACCTCGCCGTCCCAGGGGAAGGCGGTGGCGGGATAGCTGACGTAGTCGGTGCGCACCCTGCCGGGCAGCCCGCGGGTGACCTGCGCGAGCATGCCCTGCTTCGGGTCTTCGATGGAGGTCTCCCAGGTGCCGGGGACGGCTATGACATTGAAGCTCGGGCAGTCGTCGGGCGCGGCCTGCGCGCTGGGCGCGCCAGTGGCCGTGAGCATTCCGGCCGCGGCCGCCACGACGGCCGTGAGGGCGCCGCCGGCCACCCGGAAGGTTCGCAGTGTTCGAAAGGACAAGGTCCACACCCCATTGTTCGAATCGTTCGGACGATTTCTCCACCTCAGGGTCGTGCTCGGTGCAACTTACCAAAGGAACCGGTTGGTCCTGCCGCTGATCGCGCGGGAAACGCCGGTAACCGGACAGATCGGATATCCCGGACTTGCTGTCACGGAACCCGGTCCGACGTTGCTCCGCCCGAATTCTATTGCGCCGTATCGAGTTCGATGTCGACAATTACTCGAATTGCGTAAACCGGTGTCACTGGTATCGGAATGCTGTCGCTGTGACCCGTCGGTCTCGAAATGCCGCGGGTTTGCCGATTCGACCTCGCTATCAGCGAATTGCCGGTGTTGTTCAGGACACGATGGTGGAAATTGTGGCAGCATTCCGTCCTGGGAGTTGCCCGACCGCGATCTCGGAGGGTTGGCCGACGATACGGCGGGCGGCGGAAAGGGAGCCGGGCGGCAATGACGGTCCGTATAGGAAATCTCGACGAGAGGCGGGCGGTCGCGCTTCCCTCGTTCGGCGAACTACTGCGCCGGTTGCGCGACGATCGGGCCGTTTCCCGGGAACGCCTCGCATTCGCGGCCGGAGTGAGCGCCAGCTATATCACGCAGCTGGAGAAGGGCGGGAAGGCGAAGCCGACCCGGGCGGTGGTCGACGCGCTGGTGCGGTGCCTGGAGTTGTGGAATCCGTTGTCGGCCACGGAGCTTCGTTATCTGCACGATCTGGCGGGACTGGAGATCGGCGGCCATCCGACGGTCGCGGAGTTACGGAAGTCGATCGACGCCGACGCCCTGCGGGTGCTCGCGATGCATCGGCCGAACCTGGCCGTGCTGTACGACACCCGCGGAAATGTGCTGGCCGGGAACGAAGATTGGGCGCAGGCTTTTCCCGGATTGCGCGAGGGCGGAAATCTCTATCGGTGGATGTTCGCCGATCCCGTGGCCCGGGAGGTGATGGCCGATTGGGAATCCGATGTCCGGCAGTCGGTCGGCTGGCTGCGCGGGACCGTGGGGTCGGCCACGGATCCCGGCGGATTCGCCGGGATTATGCGGGAGCTCGGCGCCTTTCCCGACTTCCGACGATTCTGGACCGAGGGCGACGTGGGATTCGCGCCGCCCGTGCGCACTATGCGGCTGCGCGATCGGAGCACCGGCGCGCTGCGGAATTTCCGGGTGCAGGCCGGCCTGCTGAATACCGCGCTCTATCCGGGCCACATCGTCGCGATGGTCGCGCTACCCGTCCGAGGCGGCGCGGCGACTATCCGGCCGGCCGGAGGATCACCACCGGAATCTCCGGCGCCGATCTGCGGGACGGGAAACCCCGGGGCCTAGCCTGCCCCGGGGTCTCGGTGTCCGCCCATTTGCGGCACGCCGACACGTTTAAGAACGGGTTGAGTCTGAAGTTAACGTGACGCTCTGCGATTGAGCTACGGCCCATTGGTGGCTGAGCCGGCGGGAGTTGAACCCGCAACCTTCACGCTGACAATCCGTTCCCTCGATTCGGCGTTCGGCGGCGAATGCTGAAACTGGAGCGATAGTGTGAGTTTGAGGGCGCGGTGCCTCTGCCAATTGGGCTATCCCGCCGTGGATGGCGGGAGGAGGATTCGAACCTCCACTGGGCCGCTGTACCCGTCACAGGGAACTTCGGTTTCAGCTTGCGCTCCTTGCGCACTGCCGACTGTAGACCGCGCCGCGGGGATCAGCCAAACAAATATCCGAAGATCTCATCGCCCAGCTTGCGCTGGGTGATCTCGGCATTGTTGGCCTCCTCACGCGCGAACTTGACTGCGTGCTGGAGCTTTTCGACGCGCTCGGTGAGTTCGTTGACGCGCTTGGCGGGCAGTGCCCCCGAGAACCTGATGGTCCGCCAGTAGCCGACCACCACATCCTCGTGATACACCTCGACCTGCGCCGGATGCTTCTCCGTCGCTTCGGCTTTCACGTGGTTGCGCGGAATCTTCTTGGTACGCACCGTCTGTACCGGCTCGGTGGCGTAGCAGTCCGCGGCGGCATCGTATTCCCACGACTCCGCGGCATCCAGCACCGGCAGTTTGCGCACGAAGGTGTGCAGGTCCACCAGCTGCTTCTCCAGGAACAGCAGGTAGGTGATGGGCGCGCCCTGAATCAGAGTCCGGCCGTCCACCACCACATCGGCCGTGGCGGTGCAGTTCGCCCAGTCCTTGGTGGCCACCACGTCGAACAGTTTGGTCAGGATCTCCGCCGTGGTCTGCAGGACCTCCTCGGATCTCACCTGGACGCGCGTCGACTCGGGCGGCAGCTGCTCGCCCTCCTCGTCCTTGGGGCGGTAGGTGCGCGAAATACCGCTCAGCAGCGGGTTCTTGGCCAGTTTGTGATGGGCCTCGGTGAGGTCGGAGAAGGTCCGGGACTTGATCCCTTTCTCGACGGCGACAATCTGATTCAAACGTGTCATTCCGGCACTGTATCGGTGCGCACGCGGTAGCGACCATCGGTTTTCGGGCGGTCGCTGCCGTGGGCATCCCGCTTGGCGGACAAAGGGTTTCGGTCCCGTAGCCCGTGACGGTCCGCTGGCGACGGTACGGATGGTCCAGAAGTCGGACGCATCGACCGGGAGCAGGTACGCGTAGGGCAGGGTGCCGCATTCGTTCCGGCCCCGAGTGATGCCCCAGGAATTGCGGGCCGGGGCGGCACGGATTCGTCGGCGAGTTGCTGTTTCATGGCGTCGAACCGCAGTGCCCCGGCTCCGAAAGCATCTCCACTCGAACTGATCGGGGTATGCCCCCGAAATTCGGGTAGCCCACCACTCGTTACCCGGACGGCCGTTCGCGCGATATTCGATATGCACGAGAAGGAGAAACTGCCGACGGCAACCGGTCATCGACCACCGGTGTCGAACGGCGCGAGGGGGTCGGTCGTGGAGTTGCGGCAACTGCGTTACTTCGTGACGCTGTCGGAGGAACTGCACTTCGGGCGCGCCGCGGCGCGCGAACACATCGTCCAGTCGGCGTTGAGTCAGCAGATTCAGCGGCTGGAACGCGAACTACGGGTCCCGCTGGTGGAACGCAGCACCCACTACGTGCGCCTCACCGCCGCGGGCACGCTGCTGCTGGGCGAGGCCCGGCTGATCCTCAGCCACGTCGACCGGGCCGCGGCCGCGGCGCGCACCATGACGGGGACCGACGCCGTCCTGCGGGTTGCGCAGGGGGACGCCAGTTTCGACACCATGCCGGTGGTGCTGGCCGCGGTCCGGCATCATCACCCGAACCTGGTCGAGGTGCATCAGGTCGAGGCCGGGGTGCCCGAGCAGTGCCGGTTGCTGGCCCAGGGGCGGCTCGATGTCGGCATCGGGCGCGCGACACAGCTGCCGGCCGGGGTGGCGTCGGAGGTCATCCGGTTGGATCGGCTGGGTGTGCTGGTCGCCGCGGAGCATGCCTGGGCGAACCGGCACGCGGTGCCGCTCGCCGAACTGGCGGGGGAGACCCTGGTGTTCGCCGACGAATCCCGCGCGCCGGAATACAACGAGTACATCCGGGAGCTGTGCCGCACAGCGGGGTTCGCGGCCAAGCCCTACCCCGGCACGGTGCACAGTGTGTTGGGCGCGGGCCGGCTGGTCCGCGACGGTCATGCGCTGGTGTGCGTGCCCCGGTCCTGTGCCCCGCTGCCGGGCCTGCGCTGGATCGCGATCGCCGAGCCCGCCTACTATCCGTGGTCGCTGCTGTGGCGCGCGACCGGTGAGACCGAGGCCGTGCGCTCCATCCGCTGCTGTGCGCGGGTTCTGGGCGAGCGGCTCGGCTGGACCTCCCGCAGCGAACCCGAGGCGGCCGCGATCCCGCCTGTCACCGGCCGCCTGGCGGGCTGAGCCCGGGTGCGTGGCCGGGGTCCCTCGGTGCGGCGGAGGCCGACCGGGTAGAAAAGGTATGGCGTCGTGGAGCGCATCCGTCGATGCCGCCGCCGAGGAGACTTCGTGCGGTCATCACATCTTCGAACGGAGAGGCTGTTTCATGGCGACCTCGGAAGCGCGCGCTCAGATCGGCGTGACCGGCCTGGCGGTCATGGGTAGCAATATCGCCCGCAACTTCGCACGGCACGGGTACACCGTGGCGCTGCACAACCGCAGTATCGGTAAGACCGACGCGCTGCTCGAGGCGCACGGCGGCGAGGGTGATTTCGTGCGCACCGAGACCATCGAGGACTTCGTGGCCGCGCTGGAGAAGCCGCGCCGCGTGCTCATCATGGTGAAGGCCGGTGACGCCACCGACGCCGTGATCGAGGAGTTGGCCGCGGCCATGGAGCCCGGCGACATCATCATCGACGGCGGCAACGCCCTCTACACCGACACCATCCGCCGCGAGGCGGCCATGAAGGCGCGCGGCCTGAACTTCGTCGGTGCGGGCATCTCCGGCGGCGAGGAGGGCGCGCTCAACGGCCCCGCCATCATGCCGGGCGGCCCGAAGGAGTCCTACGAGTCGCTGGGTCCGCTGCTGGAATCCATTGCGGCGCAGGTCGACGGCACCCCCTGCTGCACCCACATCGGCCCCGACGGGTCCGGCCACTTCGTGAAGATGGTGCACAACGGCATCGAGTACGCCGACATGCAGCTCATCGGCGAGGCCTACAACCTGTTCCGCGACGCGCTGGGCTTGCACGCCAAGCAGATCGCGGACGTGTTCACCCAGTGGAACTCCGGCGAGCTGGAGAGCTACCTGGTCGAGATCACCGCCGAGGTCCTCGAGCAGGTCGACGCCAAGACCGGCAAGCCGCTCGTCGACGTGATCGTGGACGCCGCCGAGCAGAAGGGCACCGGCCGCTGGACCGTCAAGTCCGCCCTCGATCTGGGCATCCCGGTGACGGGTATCGCCGAGGCCGTCTTCGCTCGCGCCCTGTCCGGCTCCCGCACCCAGCGCGCCGCCGCCAAGGGCCTCGCCTCCGGCGCCCTCGGCGAAAAGCCCACGGACGTCACCCAATTCACCGAGGACATCCGCCAGGCCCTCTACGCCTCCAAGATCGTCGCCTACGCCCAGGGCTTCGACCAGATCGCCGCCGGCTCCGCCGAATACAACTGGGACCTGCACCCCGGCGACCTGGCCACCATCTGGCGCGGCGGCTGCATCATCCGCGCCCGCTTCCTCAACCGCATCAAGGAGGCGTACGAAGCGGACCCGGCCCTGCCGAGCCTGATCCTCGCCCCGTACTTCCGCGAGGCCATCGAGAACGCCGTCGACAGCTGGCGTCGCGTCGTCGTGACCGCCACCCAGCTCGGCATCCCGGTCCCGGCGTTCGCCTCCTCGCTGTCGTACTACGACGCGCTGCGCGCCGAGCGTCTCCCGGCCGCCCTGACCCAGGGCCAGCGCGACTTCTTCGGCGCCCACACCTACGAGCGCATCGACGCCGAAGGCAAGTACCACACCCTGTGGAGCGGCGACCGCAGCGAAGTCCCCGCGTAATTTCCGGTAGGACAAGAAGTTTTACGAGCGGAGTTCGTGCCGAATCGGCACGAACTCCGCTTCGTGCAACGGCCGCGAGTCGGTCCGGTCAGGGCACCATCGGAAGATCGATGTAGCAGGGCCCGTGATCGCTGGACACGGTGATGACGCTCCCGGGTTCGGTCTCGTCACCGTAGAAGTGGTCGTTGGTGTCGACGATCAGCACGACCCGATGGCCGCCGGGGACCCGATAATCGGTGGCCTGCAGGGGGACCCGTATGGTCCCGGTCTGCTCCGGGCCACGGTTGGTGATGGTCGCCGCGGCATGGGTGATGATCCGCAGCGCCCCGGTCACCGGGTTGTAGTCGAACAGATACGTGATCAGCGTGGCCGACGTGCTGGACGGGGTGACGGTCAGCGCGATCTCGGGGATGCCCGCGATGTGGCGGGGCCGGAGGAAGACCCGCGTGTGCCAGACCGCCGCCCGCGTGCGGTCCACGTCGGCCAGCGGCTGTCGGTTGGGCATCAGCAGGCGTTCGCGGAAGCCGTCCATGACCAATTCGGTGGCCGCCTGGACCTGCTCGGTTCCGGCCTGGAAGCTCTGGCTCATGCTCGCCGGCCGATCCGTGACCAGGGTGCCGTCGGGGGACGCGCCGGACGGCGCGGCGAGGTGGTAGCGACGCACGGGATTCGACCACGCGGACAGGTCGTTCGACGAGGTCATCGTGAAGCTGTACATGGTCTCGGTGTGCACGACCCCGTCGCTGTCGATGCCGTTGTCGACGCCGAGCAGATAGTGGTCGAACCAGTCGTAGGCCGCCTCGGTGGTTCGGGTGTAGACGCCCAGCAACAAGCCGGGAATCTCCACCGCGCCATGGTCGCCGATCGCCAGATCCAGTCGCTTCGGCCCGGGGAAACGGTCGAAGTAATCGATCAGCTGATTCTGCGGGAAGATGGTCTCGTGCCAGAAGCTGGTGAAAAATGTTGGCACCGGGCGGATCTGGTCGGCCTTGGCGGGGGAGCGGGGCCGCGCGTAGTCGAGCACCTTGTCGATATCCGTATTGGCCCGGAAGGATTCGAGTACCTTCTGCAAATCCTCGCTGGGACGGTCGCTGATGCCGGCGAGGGCTTCGGCGGCCATGATGTGCCGGGTTCCGTTGTCGTAGAGGGCCTTACCCAGATCCGCCCAGGTGCTCAGCGCGACAACGGCCTTGACCGCCGGGTGGGCATTGGCGACCATCTGGCTGATGCCCGAGCCGTAGGAGATGCCCGCCATCCCGACCTTCTCCCGATCGGCGTGCAGCTCTTCATGCTTCAGTGCCCACTCGATCACCTCGTATCCGTCGGCCACGTCCTCGGGACCGGCGACGGTCAGCTCGCCCCCGGATCCGGGCAGCCCGCGTTCGGTGTAGGCGACCACGGCGTACCCACGCAGGAGCAGTCGGATGACCGCGCCGGAGTACATCTTCCAGCCGGTCTTGTCGAGGCCCGCCGGCAGGACGATGAGCGGGTGCGGCCCCTCCGCGCGCGGCCAGGCGATGAGCGCGTCGAGCTCGACGCCGCCCGCGCCGGGAATCTGCACCTGGCGGATACCGCACCGGCTGCGCACGGCCGCGATGTCCTCGGCGAGGTATTCGGGCACTCCGGCGGCATTGCCGGTGAGCAGGTCGTCGACGACCGCGAGAGCATCGGATTCCTGGTTCGGGGCCAAAAGACGCAGTTGACCCGGGTGAGCTTGCGACATGACAAATCCCTTCGATCCTCGTTATTCCGAACAACTTTCGAGGCAGCGTGCGATGGACCTCCCTGAGTGGAGAATTCGGCCGACGTGAGATGTCGCCGTGCAGCGGTCCAGGGAATTCGCGAATCATTCAGGGTTGGAAGGCCTTTGCCAATCCCGAATACGGTCGATGCTACGCCGGTCGCAGGGCGGCCATGGCCGATTTGGAATTCGTGAGTTTCCTTGTGTACCAGTTGATTTGGGATAACGACTCGTCGGTATCGAGTGGTCGGATCGCCGTGCTTCGGTTCGCGCCCGGCATATCACACCGCAACCGGATAGTGAACTGTGAGGGTGCTGGGTATCGTCATGGAGTCCGCCCAGAGTTCGGGTTCGGATCTCGTCCAGGGGTGTTGAGCGGCAGTAACTTTCCATGCGTCTTCGAAGTACGCAGTTGAAAGGTCATGAAATGATCGCTCTGATCCTTGCCGCCGTCGGTCTCATCTCGGGCAGCGCGGTCGCCGCGGGTGCGGCGGGTAGTGCGGCCGCGTTCGCCGGGAATATCTAGGCACGCACGGATATTCGGTCACACGGTAGCGGGCGGCCGACCGGATACGGCCGCCGGAACCCCCTGACCCGGGTACGGGGCGGGGGGTTCGCCGTATCCGAGCTACTGGTGCGGATCGGCCGCCATGGCATCGCGGACCGAGGTCTCCTGCTTGCCACGGAAGGTGGGCTCGGGGTGGACGAGGATGGAGTAGATGGCCTTGGTGTCGGCCAATTGATCGCGCAGCCAGTTCTTCCGGTAGACATCGCCGTGCACCTGGGTGTCGTCGCCGACCGCGGTGGTCTCGATACCGGCGGCGCGGCACAGGGCGATGGTGCGCGGCAGGCTGAAGTCCTGGGTGACCGCGATGGCCGAGGCGACGCCGAAGATGTCGTGGGCGCGCACACAGGACTCGTAGGTGCTGAAACCCGCGTAGTCCAGGGCGATCTTGGCGGCGGGGACGCCGTGCGTGATCAGCCAGGCGCGCATGGCCGTCGGCTCGTCATAGGTCGGGCGGCCGTTGTCGCCGGTGAGCAGCAGGGCCTTCACCTTGCCCGCCGCCAGCAGTCTGCGGCCCAGCTCCAAGCGGGCGGCCAGATACGCGGACGGCGAGCCGTCGGGCTTGACCTCCGCGCCGAACACGATGGCCACATCGGCCGGCGGCGCGGTGTCGGCGCTGTACTCGTACTTCCGATTGGCCAGGCGCAACCACAGATCCGAGCCGATGAGCACGACCAGGGTCAGCGCCACCAGTGCGCCACCGAGCTTCACGACGCGGCGGGCCGGGAACCAGGCGGCCACCCGGGCGCGGGCGGAGCGAAGGGCGGTGCGGTACTGCATGATCGCCAGTCTGCCGGAAATGGCCGAATCGTCCGAGTGAGTTTCCGGGGCCGCTCAGGCCGGCTGCACGCCGATCATGGGCAGCACTGTGCGGCGGGCGAACTCCCGCGCGGCCGTCTCGTCGGTCAGCGGGATCAGGCCGTCCGGGGTAAGCACCAGCGACTGGCCCAGGCGGGCAAGCACTTCCGCGACCAGGTCGGCATCGAAGGCGGGCACGTCGGCGAAAGCCTGCAGCACACGCAGCTTCTCGGCCAGGTAGGTGCGTCCCAGGGCGAGAATGGGCCCGGCCTCTGTGGTCAGGCGCGGCAGGATGGTGTCGGGCTCGGTGCGGAGCAGCCGTTGCAGCAGTTTGTTGCTCGCCAGCTGGGTGATGAAGGCGACGAAGACCTCGACCAGCTGATCGTCACCGGATTCGCCGGTGGCCGTGGCCTCCTGCACCCGCTTGTCGATCTCGGCGATGAACAGCTGTGCCTCGCGCACGCCCACCGCGGCCACCAGATCGTTCTTGGATTCGAAGCGCCGGTACAGCGTGGCCGGGCTGATGCCGGCGCGACGCGCGATCTCCCCCATGCTGGTTCGCTTGATCCCGAAGTCGAGGAATGCCGACAGCGCGCTCTCCAAAAGCTGTTCGCCTTCGGCCCGCGGCTTCTCCAGGATGCGTTGCAGGATGGTGGGCACGGACGGCATCGAGTCTCCAGTCGATCGGTTGGCGACCGCGACATTGCGGTGAACGGCCAAGGCGCGCAGTGGCGCACAGGTCGAGCCGCATTATCGCATCGCCGGAGGATTTCGGTCGCAACCCCGTCCGATCAGTGAACGCCGCGCCCGATCAGCGGACGTCGAGCGCGGCCATTTCGCTCTCTATCGCATTGGCGGCGAAATCGATGCCGTTGGAACGCAGTTCGTGCACTCGGCGCACGAGCGCCTCGATTCCCCCTGGCTGCGCGGCGATATCGGCTACGCTGATACGCCGTCGGTGCATACCGTCGTGCTCGTACGACACCGTTGAAACCTCCTGCTAGCCCCGAGCGCGCACCCGGCTAGCGGCGGCACAGCCCGGGCCGCCGGGAACGCTTCGCACGATGCTAACAGCGGCCTTTATGGTCACTTGTTCAGTGTGGGGATTCTCACACGCCCCCTTCAGTCACGCCTCTTGACCCTGGCGGTGCACCGTCGTGTTGTGCAGGTAGGCGGTCGCATTCAGGCGAATGTGATCACGCTCGGCCTCGTTCAGCTCCCGGCGCACCTTGCCCGGCACCCCCGCCACCAGCGAGCCCGGCGGAATCCGGGCGCCCTCCGGAACCAGCGCGTTGGCCGCGATCAGGCTGCCCGCCCCGATGACCGCGCCGTTCAGCACCGTCGCGCCCATGCCGATCAGCACGTCGTCGCCGACCGTGCAGCCGTGCAGAATCGCGTTGTGCCCCACCGAGACTCCCTCGCCCACCGTGCACGGGAAGCCCGGATCGGCGTGCAGCACACAACCGTCCTGAATATTGCTGCGCGCCCCGACGGTGATCTGATCCATGTCGCCGCGCAGCACCGCCGAATACCAGACGCTCACTTCGGCTTCCAGCCGCACCCGCCCGGCCACGGTGGCGTTCGGCGCGACCCACGCGCTCTCGTCGATCTGCGGCACGTGCTCACCCAGCTGAATCCTCATAGCCCCGAACTTAGCCCCCGCCGGGCGCCGGGCCGCCGGGGGGAGCCGCGGCGGCGAACTTCCTTCGATCCGGTGTACCGAGAACCCCGTGATCCCGGCCGAACTCGCCGAGCTCGGTCAAGCTCGGCGGAAGAGGGCTCGATGAGCGGCGGGCGTAGTGCCGAGCAGACGGTGGAAGTGATGGCGGAGATTGACGCCGGTGCCCAGCCCGGAATCGGCGGCAATGCGGTCCATGGTGTCGTCGGTGGATTCCAGCAGCAGCCGGGCATGGTCCACCCGCTGCTGCAGCAGCCACTGCTGCGGGCTGGTGCCGGTGCGATCACGGAAGCGGCGGGTGAACGTGCGCCGCGACATGAGAGCGGTCCGGGCCCAGCCGTTCAGATCCACCGGCTGATCGAGATGTGTTCTGGCCCAGACCATCGCGTGCTCGATCGGGTCCTGGTCGGCTGCCTCGGGCACGGCGACCGGGATGTACTGGGCCTGTGAGCCGCTGCGGTGCGGGGCCAGCACCAGCCGGCGGGCCAGCTCGGCGGCGACCCGGCTGCCGTGGTCGGTGCGCACCAGGTGCAGACAGCAGTCGAGGGCCGCGGCGGTGCCGGCAGAGGTGATGAGGTCGCCGTCGTCGGACCACAGGGTGTCCGCGCGCACCCGGATCGCCGGATACGCGCGGGCCAGCTCGACCGCCGCCGACCAGTGCGTCGTGATCTCCCGTCCGTCGGCCAGGCCGCTCGCCGCCACCGCCCACGCGCCCAGGCACAGGCCGACAATGCGGGCGCCGCGGGCGTGGGCTCGGTGCAGGGCGTCCCGGATGGGTTCGGGCAGTGGGAGATCGCGCTCCCAGCTGGGGATGACCAGGGTGTCGGCGATCGCGGTCGCCTCCAGGCCATGGGCGACGACGATATCGAAACCCGCTGGGGTGGCAATGATTCCGGGGCGTTCGGCGCACACCACCACGCGGTAGGGGCTGCCGGCGGGACCGCCCGCGCCGATGCGGCCGAACACCAGGGTCGGCACCGCCAGATGGAACGGGCTGATCCCGTCGTACACCACGATGGCCACCGTGTGCACGGCGTCGGAGTCGGCGGCGTCGGCTTCGCCGGATCCAGCAGTCATGGCCCGATCTTATCGAGGCGCGGCCTTCGGGCCACTGTCGCGACCCACGGTCCGCGACGAGACTTGTCGGCATGACGAACACGATCGACACCGCAGCGGCCACCTCCACCCTCGAGCTCCTCCACATCGGCGGCCCCACAGTGCGATTCGGCTACGGCGACCTGGTCTGGCTGACCGATCCGACCTTCGACGAGCCGGGCGAGTACCCGGGTGGGGTCACGCTCTACAAGCTGAGTGGGCCGGCCGTGCCCGCCGCCGAGATCGGGCGGGTCGATGTGGTGCTGCTCTCGCACGATCAGCACGCGGACAATCTCGACCGGTCCGGACGGGAATTCGTGGCGGGGGTCGAGACGGTGCTGTCCACGCCGGACGCCGCCGGACGTATGGAAGGCGTTCGGGGACTGGCGGAGTGGGAGTCGGTGCAGATTGGCGCGGTCACCGTCACCGCGGTGCCCGCACTGCACGGACCCGAGGGTTGCGAGCCGTTCACCGGAGTGGTGACCGGGTTCGTGCTGCAGGCCGACAAGCTGCCGACCGTCTACGTCTCCGGGGACAACGCCTCGGTCGACCATGTGCGGCGGATCGCAGAACGCTTCGGGCGCATCGATATCGCCGTACTCAATGTGGGCGCGGCCAATACCGACCGCTTCGGCGACCACGACCTCACCCTCAACGGCCGCACTGCGGTCCACGCCTCGGAGGCGCTGGGTGACGCGGTGATCGTGCCGGTCCACGCCGAGGGCTGGGCGCACTTCTCCGAGCACCTCGACTACCTGACCCACCGCTTCACCGTCGCCGGCCGCGCGGACCGGCTGCGCATCCCGACCCCCGGTGAGATCTTGGCCGTCGCCGCGATCGCCTCCTGATCGGCTATCCGTCCCGACTCGAATCGAGGTGGTAGGGGCCGCTTCCCGCCCGGCCGTGCGTCCTGATCGCCAGCGGGCGCCAGCCCGCGGCCGAGAATTGCCAACTGATTGCCGATGGCGAAATCGGGCCGTGGCGCTCATGGCGGCGCGGCCCCCGCGG
Organism: Nocardia sp. NPDC101769; assembly: GCF_044766925.1. Lineage (NCBI taxonomy): Bacteria > Bacillati > Actinomycetota > Actinomycetes > Mycobacteriales > Nocardiaceae > Nocardia > Nocardia sp. NPDC101769. Next base: position 89,628 of record NZ_JBIWMX010000006.1, on the reverse strand, counting down.
GTGAACGATGGCGGTATGAGAATCGGGGTACCGCGGGAGGTAAAGGAGCAGGAATATCGTGTCGCCCTCACCCCGGCCGGCGCCGGAGAACTGGTGCGGCACGGGCACGAGGCGCTGGTCGAGGCCGGGGCGGGGGTGGGGTCCGGGTTCGCCGACGCCGACTACGTCGCGGTGGGCGCGCGGATCCTGCCGGGACCGGACGAGGTCTGGGGCGCTGCGGAGCTGCTGCTCAAGGTGAAAGAGCCCATCGCCGAGGACTATTCGCGCATGCGGGAGGGGCAGGTGCTGTTCACCTTCCTGCACCTCGCCGCCTCACGGGAGTGCACGGACGCGATCCTGCGTTCCGGCATCACCGCCATCGCCTACGAGACCGTCCGGGCCGCCGACGGGTCGCTGCCGCTGCTCGCGCCCATGAGCGAGGTGGCGGGCAAGCTGGCCAGTCAGGTCGGGGCCTATCACCTCATGTCGCCGCAGGGCGGAGCCGGCCTGCTGCTCGGCGGAGTGCCGGGGGTGCTGCCGGCGGACGTGACGGTCCTCGGGGGCGGGGTGGCCGGCGGCAATGCGGCGGCCGTCGCCGTCGGCATGGGGGCACGAGTCACCGTGCTGGACACGAATATCGCGCGACTGCGGGAACTCGACGTCCGATTCGGCGGGCGCGTCACCACGATCGGCTCCAACGCCGCCGAGGTCGAGAAGGCGGTGCTGGCGGCGGACCTGGTGATCGGCTCGGTCCTGGTGCCGGGCGCGCGGGCTCCGAAACTGGTGCCCGACACCCTGGTCGCGCACATGCGCCCGGGCTCGGTGCTGGTCGATATCGCCATCGACCAGGGCGGGTGCTTCCAGAGCTCGCATCCCACCACACACGCGAAACCGACGTTCCGGGTGGCGGATTCGCTGTTCTACTGCGTGGCCAATATGCCGGGCGCGGTCCCGCACACCTCCACCGTGGCGCTCACCAATGTCACCCTGCCGTATGTCGGCGCCATCGCGGATATGGGCTGGTCCGGCGCCTGCGCCGCCGATCCCGGCCTGGCCCAGGGGCTCACGGCGGACGCCGGCCGGCTCTACTCGCCGGAGGTGGCCGCCGCGCACGGGCTCCGGCCGGTGACGCGGCTCGCGTCCTGATCGAGGAAGACGGGCCCGCCGCCGGATGAATCCGGTTGCGGGCCGGCGGCTTCCGTGATTCAGGCGTCGCTGTCTCCGCCGGTGTCGCCCAGCGGCCAGTCGGGCTCCGCGCCATCGGCCGGGATGCCGTGCAGCTTGTCCGGGTTGCGGACCACGTCGATCTTGGTGATCCGGCCGTCGTCGATGGTGAACGCAAAGACGCCGGTGTACTTGCCGTCGAACACCACCAGGCCCGGGCGGCCGTTGACCAGTACCGAACGCCCCCACGCGCCACCGACCTTCGATGCGAAGTCCAGGAAGCCGAGCAGCGTCTTGGCGACCTTCTCCGCGCCGTGCATGGGGTGCAGGAAGGCCTGCACCTTGCCGCCGCCGTCGGAGGTGAAGGTGACATTGGAATCCAGCACGCCGAGCAGGGCGCTCAGATCACCGGAACGCCAGGCCAGCGCGAACGCCGAGACCACCTTCTCGTGCTCGTCCGCACTTGCGGGGAATCGGGGTGTGCCGTCCTCCACGTGTTTGCGGGCGCGCGAGGCCAATTGGCGCACGGCGGCGGGGGTGCGGCCGACCACGTCGGCGACCTCGGGGCCGGACATGCCGAAGACGTCCTGCAGGACGAACGCGGTGCGCTCGGCGGGGGAGAGGGATTCCAGCACCACCAGCAGGGCGGTGGTGACGCGCTCGTCCTGCGAGATGCGGTCGGCCGGATCGTCCCAGGTGGTGATCTCCGGCTCCGGAAGCCATTCGCCCACATACTGTTCGCGCCGGGACCGCGCCGAACCCAGGTGGTCGAGGGCCAGTCGGCCGGTGACGGTGGTCAGCCAGGCGCGCAGGTTTTCGATATCCGCGCCCTCGGGGCTGGTCTCGTAGTAGCGCACCAGCCGCAGCCACGCCTCCTGCACCACATCGTCGGCATCGCTGAGACTGCCGAGCGTGCTGTACGCGACCCGCCGCAGATAGCCCCGATGCTCCTCGAACCGTCGCGCCAGCTCGGCCTGATCGGGCCCGTCCGGCCGTCCGTCACTCATCGCACCCTCGCCCTTCACTCACGCCCGCCCCGGTGGGCGAACCGTCCACAGCATCGACGAAACAGGTCGGCGGACTGTGACATTCCTTCCGGGAAATCTAGCGAAGGCGACCGAACGGTTCGTGAATTCGCCTGCCCGGCTCAGCGTCGCCGCAGGTAGGCGGTGGTCGCGGCGGCGAGCACGGTGGCCACCTGCACCGCTTCCGAGAGCCGCACCGCCCGGCGCAGATCACGCACCCGGGGGACCGGACCGTCACCGAGCGTCGGCCGCAGCTCGGTGCCGTGCCGATATTGGGTGCGGCCGCCGAGCGTCACGCCCAGCGCGCCCGCCATGGACGCCTCCGCCACACCGGCATTCGGACTCGGATGCTTGGCCGCATCGCGCCGCCACGCCCGCCACGCATCGGCGGGGCGGCCGCCGACGACCGCAGCCAGCGCGGTGGTGATGAGACCGCTGACGCGGGCGGGCGCGAGATTCGCGACATCGTCCGTGCGCGCCGCCGCCCAGCCGAAGTTGCGATAGCGGTCGTTCCGGTAGCCGACCATGGCGTCGAGAGTGTTGATCGCCCGATAGGCGAGCAAGCCGGGAACACCCGCCACCGCACCCCAGAACAGCGGCGCCACAGTCGCATCGGAGGTGTTCTCCGCAATGGATTCGAGCGCCGCCCGGGCCAGACCGTCCGCGTCGAGCACCTCGGGATCCCGCCCGCACAGCGACGGCAGCAGTGCCCGCGCCCCGTCGATATCGCCGGATTCGAGCCGATCCGCCATCTCCCGCCCGGTCCGTGCCAAGCTCGTCCCGCCCAGCACCGTCCAGGTCGCGGCAGCCGTGAGCAGCGCCTCGCCGAGCACCTGTCCCGCCACCGCCCGCCGCAATCCGATCCCCAGCCCCGAAACCGCACCGACCAGCACGATCTCGTGCACAACCCCCGCCACGCGGCTGTCGCGATAGGTGAGCCGCTCCACCTTCATTGCGGCCGAACCGAATCCGGCTACCGGATGCCCGCGCCGCGGATCCCCCAGCGCCCGGTCCAACCCGAACCCGAGCAGCAGCCCGGCCGCCGCAGCAGTCCCCATACGCACCCGGCGAGGTTAGCCGAGCACGCCGCCAGGCCCCGGGGCACACCCGGGTACAGGGCATCGGTACGCGCCGCCCGCACCCGATCGCGAGGCCGAGTGCAGTGCGCCGGCCGTGAGGTGGTCGGGGTCCGTCAGGCTCAGCGGCGGGTGCCGCCGTAGCGGTCGGCGAGGCGGGCTTCGTTCGTGGCGGGTTTCGGCTTGGGGGCCGGGTCGTTGGGTTTCGTCGCGCGTGCGGCAGTGGTCGATTCGGGTGTAGCCGCACCGGTCGAATCAGGGGTGTCGATCGTCATGTCAGGGGTAGCGGGCTGGCCGGTGGTGGCCGGTTGGGCTGCGGCTTCGAGCTTTTCGCGGCGGCGGGCGCGGATCTCGGCCCAGACGAAGTAGCCGAGGCCGAGGGGAGCCATGACGCCGAAGGCCAGCCACTGCAGGCCGTAGGAGAGGTAGGGGCCCGAGTCCAGCTGGGGGAGCGGGTCGGGGGTGAAGGCGCCGGGCTGGCCGGACTCGAGCTGGAGGTAGCCGCCCAGGCCGTCGGTGGGGATGGGGGTCAGGGGGATGCCGAGAACCGTGGCTTCCTGCTGGGTGTCGGTCGTATAGACCTGGCGGTAGCCGTCTTCGGTGGTCGGGGGCTTCTTCTCGATCACGCCCTCGGAGGCGCGGATGCGGGCCGCCACCTGCTGGGTGCCGGTGGGCGGGGCGGTGACGACCGGCGGACGGGTGCCGCCCTGGGCAGCCGCCACCTGGCCGCGGTCCACCAGCAGGGTGCGGCCGTCGTCGAGGCGGAAAGCGGCCAGCGCCGTGTAGGCGGGCTGGCCGTCGAGATGACGTAGCCGCACCAGCACGGTCGAATCCGGAACGTAGACGCCGTTCGCGGTGACCCGCCGCCACTCGGTGTTCTTGCCGCTGCCCGACAGCATGGTGGTGATGTCCACGGGGTCGGCGTGCACCGAATTCGCGATGCGGTCGTTGCGTTCGGAGGTGCGGGTGTTCTTGCCCAGCTGCCAGGGGGCCAGCACGGTGAAGCACAGGTAGGCGAAACCGGCGACCACCACCGCGAGAATCAGCCAGCTGGGCCGCAGCAGGAAGGTGAATCGCCGCAGCAGCGAGGTTGCCGAGCTCATGCGACCTCCCCCAGCTGTTCGCGCACCCAGTCCAGCAGCCCCGGCACGGCCGCCTCGATCTGCTCGCGCACCAGCGCGAAATCGGCCTGATCGCCGTAGTACGGATCCGGCACCGATCGCCCGCCCGCGTCCGGGTCGAAACTCCGCAGCAGCCGCCGCCGATCCGACGGCACCCCCAGCCGGGCCAGCTCGCGCTCGTGCCCGGTGTCGAGCGCCACCAGCAGATCGGCCGCCCGATGATCCGGCCCGATCACCGCCGCCCGATGCCCGGTCGGATACCCGTGCGCCTGCAGCTCCCGATCGGTCCGGTAATCGGCCTCGTCTCCCACATGCCAGCCACCGGTCCCGGCACTGCTCACCCGCACCCGATCCGCCAGCCCCGCGCGTTCCAGGTGCGCGGCGAAAATCTTCTCGGCCATCGGGGACCGGCAGATATTGCCGGTGCAGATGAAGGTCACATGCAGCTCGCCCACGACAGCCATTCTGGCCGGTGGCCATGGGAGGCGGCCACGTAGGGTGGACGGCTGTGCCGGACGACACGGAGTTTCCCGATTTCGACCATGCCAGGCTGCGGCACCACGGGGACGTGGATGCGCGGCCGGGCATGGTCGATTTCGCGGTGAACGTCCAGGGGAGTGCGCCGCCGGAATGGTTGCGTGAGCGGCTGGCGGGCCGGCTGGGGGAGCTCGGGCGGTATCCGGGCGAGGCCGACGAGCGTGCGGCGCGTGCGGCGGTGGCCGCTCGGCACGGGCGGGCGATCGACGAGGTGCTGCTGCTGGCCGGGGTGGCCGAAGGGTTCGCCATGTTGCCGCGGCTGGGGTCGCGCCTGGCGGCGGTGATCCATCCGTCGTTCACCGAACCGGAGTTGGCGTTGCGGGACGCGGGGGTTCCGGTCGCGTGGGTGCTGTTGCCCTCGCCGTACACCCTCGACGGCGCCGCGGTGCCGGAGGACGCGGATCTGGTGGTGGTGGGCAATCCCACCAATCCGACCTCGGTGCTGCATCCGGCGGACAGTATCCGCGCGCTGCGGCGGCCGGGCCGCATCGTGGTGGTGGACGAGGCGTTCGCCGACGCGGTGCCCGGGGAGCCGGAATCTCTTGCCGGAGAGAGCTATCCGGATGTGCTCGTGTTCCGGAGCCTCACCAAGACCTGGGCGCTGGCCGGGCTGCGCTGCGGCTATGTGCTCGGTGCGCCGCCGGTGCTGGCACGGCTGAATCGCGGACGTCCGCACTGGCCGATGGGCACCCTGCAGCTGGAAGCCATCGCGGCGGTGAGCGAACCGGCCGCGGTGGCCGAGGCGCAACGCCGGGCCGGGACCGTCGCGGCCGATCGGGCCGCCATGATTCCGCGGCTGCGGGAACTCGGGGTCGAGGTGCACGAGCCCGCGCACGGGCCTTTCCTGCTGCTCCGGGTACCGGATGCGGAATTGTTGCGAAAGAAGCTCGCGGACAAGGGAATCGCGGTGCGCCGCGGTGATACGTTCCCGGGGCTGGAAACGGGTTTCCTGCGCGTCGCGGTGCGACCCGCCACCGAGGTGGATCGGCTGGTCGCGGCCATTCGCGACGTAGGTCTGTGAGCGCGACGCGGTGGGTTGACGAGTGAGGCGCAGGCTGGTGAGCGAACAGGAGGTTCGGTTGTGGTGACAACGGTGCGGCTGGCGGATCTCATGGCGGCGCTGGATGCGGCGTACCCGCCCGGGCTGGCCGAATCCTGGGATTCGGTGGGGCTGGTGGCCGGTGATCCGGACGAGCCGGTGTCGCGCGTGCTGTTCGCGGTCGACGCCACCGGCGCGGTCGTGGACGAGGCGATCGAATGGGGTGCGCAGGCGCTGGTCGTGCACCATCCGCTGCTGCTGCGCGGGGTGGACACCGTCGCGGCCAGTACACCGAAAGGCGCGCTGCTGCACCGGCTCATCCGCTCCGGATGCGCGCTGTTCACCGCCCACACCAATGCCGACTCCGCCGACCCCGGCGTTTCGGACGCGCTCGCGCACGCCATCGGGCTGACCGTGACCGGGCCATTGGATCCGAAACCCTGGACCGCCCTGGACAAATGGATGGTGGCGGTGCCCGTCACGCACCGCGACGAAGTGCTCGACGCCCTGTTCGCCGCGGGCGCGGGCAGCAGCGGGACCTACTCCGACGCGGCCTGGACGGTCGCGGGCACCGGACAGTTCCGGCCCCTCGACGGCGCGAATCCGGCCCTGGGTGCGGTCGGTGAGCTGCACGAGGTCACCGAGGACCGCCTCGAGGTGGTCGCCCCGCCGTCCCGTCGCGCCGCCATGCTGGCCGCCCTCCGGGCCGCGCATCCGTACGAGGAACCCTTCTACCACGTCACCGAGCGCGCCGCGCTGCCCTCCGGCCTGGGAATCGGCCGCGTCGGCGAGCTGCCCGCCCCGGAAACCCTGCGCGAGTTCACCGCTCGCGTCCGCGCCGGCCTGCCCGCCACCACCTGGGGTGTGCGCGCCGCGGGAGACCCGGACCGCCTCATCCGCACCGTCGCCGTGTGCGGCGGCGCGGGAGATTCGTTCCTGGGCAAGGTTTCTCGCCTCGGCGTCGATGCCTACGTGACCTCCGACCTGCGCCACCACCCGGCCGACGAGCACCTGCGCGCGGGCGGCCCGGCCCTGATCGACGCCGCCCACTGGGCCACCGAGTTCCCCTGGTGCGCGCAGGCGGAAGGTGTGGTGCGCGCCGCACTGCCCGGCCTCGGGACCCGCGTCTCGACGCTGCGCACCGACCCGTGGACCCTCGGCGCAGCCGGCTGCTGATCAGGCACTTTCGGGTTCGCGGCCAAGCGCGGGGAGGCGGAGCGCTCGGTTCTGGACCGCGGCGTGATAGACCTCCGCCTTGGAGCGGGGGAACGAACGGCTCCATGGACCCGCGCCTCGGAGGAGGGAAGAATCGAGACTTCGGGCTCCACAGACCCGCGCCTCGGCCGCGAACCGGCCCGGAGCGAAGCGTAGGGCAAATTGGACACGGTACGGTGGGAGTCTTACTCGTCCATAGCGTCCAGGAGACCTTCGCGTTGAATGTCGAACCATCGATCCAGGCCAAGCTGCTCGACCTCGCCGCTGTCGATGCCGAGCTGACACGGATCGAGCATCGCCGCAAGGTGCTGCCCGAGCAGCAGGAGGTGGCGCGGCTGGAAGGTGAGCGCACCACCCGCAAGGACGCGGCGGTGAAGGTCGAGATCCTCATCGACGACCTGGATCGCGACATCCGCAAGCTGGAGGGCGAGATCGAGGCCGTCCGCAAGCGCGAGGACCGCGACCGCGGCATGCTCAACGCCGGTTCGGTCGGGGCCAAGCAGCTCTCCGAACTGCAGCACGAACTGGGCAGCCTGGAACGCCGCCGCAAGGTCCTCGAGGACGACCTCATCGAGGTGATGGAGCGCCGCGAGGCCGCCGCCGCCGACCACGACCACGCCGGCGCCAACCTGGACCAGGCAGAGGCCGAACTGGTCGATGCCGAGCGCCGCCGCGACGAGACGGTCGCCGACCTGGATGTCGCCCAGCAGCGCTGCGATTCCGACCGCGCCGCCCTCACCAGCTCCTTCCCCGCCGAGCTGCTCACCGCCTACGACAAGCAGCGCACCACCTACGGCGTCGGCGCCGCCCTGCTGCAGGCCCGCCGCTGTGGCGCCTGCCGCATCGAACTCGACCGCGGCGAGATCTCCCGCATCTCCCAGGCCGCCCCCGACGTGGTGGTCCGCTGCCCCGAATGCGGCGCGATCCTGGTGCGCACCAAGCAGTCCGGCCTCTGATTCGTCGGCCACGCGCAGGCCGGCGCGCGGCATCCACGCGCCCGCGGCACACGGTAATACGGCTCGCTGTCCGACGCAGCGAGCCGAAGAGCGGTCCGACGCGGAGTTTCAGACCGGCACGGAAGGTGAACAACGTTGGTGGACACGGTGATCGTCGAGGCCGACGGCGGGTCGCGCGGCAACCCGGGACCAGCCGGCTACGGCGCGGTGGTGTGGGATGCCGAGCGGGTGCGGGTGCTGGCCGAGCGCAAGGAGTTCCTCGGGGTCACCACCAACAATGTCGCCGAATATCGCGGGCTGATAGCGGGTTTGGAAGCCGCGGCGGAACTCGGTGCGCGTGAGGTTTCGGTGCGCATGGACTCCAAGCTGGTCGTGGAGCAGATGTCCGGGCGGTGGAAGGTCAAGCACGAGGCCATGATTCCGCTCGCCGATCGAGCGCGGCGGCTGGTCGCCGGGTTCGACCGGGTGAGCTTCACCTGGATTCCGCGCAAGGAGAACTCGCACGCCGACCGCCTGGCCAATGAGGCCATGGACGACGCCGATACGGTCGCCGAAGTCCGCACCGCGCTGGCGAATGACCGGGCCGCCGGTGCCGCTGCGGTCGAAAGTGGTTCGGCGGTAGGGGAAATCGCCGCAGCGGTCACAGGCGGCGTCGTCGAAGTGCCGGAAGCCGGTGGGTCTGCGGCGGGGAGCGCCGGCGCCTCGCCGGGATGGACCGGCGCCGTGGGACGGCCGACGCGGCTGTTGCTGCTACGGCACGGGCAGACGGAACTCTCTGTGCAACGGCGGTATTCGGGGCGGGGAAATCCGCCGCTGACCGAGCTCGGGCGGGAGCAGGCGGCCAACGCGGCGGCCATGCTGGCGCGCAAGGGCGGGATCGAGGCGATCGCGTGCTCCCCGCTGGGGCGGGCCAAGGAGACCGCCGAGGCGGCGGGCCGGGCGCTCGGACTGCCGGTGCGGGTGCTGGACGGGTTGACCGAGACGGATTTCGGTGCGTGGGAAGGGATGACCTTCCAGGAGGCCCGCGAGCGGGATCCGGAGCTGCACGGCCGCTGGCTGGGGGATCCGTCGATTCCGGCGCCCGGCGGCGAGAGCTTCGACCAGGTGCGGGAGCGGGTCGAGGCGGTGCGGCGGGATCTGGTGGCGTTGTATCCGGGCGCGAATGTGCTTGTGGTCAGCCATGTCACGCCGATCAAGACGCTGCTGCAGCTGGCGCTCGGGGTGGGCCCCTCGCTGCTGTACCGGCTGCATCTGGATCTGGCGGCGCTGTCCATCGCCGAGTTCTATCCGGACGGCGGGTCCACGGTGCGCCTGGTCAACGACACCTCGTACCTCTGAACCCCTGCGCCCCACCGGATTCGGGTTCAGGGGCACCGCCCGCTTCGGCGCTCAGGGACGCAGCGTGGCCATCAGGAATTCGGTCTGGTCGTAGACGGCCTTCTCGAACCAGTCGTCGAAGTAGATCTCGAAATGCCCGATGGGGTAACGCTTCACGGTGGCGTGTTTGGTCCGCTCCGCGGCCTTGAGCGTCGGGCCGGCCGGGGCCACCGAGTCGTTGTCGCAGATCGCGTACAGCACCGGAGCTTTGATGTCCTTGACGTGCCGGGTGGGATTGTCGAACAGCGTCGACAGGCCGACGCGGGCCGCCACCTTCGGCCGGTACTGCCCGCTCTCCTCGGCCAGGCGACCGAAACCGGCGGGCACGTCGGCGGCGCTCATCAGCGCCGCGGAGTGCTTCTTGCCGGCCAGCCGGGCATTGATGGGGCGCCGGATGATCGGTCCCACAACCTGATCCGTGAACGCCAGCGTGCCGGTCTTGATCAGACTGATCGGCCCCTTCGCCATCGCCGAGGACCAGCCGCTGGTGAACGGACACTGCGCCACCACGGCCGCGATGTAGTGATCGTCGGGTGCGACCGCCAGCACGTGTCCGCCGCCGAATGAACTGCCCCACAGCGCGATTCGCGTGGCGTCGATCCCCCGGACGGTGCGCGCGAAGGCGATGGCCGCATGCCAGTCCTCGCGCTGCCGGGCGATATTGATCACCTGCCGTGGCTTACCGCCGCTGGCCCCGAAATGCCGATAGTCGAAGGCCAGGGCCGCGATTCCCGCCGACGCGAACCGCCGCGCATACCGGTCCAATCCCATTTCCCGGTCCGCCCCCAGCCCGTGACCCATGACCACCAGCGGGCGCGGCTTGGGCGGTCCATCCGGGAGATACAGCCATGCGGCGCACTGCTCGCCACCCGAAGGGAACCCCACCTCCACACGCTCCATGGGGCCTTACCGTACCCTGGTGGCCGCGGACGAGTCGGTCGGGCGGCCGCGGCGAAGGGAACGGGCACGCATGTGCCGCCGCCCCTCGCCGAGGAAAGTCCGGACTCCGGAGAGCAGGGCGGTTGCTAACGGCAACCCGGGGCAACCCGCGGGACAGTGCCACAGAAAAGAGACCGCCGGTGGGCCGCGCTTCGCGAGAAGTGCACCGCCGGTAAGGGTGAAACGGTGCGGTAAGAGCGCACCAGCGTGCCGGGTGACCGGCGCGGCTAGGTAAACCCCGCCCGGAGCAAGGTCGAAGGCCGCACTCGCGAGAGTGCGGCTGCGCAGGTGTTCGAGGGCTGCTCGCCCGAGCCTGCGGGTGGACCGCTCGAGGCACCCGGCAACGGTGTGTCCAGATGGATGGTCGCCACCCGGTGGGTAACCACCGGGGACAGGATCCGGCTTACAGACCGACTCGTCCGCCTCTATTTTTGGCCTGCGCTCCGCTCCGGCGGGTTCGCGGCCCTGCGAGCTCGATTCTTCCCTCCTCCGCTCCTCCGCTTCGCTCCCCCGCTCCGTCAGTCCAGAATCGAGCCGGGCCGCGAACACCGGGTGGCTCGTCTGGCGAGGTATTGCTTCGCAGGGTCGATCTTCGGGTGCCATGATGGAGGCATGCCATCGGATTTCCGGTGGAGCGGAAATAGTTTCGCGGAGCGAACAATGGATGTTCTTTATCTGTTGATGGGGTGGCTCGCCGCCTTTGCGGTGATTGCCGGTATCGGGCTCGCGGCCGGGGTTCGAGTGGTCACGCAGTACGAAAAAGGGGTGGTATTCCGGCTGGGGCGGGTGCGAGCGGTGCGGGAGCCGGGAATGCGGCTGCTGATTCCGGGCGTGGACAAGATGCAGAAGGTCTCCATGCAGGTGATCACCATGCCGGTACCCGCGCAGGAGGGGATCACGCGTGACAATGTGACCGTCCGGGTGGATGCGGTCGTCTACTTCCGGGTCATCGATCCCATGCGTGCGCTGATCGAGGTTCAGGATTATCTGTTCGCGGTCGCGCAGGTGGCGCAGACGTCGCTGCGCTCCATCATCGGCAAGAGCGAACTGGATGATCTGCTGTCCAATCGTGAGCAGCTCAACAAGGGCCTGGAGCTCATGATCGACAGTCCGGCCATCAACTGGGGCGTGCATATCGATCGTGTCGAGATCAAGGACGTCGCGCTGCCGGATGCCTTGAAGCGCTCCATGTCTCGCCAGGCCGAGGCCGAACGCGAACGCCGCGCCCGCATCATCTCCGCCCAGGGCGAGTTGCAGGCGTCGGAGAAGCTGGCGGCGGCCGCGGCCAATATGGCCCACGCCCCGGCCGCGCTGCAATTGCGCTTCCTCGAGACCGTGGTTCAGGTTGCGGCGGAAAAGAATTCGACCCTGGTGCTGCCGTTTCCGGTGGAACTGCTGCGCTTCCTGGAACGCAGCGGGCACACACCCGCCCCGGCGGCCGTGCCGGAAGCAGCGCCCGAGCAGCTGGTCGCCGAGCAGTCGGACCTGGAGCCCGCCGCCCTCGGCGAGCTGATGGCGGCGCTCGCCCAGCCCGGCATCCGGGAGGCCCTGGCGACGCTGGAACAGCCCGGTGCGCCGGCGAAGACGAACGCGGCCGGGGACTCCGGCCGCGGTGAGGAGTCGGCGTAGCGCGGGCACCGGGTCCGAGCGCGTCCGGCGGCAAGAGGTGAGGAAACAATCATGTCGGGTCTGATTCAGCCGGCGGCCATCGTGGTGCTGTTCGGTATCGCTTACGGATTCAAGTTCTTCAGCGCCAAGTTCCCGGACGGGCTGCGCGGTAGGTAGACCCCGCGACCACGGGCGGAGAAATGGCCGGCGGGAGAGCGGCGTGAGCGACGCCGCTCTCCCGTTCGCGTGCGCGGACCGACGGGGTGGATGAGAATGGCGGCGCGCCACACGGCGTGTAGCGGCGCGGCTCGGCGTGTCGGGCGGGTTATCCGCTCCGAACTGGCACCGAACGTGATCGACGTCATAAAGTGTTGCGCGTTGGAAAGTTCCGTTGCGGTCCGCAACGGGGCGAAGGGCTCAACAAACGTCGGAAAGCAGGTCTCGTCTCAATGCGAATTGCTCGCAAACTGGCAGTCGGTGCGCTTCTCGCTGCCGCCGCTACCGCTGTGCTGGGTGCCGGTTCCGCCTCGGCGGCCACCGTGACCCCGCTGCCGGGTGGGGTGCAGGTCGACCTCACCCCGGCGGACACGCAGTGGGTGGCGCAGACCCACATCGGGCAGGCGATCGCGGGCCTGCCGCATCCCTCGGCCGCGTCCTTCGGGGAGGCTCTGGACTCGGCGGCCGCGATGTCGTCCCAGTACCCGGATGGTCGCGTGGTGTTCACCGTGTACGGTCCGTTCAACGAGCTGAACGGCACCATGCTGGCCCTGCAGTAGGGACAGTCTCCGCAGTGGAACTGCATCAGCGGATCGTGTCGGCGCCGGTGGACTTCGGCGTCATTCGAACCGAATTCGGATTGGCCTCGGACTATCCGTCCGGGGCCCTTTCGGAGGCCCGCGACGCGGTGGACGCGTTCGCGGGCGCCCGGGCCGATCGGCGGGACATTCCGCTGGTCACCATTGATCCCCCGGGCGCCATGGATCTGGATCAGGCGCTGTATCTGGAGCGCACCCCGGCCGGCGGATTCCTGCTCTACTACGCCATCGCCGATGTGGCCGCGATGGTCGTTCCCGGCGGGCAGCTGGCCCGCGAATCCCTGGCCCGCGGCCAGACCTTCTACTTTCCCGACGGCACCGTCCCGCTGCACCCGACGGTGCTGTCCGAGGACCGCGCCAGCCTGCTGCCCGATGTGGACCGCCCGGTCGCGCTCTGGACCATCGAATGCGACGTGCACGCCGAGCCCGTGCGCTACACCGTGACGCGCGCCCTGGTGCACTCGCGCGCCCGCCTCGACTATCACGGTGTGCAGGCCGACGCCGACGCCGGCCGACTGCACCCGTCGATCGCGGCGCTGCCCGAGTTCGGCCGGCTGCGCATCGACGCCGGAATCGAGCGCGGCGCGATCACGCTGCGGCTGCCCTCGCAGATCGTGGTGCGCGACGGCGAGCAAACCGGAATCGACCACTGGCGGCTGGCCGTCGAACCGCGCACCGCCGCCGACGATTGGAACGAACAGGTCTCCCTGCTGGCCGGCATGTGCGCGGCCCGAATCATGCTCGATGGCTATAAATCGAACGGGTCCGGCAACCCTGATCACGTGGGTTTGCTGCGCACCATGCCACCGCCCGCCCCGGCCGCCATCGAGTCGATGCGCCACACCGCCGCCGCGGTCGGGGTGGCCTGGCCGCGGAACGAGTCCGCGGGCCGCATGCTGGCCACGCTGGACTGCAATACGCCCGCCGGCCTGGTGCTCATGTCCGAGGCCACCGGCCTGCTGCGCGGCGCGTCCTACACCGTCCTGAACGGCCAGGCCCCGGAAACCCTGCGGCACAGTGCGATCGGCGCACCCTACGCCCACGTGACCGCCCCCCTGCGCCGCCTGGCCGACCGCTACGCCACCGAGATCTGCCTGGCCCACTGCGCGAAAACCGAAGTCCCGCACTGGGTTCGCGACGATCTCGCCGCCGTCGCCGACACCATGCGCCGCACCGACGCCATGGCCGGCAAGGTCGAACGCGCCTGCGTGGACCTCACCGAGGCCACCGTCCTGTCCTCCCGCGTCGGAGCCGACTTCGACGCCGTGGTGCTACGTGAAGCCAACGGCACCCGCCCTGCCGAGATCTTCATCGCCGACCCACCCGTCCTCGCAAAGTGCACGGGCGCACCCCCGGAGGGTGGGACGGTGCGAGTGCGCCTCGCCGAGGCCGACCCCACGACCCGCACGGTCGTGTTCGGCTACCCCGCCGGACCAGCGCCTTCGATGCCATACTCGAACACATGACCGTCGAACCGTTTCCGCAGTGGTTGCGCCCGCCGCCGGGCGGATTCGTCGCTGAGGATCTGGACCGCTTGCCCGACCTGCCGCCGCACACCGAGCTGATCGACGGGAGCCTTGTCTTCGTGAGCCCGCAGGCGAAGTTCCACCGCTTGGCGAGCATCCTTCTCGACGCAGGGCTGCGCCGGAACGTCCCAGCTGATATGCGGGTCCGAGGTGAGATGACCGTGACCCTGGATCGAGACCAACGCCCTGAGCCGGACGTGATCGTCGTACGCGCGGATCGCGACGGCGATCACGGCCTCACCGGATACCAGGCCGACGATGTGGTGCTGGTCGTCGAAATCGTCTCGCCGGAATCGCGAACACGAGATCGAGACCGCAAACCTCAGCTGTATGCCAGAGCGGGGATATCGCATTTCTGGCGCGTCGAAAATGTCGACGGGCGTCCGGTGGTGTACGTCTATGAGCTCGATCCGGCCACCAGTACGTACGCGCTCACCGGAATTCATCACGATCGGCTTCAGCTGACCGTGCCGTTCGAGATGGATATCGATCTCACCGAGATAGACCTTCTCTGACCGCGCCTCGACCCGAGGCATGAGGCCGGGACCAACGGCGGGGTGCGGCCGCGGTCAGGCCGGGGTCAGGGGCGGGGTGTCGGTTCGTCGGGCCCGGCGGGTGGCTATGGAGGTGAAGGTTTCTCTGTCGGCCAGGAATCCCTCCAGGGCGAAGGTCGCTGCGCCGAGGCTGGAGGGGTTGTGGGGGAGGGTGTCGAGTTCGAGGGTGACGGCGGCGAAGGGGTCGGACATGGCGTGGTGGGCGGCGGCGCGGCGGGTTGCTTCCAGCAGTGGGGTGCCGAGCTGGCGGGCGACCAGGTCGCCGAAGACCATGCGGCGGGGGTTGAAGAGGTTGACCAGGTTGGCTATGGCTACGCCCAGGTAGTGGCCGGTCTTTTCGATTACGGCGTGGGCGGTTTCGTCGCCGCGGACGGCGGCTGTGGCCACGGCCGCGACGGTGGTGGCGTCGTCGACGGCGAGAAGGTCACTCGCGGAATCGATTTCGCGCAGGGTCGCGGCGATTCCGGGGGCGCTCACATAGGCTTCGACGCAGCCGTTGCGGCCGCAGGTGCAGGACCGGCCGTCGAGGACCAGGTTGGTGTGGCCCCATTCGCCGGCGCTGTTGGTGACGCCGCGGTAGAGCATGCCGTCGATGACGACGCCGATGCCGACGCCCGCGCGGAGGGTGACGACGATGAGGTCGTCGACATCGCGGCCGGCGCCGAACCAGAGTTGCGCTGCGGTACTGGCTTTCAGCGGGTTGTCCAGGTACAGGGGATACGGTAGCCGCTGCTCGAGCAGGGTTTTGAGCGGGACGTCGTGCCAGTGCCAGTACGGTGAGAACACCGACTTCCCGGTCTCGGGCTCGACCAGGCCGGGCACGCTCAGGCCGATGCCGAGCACCTTGTCGGCATCGCCGGCGATGACCTCGTCGATGCCCCGCACGATGAGCTCGACGATGTCGTCCGGCGTGGTCGCGGCGGAATCGACGGGGATCTCGCTCGACCGCAGCACCGACATCGCGAGGTCGAAAACGTCGACGTGGATGCTGGTTTCGGCGATATCGACGCCGATCAGCCTGCCACGGTCGGGATTGATGGCGAGCTGGGCGCGCGGCCTTCCGATTCCTGCCGCCTCGTAGCCGAGTTCGGCGAGCACCCCCACCTCGAGCAGTTCGGCGATCATATTGCCGATCGTCGCGAACGACAGCCCGGTCGCGCGAGCGATCTCCTGCCGGCTGGTGTGCCCCGCTGCGGCGTACACCGCCTGCAGTACGCAGAACCTGTTGCGGCGCCTGATATCCCGCGCGGTCAACTGGTACACGGCCTCGCCCGCTCCTTTCGCTGCTGCCCGCGAAGATACCCGGGCTCTTCCCGAGACTACTTCTGCCAACAGTATTTACAACAGTTATCCGAAGTCATACTGTAACCGGCATCACTACCGATGCCTACTGTGTGGCAGATCACCTAGGAGTGCTCATGTCCTGGACCCACCGACGCCGATGGACCAGCGCGCTGGTCTGCGGAGCCGCTCTGGCCATGGCCGCGACCGCCTGCTCGTCGGGCAAGGATTCCGGCTCGAACGACGCAGGCCCGCAGCACACTTCGGGCACGATCAACCTCGTCTACGCCCAGAAGCAAGGCGACCAGGAGTACTTCATCGGTGAGGCCGACGGCGCGAAGGCCAAGGCCAAGGAACTCGGCGTCGACCTGAAGGTGGTGAACCTCGGCAATGACGCCAACAAGGCGGTCACCGAGGTGCAGAACGCGGTGAACCAGAAGGCCAATGGCGTCATCGTGGTCGTCCCGGATCCCTCGGTCGGCCCGCAGGTCGCCCAGCTGGCCAAGGCGGGCGGGGTCGCCCTGCTCACCTCCGACGACCAGGTCTGCACCAATGGCCCGGATCCGGCCTCCTGCAACAAGGACAATCTGGTGCCGCGCGTGGGATTCAGTGGCACGCAAATGGGAACCGAGGTCGGCACCCGCGCGGGCGAGGACTTCAAGAAGGCGGGCTGGAAGGCGGAGGACACCGCCATCGTCGACGCCTGGAAGCAGGACGTGACGGTCTGTACCGATCGGGTGAAGGCGAATCAGAAGGCCTTCAAGGACGCTTCGGGCGCGGACGTCAAGGTGATCGAGGTCGGCACCGACAACACCCCGTCGGACGCCCAGAACAAGATCTCCGCCACCGTCGCGGGCAACCGTTCGGTCAAGAACTGGATCGTCATGGGCTGCAATGACGAGAACGTCAGCGGCGGTGTCGCGGCCATCCAGAACGCGGGCTACTCCGCCGACAATGTGCTCGGCGTCGGCCTCGGCGCGTATCTGGCCTGCAAGGAATGGCGCGGCGGCAAGCCCACCGGTTTCAAGGCGGCTCTGTTCATCAACGGCAAGGACGTCGGCGCGCTGGCCGTGCAGACCATGTACGACTACCTGAAGAACGGAAAGGCCATGCCCGCCGAGGCATTCGCCCCGACACAGATGGTGGACGCCACCAACTGGCAGCAGGCGGGGGTCACGTGCAGCTGACGGGACTGCGGGTCTCCGGGCTCACCAAAGGCTTCGCGGGCGTGCCCGCGCTGCGCGAGGTGAGCCTGGACTTCCCCGCCGGAATGGTGACCGCGTTGATGGGGGAGAACGGCGCGGGGAAATCCACGCTCATCAAGATCCTCGGCGGTGACCATCGTCCCGACAGCGGCACCATCGAACTCGACGGTGTGCCACTGGAATTGGCGAGTCCTGCGGCGGCGCGCGCGGTGGGCATCCGGGTGATCGGCCAGGAACCGGAGATCGTGCCGCACGTCTCGGTCGCCGAGAACGTCTATCTCGGCGCGCTGCCGCGCCGCGCGGGCCGGCTGCTGGATCGCGGCGCACTGCGCGCCCGCATGCGCGCCGATCTCGCCCGCCTCGGCTTCGACCGGGACCTGGATCCGGACACCGTCGGCTCGAAACTGACTGCGGCACAGCGGCAGTTGGTGGAGATCATGCGGGCGTTGACCACCGACGCCAAGGTCATCGCCTTCGATGAACCGACGTCCTCGCTGTCGGATCACGAGACCGAATCGCTGTTCGCGTTGATCGGCCGCCTGCGCGACCGCGGCCTCGCGGTGATCTACGTTTCGCACCGGATGCGGGAGATCTTCCAGCTGGCCGACCGGGTCGCCGTGCTGCGGGACGGCGCGCTGGTCGGCGTGCGCGACACCGCCGACACCGACGATCAGGAGATCGTGCGGATGATGGTCGGCCGCGATCTGTCGACGGTGTTCGCGCGCAAGCATTCCGAACTCGGGCGGGTGCTGCTCGAGGTGGACCACGTGACCACCGACGATGTGCGTGACGTGAGCCTGCGGGTGCGCGCGGGTGAGGTGGTGGCGCTGGCCGGGCTGGTCGGCGCGGGTCGCTCCGAGCTGGCGGGCGCGCTGGCCGGGGACCTGCCGATCCGGTCCGGGGAGGTGAGGATCGATGGCACCCGGGTGCGCCTGCGCCAGCCGCGCGACGCGGTCAGGGCCGGCATGGGTTACGCGCCCGAGGAACGCAAGGCGCAGGCACTGCTGCTGCATCGCGGTGTGCGCGACAATATTTCGCTCGCCGTGCTGGATCGCCTGCGGCGGTGGCGCTTCGTGCGCCGCGGCGCGGAACGCAGACTGGCCCTCCAATACGTCGAGTCGCTGCGGGTGCGGACGCCCTCGATCGAGCAGGAGGTGCGCAAACTCTCCGGCGGCAATCAGCAGAAGGTGGTGCTGGCGCGCTGGCTGGCTCGTAAACCCAGCGTGCTCATCCTGGACGAACCCACGCGCGGCGTCGACGTCGGCGCGAAGATCGAGATCTACCACGTCATCGAGGAATTGGCCGAGTCCGGGGTGGCGGTGCTGGTGATCTCCTCGGAACTTCCCGAAGTCCTCGGCCTCGCCGACCGCATCGTGGTCATGCAGCAGGGCCGCGTCACCGGCGAACTGGACCGCGCCGACGCCAGCGAGGAGGCCATCCTCGCCCTGGCCATGGCCGACGACCTGACCGCGCAGCGATCTTAGGAAATCATGACCGACCAACGAATCGACATGGACACGGAGGCCGCGGTTTCCGCCCCACCGCCGCCGTTCGCCCGCTACCTCGGCGGTTTGACCGCACTCGCACCGCGCCGGTTGATCCGGTTCATCGGCACCGGCAATCTCAGCCTGATCGGCGCGCTGGTCGTGGTCGTGGCGATCTTCGCCTGGCTCAACGACGGCTACCTGGATCCGCGCAATATCGCCGGAATCGGTGACGCGGTCACGGTTTTCGGTCTGCTCGCCGTCGTGCAGACCGTGGTGATCATCTGCGGCGCCCTGGACATCTCGGTCGGCTCGCAGGCGGGTGTCGCCTCGGTCATCAGCGCCATGGCCTTCACCTCGGCAGGGAGCAATGCCTTCGCCGGGATCCTGGCCGCGATCGGTGTCGGACTGGTGCTGGGTCTGGCGAACGGCATCATCATCGTCTACGGCCGGGTCAATCCCGTCATCGCGACCCTGGCCACGCTGGCCGCGTACAAGGGTCTGGCCCAGCTGATTTCGGGCGGCAAGGCGCAGGGCTTCGTCCTCGACAACGATGTGTTCATCTTCCTGGCGCGCGGCAAGATCCTCGGGCTGCCGGTGCCGGTGATCGTCCTCGGTCTGGTCGCGCTGGGCGTGCACGTGCTGCTGAAGTACACCGACATCGGACGCAATATCTACGCCATCGGCGGAAATGACACGGCCGCACGACTTTCCGGCATCAACATCAACAAGTACCTGATCGCGGTGTACATGCTGGCCGGCGTGGTCGCGGCCATCGCAGGCATCATCCTGACCGCTCGCACCGGATCCGGCCAGCCGGTCTCCGGTAGCGAGGGCCTCGAACTCAAGGCGATCACGGCGGCGGCGCTGGGCGGCTGCGCACTCAAGGGCGGCAAGGGCACGGTCGGCGGCACGCTGCTCGCGGTCATCCTGCTCGGTGCGCTCGACAACGGCCTGAACGTGGTGGGCGTCAATACGTTCTGGCAGAACGTCGCCCAGGGCGCACTGCTGGTCGCAGCCGTGGTGATCCAACAGCGCCGCAGCGGCGAACGCGCCGTCGGACTGCCGACATAGCGGGCCGGAGCTCACCATGAGAACTCTCGGAGCACACGTCTGCGCACCTCCGCCCGGCCGACTGTGCGAAGGACCCGTCTGGGACCCGCGCACCGAGGAACTGCTGTGGGTGGATATCCGCGGCGGCCGCATCCACCGCGCCACCCTCACCGGCGACACCCCCGATCTCGTTGTCCGCGCGCCGATCAGCCTCGACCCGCCGGTCAGCGCGGTGCTGCCGTGCACCTCCGGAGGGCTGCTGGCGACGATGGGAGACACCATCTTCCGCATCGACGGCGCCGGTGCCGCCGAGCGCCCGGTCGTCACCGTGCCACTGCCGGACGACGGGGTACGCCGCCGCCTGAACGACGCGAAGGTCGACCCGCGCGGCCGGCTGCTCGCGGGCACCATGGCCGAATACGGCGACGGGATCGGCAGCGCCGAGCTCTACCGCCTCGACCCCGACGGCACGCTGACCACTCTCCGCACCGGCGTGACCATCTCCAACGGCCTCGGCTGGAGCCCCGACGGCCGCACCCTCTACTACGCGGACAGCCCCACCCATCGCGTTGACGTCTTCGACTACGACCTCGACACCGGAACTCTCGGCGAGGGAAGGCCATTCGCGCGTTTTCCGGACGGTGAACCTGACGGGCTGACCGTGGACGCCGACGGCAATGTCTGGATCGCCGTCTGGGGTGCGGGCCAGGTCCGCGCCTTCGACCCCTCCGGCAACCTCCACACCACGGTCGAAGTCGGCCCCTCCCAGGTCTCGAGCTGCGCCTTCGCCGGACCCGACCTGGATGTTCTGGTGATAACCACCGCGGCCGAGGACCGAGCCGCACGAGAACCCCACGCGGGCCGGCTGTTTGCCTGCGTCCCCGGAGCAATCGGCCTGCCGTCGACGCCGTTCGCAGACGAGAGGCTGGTTTCCGTCGATGGCCGATAAGACACCGCGTGCGCATTGGAAGCCCGCCGGCGCAGGGGCGGATCCGACATCCGCCGACCCGCTGCGGCCGGAGATTCCGGTCATCGCGATTCTGCGTGCACCGACCGCCGACAGCTTCGCTGAGGTGACCGCGGTGCTGCACGAATCCGGTATCACCGCAGTGGAATTCACGCTGACATCCGCCGGGGCGTTGGAGGCTGTCGGTGAATGCGCGGGGTTCGCGCATCCGATCGGAGTGGGCACCGTGCTCACCGCGAAGGATGCGGCGCTCGCGGTCGAGGCGGGTGCCGCGTACCTGATCACCCCGGCGGTGATCGACGAGGTGATCGTGGAGGGCCGCCGGCTCGGTGTGCCGGTGGTCTCGGGTGCGTTCACGCCCACCGAGATTCATCGGGCGTGGACCGCGGGGAGCAGCATGGTCAAGGTTTTTCCGGCCGCGGTGGGTGGGCCGGGGTACATCAAGGCTGTTCGTGCGCCGCTGCCCGATATTCCGCTGGTGCCCACCGGTGGGATAGGGCTCGGCGAGGCCCGCGCGTATCTGGATGCGGGGGCCGCGGCACTGGGGATCGGATCGCCGCTCATCGGGGACGCTTGTGCCGGTGGCGATCTCGACGCGCTGCGCGAGCGCGCGCTCGTCGTTCGGGACCAGCTGTCATGAGGGGCGGACTGGTAACGCTCGGGGAGGCGCTCGGCGTGGTGGCGGCGACCGACCCCGGTCCGCTGGCCCCCGGCGCGGCCATGCGAATGGATTTCGCCGGGGCGGAGGCCACCGTCGCGGTCGGTGTGCGACGGCTGGGGCACGAGAGCGCGTGGACCGGCAGTCTGGGCGCGGACGCCGTGGGGCGCATGATCCTGGAACGGTTGCGGGCCGAACGGGTGGATGTCTCGCGCTGCCGCATCGATCCGGAGCTGTCCAGCGGGCTGATGCTGCGCGAGCGCCGCACCGCCGACCGGACCCGGGTCACCTACTACCGGCGCGGCCTGGCGGGTTCCCGCCTGTCGGTGAACGAGATCGACACCGCCCAGATCGCCGCCGCGGGTGTCCTGCACATCACGGGCATCACTCCCGCACTCAGTGATTCGGCCCGTGCCGCAGTGGATCTGGCGGTGGACATCGCGGCCGCCGCGGGTGTCCCGATATCCCTGGACGTCAACTATCGCCGCGCACTGTGGTCGCCCGGCCGGGCCGCCGCCGAACTCACCAAGCTGACCTCGCGCGCCGACATCCTCTTCGCAGGCGCGGACGAGGCGGCCATGCTCCTGCGGACCGGGGGCTCGGAAACCCTGGTGTCGGTGGCCGAATCGCTTGCAGCCCTGGGTCCTTCGGAGGTGGTGCTCAAACTCGGTGCCGAAGGCGCGGTGGCCTGGGCCGACGGGGTCCTGCTGCGGGAGGAGGCGGTGCCGGTGACCGTGGTCGATCCCGTCGGCGCCGGGGACGCGTTCGCCGCCGGATACCTCGCCGGGCTGCTGGACGGCGGATCCGTCTCGGAGCGTTTGCGATTGGCGTCCCTCTGCGGTGCGTTCGCGGTCTCGGTACCGGGGGATTGGGCCGGGCTGCCCTATAGGGACGAGCTCGGGCTGCTCGATGGAGCCGATGTTCAGCGATGAGGACGAAGGGGAAGAACATGTGTCGTCTGGCGGACCGGGTCGCGGTCGTCACCGGGGCGGCCTCCGGGATCGGGGCGGCCACGGCGCGGCGGCTGGCCGCCGAAGGGGCGGCGGTGGTCGTCGCGGATATCGATCAGGTCGGTGGGCGTGAGGTGGCGGAGAAGATTCGGGCGATGGGGGCGCAGGCCGAATTCCAGTGGTGCGATGTGACGCTCGAGGAGTCGTGGGACGCGCTGCGGGCGCGGGTGAACGATCGGTTCGGGCCCTTGGATTTCCTGTGCAGCAATGCTTCTCGGCAGGCGATCGTTCCTGCGCACGAGTTGAGCAGGCGGCAGTGGGATGACGGGCTCGCGGTCAATCTGACGCCGCTGTTCCTGGGCGTGCGGGCGTTCATCGATGATCTGCGTGCCCGGCGCGGCAATGTGGTCGCGGTGTCCAGCGTGCATGCCCAGTTCGGGCTGCCGGGATATCCGGTCTATGCCGCGGCCAAAGGCGGGCTGACCGCCCTGGTGCGGCAGCTGGCGGTCGAGTACGGGCAGGCCCGGGTGCGGGTGAACGCCGTGCTGCCCGGGCCCATCCTGACGCCCGTGTGGGACGACGTGGATGCGGAGGGGCGCGAATTATCCGCTCGGGCAACGGTTCTGGACCGGCTGGGCGCGCCGGAGGAGGTGGCGGCCGCGGTCGCCTTCCTCGCCTCCGACGACGCCTCCTTCATCACCGGCGCGAACCTGGTCGTCGACGGTGGCTGGAGCGTGCGAAAGGAATCCCGGTGAAGATCACCGCACTCACCACCTACCTGGTCGCGCCGCGCTGGTGCTTCCTGCGCATCGACACCGACGAAGGCATCACAGGCTGGGGCGAGCCCGTGATCGAGGGCCGCGCGCACACCGTGGCCGCCGCCGTCGAAGAACTGTCCGACTACCTCGTCGGCAAGGACCCGATGAGCATCGAGGCACATTGGCAGACGCTCACCAAGGGTGGCTTCTACCGCGGCGGACCCATCCTGTCGAGCGCGGTCGCGGGCATCGACCAGGCCCTGTGGGACATCACCGGCAAGGCGCTCGGCGTACCGGTGTGGCAGTTGCTCGGCGGTGCGGTGCGCGACCGGATCCGCGTCTACAGCTGGATCGGCGGCGACCGCCCCGACGATGTCGCGGCCACCGCGCTGGAGCGAAAGGCCCAGGGCTTCACCGCGATCAAGATGAACGCCTCGGCCGAACTGGAGCCGATCGACACGCCCCGCGCGACCCTCGACATCGTCGACCGGGTGGCCGCCGTGCGGGAGGCGACCGGCGACGACTTCGATATCGCCGTCGACTTCCATGGCCGCCTGTCCGTCGCCATGGCACGGCGCGTGTTGCCCCTGCTCGAGCCGTACCTGCCGTTCTTCGTCGAGGAACCGCTGGTGCCGGAGGCCGGTGACCGCCTCTGCGAGATCACGAGCGGCACAAGCATTCCCATCGCGACCGGCGAGCGGCTGTATTCGCGGTGGGACTTCCTCCCGGTGCTGGATCGCGGTGTGGCCGTGGTGCAGCCGGACCTGTCCCACGCGGGCGGCATCTCCGAGGTCCGGCGCATCGCCGCACTGGCGGAGGCCCGCGATGTGGCCCTGGCCCCGCACTGCCCGCTCGGTCCGATCGCCCTCGCCGCCTGCCTGCAGGTCGGCTTCGCCACCCCGAATCTGCTCATCCAGGAGCAGAGTCTGGGTATCCACTACAACACGGGCTCCGATCTGCTCGACTATCTGATCGACCCAACGGTTTTCGACTACCGCGACGGCCATGTCGGCCTGTTGCGCGAACCCGGCCTCGGCATCCGCATCGACGACCGCGCCGTCGCCCGCGCCGCCGAAACCGGCCACCGCTGGCGCAATCCGATCTGGCACCGCAGGGACGGTTCGCTCGCCGAATGGTGAATCACCGCTGCGGGCGAGAATTCGGAATCGATCGGTCAGTACTGCTGGCCTGGATCGACCGCATCATGCCGCACGCCGCGCACAAGGAACACGTCCACGATGATCCGGCCGCTGCGGCCCAGGGCGCGCCTTCCGGCGGGTGGGCGCCCCAGGATCACGCAGCCTTCCACAGCAACTGGGCGCGGACGACACGGCCGGTCATTCCGCCTGCGCGCGACCGGGATCCGTCCGGGCGGCAGCGCTCAGCCGAGCGGGTGGTAACGCAGGAATTCGGCGGCGTCGGGGTACTCCTCGAGCGCCTTGGCCGCCGCCGCTTCCTCGGCGTCGCAGAGCCGCTGATAGTCGGACTCGCCGGCGTCAGCGGCGTACGTGCGCAACGTTTGCAGGGCCTCCACCGCGTCCCGGTGATCGCCGAGCACCGTCTGCAAGCGCTTGGCCTTCCTGCCGAGCTCGTCGGCCGGTTCGCCCAGCACCGCGGTCGCGGCCTCGGCCGAATAGCGCAGCCGCTTGGCGGCTTTGCGAATGTTGTGCAGATGTTCGACGCGTTCATCCCCGGACAGCCCCGGTTCCGTGCGCACCAGACGGCGCAGGTCCCGGAAGTCGTGGCGCAGGACGGCGGTGAAAACGTGCTTGGCGGGCTCGTCGGCGTGCCCGGCGCGGAGCGGGGGATCGGCGATCAGACCGTGGAGCCGATCGACCAGCGCGCGATAGCGGCGGCCGTCGAAGGCATCGACCACGATCCGGTGCGCACCGGTGTAGATCCGCCGCTCGTCGGCGACCAGTTGCGAGCCGAAATCCTTTCGGGGAGTGTACTTCGCGCCCGGTGGCACGGTCTTCTCGTCGAACAGCGCTCCGGTGTCGCCGAGTAGCGATGCGAACCGCTCGGCCCGCACCTCGGCATCACGTGCCACCCCGAGCATTCCTGCCAGCCAGCGTAATTCGTCGGTGATCTCGCCGACCCGCTTGCGCCGCAACACCCGGCGATAGGACTTGAGCACGCTGCGCAGTCGCCGGGTGGCCACCCGCATCTTGTGCACCGAGTCCGGAAGGTCTCGGCGCACATCAGGTTCGGAAGTGCACAGCCGGTCCACATCGGCGGCTACTGCGTCGACCAAGGCGGGACCGGCTGTGGCACTCATCTACGTCCTGTACTTGTCCGTGGCTTCCACCAGGTGGTGAGTGATGCCGGGTTCCAATGCGGCGTGGCCGGCGTCGGGCACCAGGTGTAATTCCGAACCGGGCCAGGCCCGGTGGAGATCCCAGGCGCTGATGGCCGGGCACACCACGTCGTGGCGGCCCTGCACGATGACGCCGGGAATGTGGGCGATGCGCCCGATGTCGCGCAGCAGTTGCCCTTCGTCGAGGAAGCCGTGATTGACGAAATAGTGGTTCTCGATGCGCGCGAAGGCCAGCGCGAAGCGCGGATCGGCGGTTTCGGCGACCCGATCCGGTTGGGGCAGCAGGGAACTCGTGGCACCCTCCCAGGTGGACCACGCGACGGCCGCGTCGGTGGCAAGGGCGGCATCGGGGGAGTGCAGCAGGCGGTGGTAGACCTCGATCAGATCCTGCCCGCGTTCGGCTTCCGGCACCGGCGCCAGGAACTTCTCCCACTCATCGGGGTACACGTACCCCGCGGAGCCATTGTAGTACCAATCGATTTCCTTGCGCCGCAACAGGAATATCCCGCGCAGCACCAGTTCGGTGACCCGGTCCGGATGGGCCTGGGCGTAACTCAGCGCCAGCGTCGAACCCCAGGATCCGCCGAACACCAGCCACTGCTCGCCGCCGAGATGCGTTCGCAGCCTTTCGATATCGGCGACCAGATGCCAGGTGGTGTTGTGCTCGAGGCTCGCCCCGTCCGCGATGTGCGGCGTGGACCGACCGCAACCCCGCTGATCGACGAGGACGATGCGGTACGCCTCGGGGTCGAAGAACTGCCGGTGATACGGCGACGTGCCGCCGCCGGGGCCGCCGTGCAGGAAGACCGCCGGCTTGCCGTCCGGATTCCCGCTGACCTCGTAGTAGAGCCGCTGACCGTCGCCGACGTCCAGCATGCCCTGCTCGTAGGGCTCGATCGGCGGGTACAGGGTGTGCATCAGCCGGCCGCCAGGCCCGAGGCCAGGTCCGGGATCTCGATCGCGGAGAGGGCCTGATCGCGCACATCCGGACAGGCCTTGGCGGTGACCTGGTCGACCAGGCCCCGATTGCTCGGCAACTGCAGCAGGAAGCCGTTCTGGGTCGCCCACTGGATCACGGTCGCGTTCAGCGAGATCTTGTCCATGGTCGGCGTCTGCACCCGCCAGTCCGACAGCTGCGGCCGAATCAGGTCGCACAGCTGCTTGGCCGCGGCATCGGACACGGTCAGCCCCGAGCCGCTGCCCGCCGACGTGGTCGGTCCGCCCGTGGTGGTCGGCTTGCCCGGCGTCGAGGAGAGCGGTGAGGAGGAGCCCTGCGGCTGCGTCGATCCCGTCGAGGAGTTACCCCCGCAGGCGGCGGTCAATGCGACGGCGGCCACCGCCGCGACCAGTAGTGGCGCCCGCCGAATCCAGCGACTCGTTCCACGATCCATGAACTTCCCTTTGGTCGATCCAGCTCGTTGGCTTCCGAGTCTGCCACCAAAAGTTCGCAGAGGACCGAGATGATCGGCGGCGAATAGGTGTCGATAGCCGACTGCTATAAATGAAACGCCCCCGCGATCCTCGCGGGGGCGTCCTCGATCACCGCACGGCCGGGTGGCTCAGTAGCTGTGCTCCGGACCCGGGAACACGCCGCGCCGCACCTCATCGGCGTAAGTGGCTGCGGCAGTGCGCAATTGACCGCCCACATCCGCGAACTGCTTGACGAACTTGGCGGTCTTGCCGCCGGTGTAGCCGACCATGTCCTGCCATACCAGCACCTGCGCATCGCATTCCGCGCCGGCGCCGATGCCGACGGTCGGAATGGTCAGCTTGCGGGTGACCTGCCCGGCCAGCTCGGCGGGCACCATCTCCATGACCACCGAGAAGGCCCCGGCCTCCTGCACGGCAATGGCGTCGGCGATGAGCTGCTCGGCCCCGTCGCCGCGACCCTGTACCCGGAACCCGCCCAGGGTGTTGACGCTCTGCGGGGTGAACCCGATGTGCGCCATCACCGGAATGCCGGCGGCGGTCAGCTTGTGGATGGTGTCGGCCACCCGCTCGCCGCCCTCCAGCTTCACCGCGTGCGCGCCGCCCTCCTTCATGAAGCGGACGGCCGTGGCGAGGGCCTGCTCGGGGGAGGACTCGTAGCTGCCGAAGGGCAGATCCGCCACCACCAGCGCGTGCGGCGCACCGCGCACCACGCCGCGCACCAGCGGGATGAGCTCGTCGACGGTGATCGCGACCGTGGTGTCGTAGCCGTACACCACATTGGCGGCCGAGTCGCCGACCAACAGGACCGGAATCTCGGCCTCTTCGAAGAGCCGGGCGGTGGAGTAGTCGTACGCGGTGAGCATGGACCAGCGCTCACCGGCCTGCTTCATCTGCTGCAGGTGCTGCACTCGCGTCTTCCGCCGGCGCTCCGCCTCCCCGCGCTTGGGAGTTTTCGGTGCCGCAGACCCGTACACAGGGGTTTCCGCATCGGATACGGACATCATCGTCCCTTTCGTCGTTCCTCGAGGCCCATGACCGGGTCCCCGGGTTGTTCTGACGAATGTCAGTCTGCCATTCCGGCCGCTCCCGCCAGGGATGTAATTCCTCACACCGCGAGCAGAGAAGAGGCGAGGGGTGCACCCTCGCCTCTTCTCCCCGCTACTGGCTAGCCGATCGGGCCCTTGCCCAATTGGACTTGGGCCGACTGGGACTGGCCGGTCTGGTCGGTCCACTTCAGGGTGACGGTGTCACCCGGGTGGTGCTGATCCATGGTCGAGGTGAGGTCGCTGGCCGAGGTGACCGCGTGGTCGTCGACGCCGGTGATGATGTCGCGGGCCTCGAGACCGAGCTGGTCCGCCGGGCCGCCCTGGACCACGCCCCGGATCTCCGCGCCGCCGGTGACCGAGCTGACCGAGACGCCGATGAACGCGGTGTCGCCGATGTGCACGCGATCCGAGGCCTGGCCGGCCTGGATCTGCTTGGCCACCGACAGCGCCTTGTTGATCGGGATGGCGAAGCCCTCACCGCCGCCGATGCTGAAGCGGAAGCCCTTGGAGGCGGCGGTGTCCATGCCGATGACCTGTCCGGCCGCGTCGACCAGCGGCCCGCCCGAATCCCCGGGTTCGATATTGGCGGCGACCTGGATGAGCCCGGTCAGCTGCTCCGAGCTGCCGGTGGAGTCGTCGCTGGCGGTGATGGCCCGGTTGAGGGAGGTCACCTTGCCCGCGGCCGCGGTGGGCGTGCCGCGTCCACCCGCATTGCCGACCCCGGCCACCGCGTCGCCGACCGCCACCTTGTCCGAATCGCCGAGCGGCGCGGTCTGCAGACCGGACGCACCGGTCAGTTTGATGACCGCCATGTCCTCACTGCGGTCGAAGCCGACCACGGTGGCGCCGTAGGTCTGGTCATTGCCCAGATCGGTGACCGAGATCTTGGTCGCGCCCTCGACCACATGGTTGTTGGTGAGCACGTAGCCGTCCGAACTGAGCACGATGCCGGTGCCCGCGCCCTCACCGTTCTGCAGCCCGAGCTCGGTGTTCACGTCCACGATGCCCGGCACCACGCCCTGCACGGCGGAGTCGAGATCGGCCGGGGGCGTGGTGAAGTCGATCGGCTGGCTCCGGGTGACGCCGCCCGGCGACTGCGCGATCGGATTTCCCGGTAGCGTAGACGGCCCACAGGCCGCCAGGCCCAGAGTGGCGGCCAGTGCAACTGCCGCTGCGGCCGCGGCGCGGATGGTGCGTGAACGCGATGAACCGGAACCGGCCGCGGCGGACCGATTCGGCGAATGTGGTTGCACGGTCATGACATCCCTCATAGGTAGAGCCCCCAGGTCACTTCCCATTAAGCATGCCGTTTCTGAGAGCGGGCTGGGGACTTGCCGTGTGAACGTCCACGTACTCGGTGGTCTCGGCTCCGAACCTCTACCGTTGCCGAATCCGTGCCATGCGTGACGTTTCGCACAGCGGTGGCGGGCGCGATGTACACAGCGGTGGCGGCCGCAATGTAAACGGAGAGATATATGGACCGGACGAGGGGTGCGAGGGTGATTTCGGCGGGATGGCACGATCGTGGGATGGCGTTGATGCGAACCGGCCGGGTCGTGCTCCTGGTGACGGCGTTGGCGATGACCGCGGCTGCGTGCACAAGCGTGGTGGACGGCAAGCCCACCTCGGGCACACCGGTGGGGATGGATTCCTTCTACAACCAGACTCTGACCTGGGGCAGCTGTGCCGATTACAGCGAAGACGAGATGCCCAAGAACGCCGAGTGCACGCGGGTGACGGTGCCGGTCGACTACGCGAATCCCAATGGGGCGAGCGCCAAGATCGCGATCTCGCGAGTCCGGGCCACCGGCAACAAGATCGGCTCGCTGCTGCTCAACCCCGGCGGTCCCGGCGTGACCGGATTGAACATGGTCACCCTCGGTGACAGCACACAGCTGGCCGAACGGTTCGACCGGATCGGCTTCGATCCGCGTGGCATCGGCGCGTCGCAGCCCGCCATCAAATGCATGACCGCGGCCGAGGACGACGCCCAGCGCGCCGAGCCCAACAAGGACAACTCGCCCGCGGGTATCGCGGCCGCGGAGGCCGAGAACAAGGACTTCGCCAACAAGTGCGCCGAGCGCACCGGCAAGGACTTCCTGGCCCATGTCGGCACCCGGGAAGTCGTGCAGGACATGGACGTGATCCGCGCGGCGCTCGGCGATCAGAAGCTGACCTACCTGGGCTACTCCTACGGCACCCGCCTCGGTTATGCCTACGCCGAGAAGTTCCCCGACCACGTGCGTGCGCTGGTGCTCGACGGCGCGCTGGATCCCGAGCAGGATCCGGTCAAGGAATCGGTGGCGCAGGCCGCCAGCTTCCAGAAGGCCTTCGACGCCTACGCCGCGGACTGCGCGGCCAAGGAGAAGACCAACTGCCCGCTCGGCGATGACCCGGGCCAGGCCACCAAGAAGTTCCGCGCGCTGGTGGATCCGCTGTGGGACAAGCCGGTTCCCACCGAGGACCCGCGCGGCCTGCACTACGGCGACGCCATCACCGGCGTGCAGCAGACTCTCTACTCCAACCGCCTGTGGCCCGCGCTCACCAAGGGCCTGCGTGAACTGGCCCAGGGCAGCGGTGACACGCTGCTCGCCCTCGCCGACATGTACGACGGCCGCCACGACGACGGCACCTATGACAACAGTTCCGACGCGTTCAATGCCATTCGCTGCGTCGACGACCCGGCCATTACCGACCGATCCGTCGCCGCCAAGCAGGACGCCGACTACCGACGCGTCGCCCCCTTCCTCGACGACGGTCACGGCAGCAATGCCGCGCCGCTGGAACTGTGCGCCATCTGGCCCGTCCCGAATACGAGCGCGCCCCACAAGCTTTCGATCCAGGGACTGCCGAAGACCGTGGTGATCTCCACGACCGAGGACCCGGCCACCCCGTACCAGGCCGGCGTCGATCTGGCGCAGCAGCTCGGCGCGTCGCTGATCACCTACAAGGGCACCCGACACACCGTGTCGCTCTCCGGAGTTCAGTGCGTCGACGACCCGGTGATTTCGTATCTCGTTGATCTGAAAGAGCCCGCGGCGGGCCTCACGTGTTGAGTGGGCACGACTCGCCGCGCGTCCTGACGTTCATGTAACACGGATTTAACTCCAGGACCCTACGCTCGCGGTCATGGACCGTCAGAAGGAATTCGTGCTCCGGACGCTCGAAGAACGGGATATCCGATTCGTGCGACTGTGGTTCACCGATGTCCTGGGGTATCTCAAGTCTGTCGCGATCGCGCCCGCCGAGCTGGAGGGCGCTTTCGAGGAAGGCATTGGATTCGACGGTTCGGCCATCGAGGGGTTTGCCCGGGTCTCCGAGGCGGACATGGTGGCCAAGCCGGATCCGTCCACCTTCCAGGTGCTGCCGTGGTCCACGTCGAAGGGGCACCAGCACTCGGCGCGCATGTTCTGCGATATCGCCATGCCGGACGGTTCGCCGTCCTGGGCCGATCCCCGGCACGTGCTGCGCCGCCAGCTGAACAAGGCCGGTGACCTGGGCTTCAGCTGCTACGTGCACCCCGAGATCGAATTCTTCCTGCTCAAGCCGGGCCCGCACGACGGTTCGATGCCGGTTCCGGCCGACAATGGCGGCTTCTTCGACCAGGCCGTGCACGACGAGGCCCCGAACTTCCGCCGTCACGCCATCGACTCGCTGGAATCCATGGGCATCTCCGTGGAATTCAGCCACCACGAGGGCGCGCCTGGCCAGCAGGAGATCGACCTGCGCTACGCGGACGCGCTGTCCATGGCCGACAACGTCATGACCTTCCGCTACCTGATCAAGGAAGTGGCCATCGACGAGGGCGTGCGGGCCAGCTTCATGCCCAAGCCGTTCGCCGACCACCCCGGTTCGGCCATGCACACCCACATGTCGCTGTTCGAGGGTGAGCAGAACGCCTTCGCCGACCCGGACGACCCGGACAACCTGTCGGAGACCGCGCGCGCCTTCATCGCGGGCGTTCTCGAGCACGCGCACGAGATCTCCGCGGTCACCAACCAGTGGGTGAACTCCTACAAGCGCCTGATCCACGGCGGCGAGGCGCCGACGGCCGCCTCCTGGGGCCGGTCGAATCGCTCTGCGCTGGTGCGGGTTCCGATGTACACGCCGAACAAGTCGGCCTCGCGCCGGGTCGAGATCCGCAGCCCTGACAGCGCCTGCAACCCGTACCTGGCCTTCGCGGTGCTGCTGGCCGCGGGCCTGCGCGGCATCGAGAAGGGCTACACGCTGCCGCCGGAGGCCGAGGACGACGTGTGGTCGCTGACCAGCGCCGAGCGTCGCGCCATGGGCTTCCGTGAACTGCCGGCGTCGCTGGACGAGGCGCTCAAGGCCATGGAGAAGTCCGAGCTGGTCGCCGAGACGCTGGGCGAGCACGTCTTCGACTTCTTCCTGCGCAACAAGCGGCGCGAGTGGGCGGGCTACCGCGCCCAGGTGACGCCGTACGAGCTGAAGGAATACCTCGGGCTGTAACAATTTGCCCTCCGCTTCGCTCCGGGCGGTTCGCGGCCAAGGCGTAGGTCTATGGAGCCGGAACCTCGGCCTTCCCTCCTCCGCTTCGCTCCTCCGCTCCAAGGCGGAGGCCTATTCCAGCCGCAGTCCAGGCCGAGGCGGGCCGCGAACTCTGGGTGGAGTGCTCTTGGGATTTTCGGACCCGGAGCGGGTGCGTTCGGGAGTCGAACAGGCTGCGAGCGGGCAACGATGTCCCGTTTGAGAGGGATGGGCGGCACGTCCGAACAGCGTGGCATGTAATTTGAAGGGCATGGTTCGGCCACCGACTGCTCGCTCCGCTGTCCCCGGTGTCGGACGGCTCGGTCTGCTCGAGCCGTCGGCCGCCGAGTCTCTGCGAGAGTTGGCGTGGGACAACGTGGACAGCGTGCCACTGCTGTGGGCGCTGTCGCGGTCCCCCGACGCCGATCTGGCGCTGCTGACGCTCATCCGGCTGCGCGAGCAGCTCGGGAACGATTGGGCCGCATTGGATTACGAGCTGCGCCGGGACACCGCGCTGCGCGGGCGGCTGCTGGCCCTCATCGGCTCGTCGAGCGCCTTCGCCGATCACCTGGTGGCGGATCCGGGCTCCTGGCAGCTGCTGAAGCGGAAGACGCTGCCCGATCGCGCGGAGCTGCTCGTGGATCTGCTGGACGCCGTGCGCGCCATCCCGGAGACCGGGGAGAACGCGGGGCCCATGATGCACCGGGCGGGCGTGGCCGGGCCGGAGGCGATCGCCTTGCTGCGCAAGCGGTATCGCGATCAGCTCATGCTGCTGGCCGCCATCGACCTGGCCGCCACCGTGGAGAACGAGCCGGTGCTGCCGTACCAGCAGGTCGGTCAGCACCTCACCGATCTGGCCGACGCGGCGCTCACCGCGGCGCTGTCGGTGGCGATCGCCCGGGTGTGCCCCGACCGGGAGACGCCGGTCCGGCTGGCCGTCATCGCCATGGGCAAATGCGGTGCGCGGGAACTGAATTACGTCTCCGACGTGGATGTCATCTTCGTCGCCGAACCGGCCGACACCACCGCCACCCGCCTCGCCGCCGAGATGATGAGCGTGGGCAGCGCGGCCTTCTTCGAGATCGACGCGGCGCTGCGGCCGGAGGGCAAGGCCGGCGCGCTGGTGCGCACCCTGGACTCGCACATCGCCTACTACAAGCGGTGGGCGCGCACCTGGGAATTCCAGGCGCTGCTCAAGATGCGGCCCGCCACCGGCGATCTCGCACTCGGCGCCGCCTACCGCGATGCGCTGATGCCCATGGTGTGGGCGGCCTCCGAGCGACCGGACTTCGTGGCGGATGTGCAGGCCATGCGGCGGCGCGTCGAGGACCTGGTGCCCGCGGACCTGCGCGAACGCGAACTGAAACTGGGGCACGGCAGTCTGCGCGACGTCGAATTCGCCGTCCAGCTGCTGCAATTGGTGCACGGCAAGGCCGACGAATCGCTGCACGTGCAGGGCACCGTGGAGGCACTGACCGCGCTGGCCGCGGGCGGCTACGTGGGCCGCGACGACGCCGCCAACCTGACCGCCTCCTACGAATTCCTGCGGCTCCTCGAACACCGCTTGCAGCTGCAGAGACTCAAGCGCACCCACACCCTGCCCGCCCCCGAGGACGAGGAGGGCATCCGCTGGCTGGCCCGCGCCGCGCACATGCGGCCCGACGGACGGCAGGACGCGGTCGGGGTGCTCACCAGCGAGATCAAGCGCAATGCGGTGCGGGTGCGGCGGCTGCACGCCAAACTGTTCTACCGGCCGCTACTGGAATCGGTTGCGCGCCTGGACGCGGACAAACTGCGACTCAGCCCCGAGGCGGCGGTGCGACAGCTGGCGGCGCTGGGCTATGTGGCGCCGGAGAACGCGCTCGGGCATCTGAAGGCGCTCACCGGGGAGGTCGGGCGCAAGGGGCGGATCCAGGCGCTGCTGCTGCCGACCCTGCTCGAATGGCTCGGTGAGACACCGAATCCCGACGCGGGCCTGCTGGCCTATCGGCGGGTGTCGGAGGGTCTCGACAACGAGATCTGGTTCCTGCGCGAACTGCGTGACGAGGGCGCCATCGCGCAGCGCCTGATGATCGTGCTCGGATCCTCGGCGTACCTGCCGGATCTGCTGATCAATGCGCCCGAGACCATTCGCATGTACGCCGACGGGCCGGACGGGCCGCTGCTGCTGGCCACCAAGCCCTCGGATGTCGCGCGCGGAATCCTCCCCGGCGCACGGCGTTACGACGATCCGAGGCGGGCGGTGGCGACCGCGCGCTCGCTGCGACGGCACGAGCTGGCCCGTGTGGCCTCGGCGGATGTGCTGGGCATGCTCGACGTCCCGCAGGTGTGCGAGGCGCTGTCCTCGGTGTGGATCGCCACCCTGGAGGCGGCACTGCAGGCCGTGATCCGGGCCAGTGAGGCCGAACTCGGCAGGCCCGCGCCCGCCGACTTCGCCGTCATCGGCATGGGCCGGCTGGGCGGGATGGAACTCGGCTACGGCTCCGACGCCGACGTGCTGTTCGTGTGCGATCCGCGGCCCGGCGAGGACGAGACCGTCGCGGTGAAATGGGCGATCAGCGTCGCCGAACAGGTGCAGCGGCTGCTCGGCGCGCCGAGCACCGACCCGCCGCTCCAGGTCGATGCCGGGCTGCGGCCCGAAGGCCGCAATGGTGCGCTGGTCCGCACGCTCGCCGCCTACTCCGCCTATTACACGCAGTGGGCGCAGCCGTGGGAGGTGCAGGCCCTGTTGCGCGCCCACCAGGTCGCCGGTGACCGCGAACTCGGAATCCGCTTCCTGCGCACCGTGGATCCCATCCGCTACCCCGAGGGCGGAATGTCCCCCGAGGGCGTCCGCGAGATCCGCCGCATCAAGGCCCGCGTCGACTCCGAACGCCTGCCGCGCGGCGCCAACCCGGCCACCCACACCAAACTGGGCCGTGGCGGCCTCGCCGACATCGAATGGACCGTCCAGCTCCTGCAGCTCCTGCACGCCCACGAGGTCCCCGAACTCCACAACACCTCCACCCTCGAATCCCTCGACGCCATCGAACGCGCAGAACTGATCGACACCGCCGACGCCGCCCTCCTCCGCGACGCCTGGCTCACCGCCACCAAGGCCCGCAATGCCCTCGTCCTGGTCCGCGGCAAACCCGCCGACCAACTCCCCGGCCCCGGCACCCTCCTCTCCGCCGTAGCCCGAGTCGCCGGCTGGCCCAACGACGACGGCAGCGAATTCCTCGACCACTACATGCGCGTCACCCGCCGCGCCAAGACAGTCGTGGAACGGGTCTTCGGCGGCGAATAGGAGCCCCGCCGGTGAGGTCCCCCTCGTCTGCCGGGGAACAGGCGGGGCGCGGTGGAGGACCTGTTCGAGGCCGCGGCTGCATCGCGCCATGCAGCCGCGGAACCGCTCCATCGCTGGGTCGCGGCGCTCGTTCGGTCGGGGATCAGCCGGAGTCGTCGCTGTTGGGTTGCACGAGATCGTTTCGGGCTGCGGGGAATTCGGCGCCGATTGCCGGTGGAACATGGGGGAGGGGGGTGCCGAGGAGTTCGTCCCGGCGGTCGCGGATGAGCCAGGGCGGGGTGCGGTGGGATGAATCGGGGTTGGTGGTGGGGCGGCTGCCGGGCGCGATCATGCCCGCGGGCGATACCGAGCCCGGTGGGCCGAAGTTATTGGGGGAGTTCGGTTGTCGCGGTTGGGTGAGGGGTTCGGGGTTGGGCGGACCGGGGAAGCTCCGGCCCGGTTCGGGGGTGGCGGGGATGGGGGCGGGGGAGTACGGGCGACCGCGGGGGTTCGGGGTGAACGGGGACGTGGGTGGTGTGGTGGCGGTGGGCTTGGTTTCGGCAACGGTCGGCTGAAGGGCGGTCGAAGAGTGATCGCCGGGGCTTCGGCGGTCCGGATTCCGGTATTCGAGGTCTTGCGTATCGGCTTGGGAGCCGGATCGCGGAGTATGCAGGGCACCGGCCGGATCGGTTGCCTCGGCCGTGGTGTCGGGAGACTGACGCTCGGACTCGTGAGTTCCGCCGGGGCCGTTCCAGGCATCCGCGAGCGGGTTGGTGGGCCGGCCTGCGCCCGGGGCGGAATCGGGTGTGCCGCTGAAGTCTTCGGATGCGGTGTCGGCCGGGGATCTGAGTGCGAAGAAGGCGGGGATGGCCGTGCCGGCGGGTGGGTAGATCGGGACGTAATTGGCGTCCAGGGCGGCCAGGGCGAGGTGGTACTGCTCGTCTCCGGAGTCGGCGGGGCCGTCGGGTATGGGTGGTGGCACGGTTTTCCGGACGGCTTCGGCGCCATAGGCGGCGGCGATCACGCGGTGGCCGGTGCTCTGGGCGATTGCGGCGACATCCGTGGCGTCGCGGACGAATTGGCGGGCGGCGGTCTCGGCGGCGTCGGCGATGTGGCCGGACATGGCGCCGGCGAGGGTGGTCTGGACAGTGGCGTGCAGGGTGCTCAGGGCGCCGAACATGCTGTCGGCGATGCCCACCCAGATCTGGGCGGCGGCGTGCATGTCGCCGGGGTTCATGGCCTGGACGCGGGCATGAATCTGCGCGTGCGAGAACTGAGGGAAGTGCTCCAGTCGCCGGATGTAATCCGGGTCGAATCCGCGCCCGGCGATGCGCGATTGCTCGTGTTCGGCGCCCGATTGACTCAATCGGGCCCTGCGCCGCAAGGCTTCCGGTTCCATCGGCGTCCTCCCATCGTCCGGCGTCTCCTCACTTGGACGCCGGGGGTGGGGCACGGGTTCCGTACCCCACCGTGTCGGGGAGTGATTCGGGCTTCCGGCATCGTCAACCGAAACGGTTGCGGTCAGCCGAAATACCAGTGGCGTCCCACCGCCCAGCCGAGCAAGCGGCGGCCGGTGCCGTTCGGCTCGAGCCCGTTCCCCAAGAACCTGCCGCCTGTCACGATGTGAGCCAATCCCGCGACGGCCGGCTCCAGGCGCGGGGCGGCGCGTTGATCGATCAGCCGGTCGATCTGGCCGGTCTGGGTGGCGAAATCGCAATAGCTGAGCAGGAATACGCCCTGCCGCCACGCGTAGGCGGCGTTTTTCACCTGGATGAGGGCGGCATGACCGTGGGCGGGCTGACCCAGGCGCTGGATGATCCGGTCGAAGGTGCGGTTCGCCAGATCGGGCGCGGACTCGCGCAACTGTTCGCCCAGATCCAGAGCATCGACGAGGACCGCCAGATTGTGAGTTGTCAGGATCTGGCTCTGCTCCAGCAGCGCGCCATTGCGGGCGACATAGTCGTGCCGGGTGCCCGCCTCGACGGCGCGCCGCGCGCACAGCTCCGTGAAATCGGCGGCAGTGGCCTTGCCCCAGCGGACTTCACTCCGCGCACCGGTGCGCCATTCGGCCGCTGACGGCAGGTCGTAATACCGCTGGTACAGGGTGCCTGCCAGCGTCCGGCTCGCGATGATCGCCGCGGCCCGCCACTTCTCGGTGAACGTGCCCATGAAGATGTCCGCCGCCACCTCCTCGACCAGCGGCACCCGCAGCCCGGCCTGCTGTGCGAGGGTATGGAATTCCCGCACCAGCGGGTTCGGCAGCACCGCCTCCGGAAAGGACTCGATGGCCAGCAGGGCCGTCAGCCGCAGCAGCCGCCGCGCCGCCGCCGCCGAACCACCGCCAGATTGCACCGGACCGGTTCCGCCGCTGGATTTCTCAGCGTTCGTTCCGCCACGGGGCCGGTCGGCGGATTTCCCATCGGGTGCGAGGGTGGGCAGCGCCTCGAGGGCTGTGACCCAGGGCAATTCGTCGAACCGCACCTGATGCTGGAGGTCGAGCAGCAGCAGGCTGCGTCGCTGCCGGAAGGCCGTGTACAGCTGCTCGTACAGGCTCGCGGCCACCGGATCCGCGATATCGGCGGCCATTAGCCGCGAGGTGAGCTGCGGCAGCACCGCCGCCAGCACCTCGCCGGAACCGATGATGCCGCGCCGGACCAGCTCGTCGGCGGGCGCTTCGAGCGCGCGAATCGCCTTGTCCTGCAAATGCTGCGGGATGGTGGTGCCGTCGGTGATCGCCACCCTGTCGTCCGCCCTGATCGGCGTGGTCACGGGGTCGAGGGAGGGCAGGCCACCGTCCGCGGGGAAGCGTTCGATGCGCGTCACGAGGACGCCGGCGAAATCCGTATACAGCGGCGCGGCAATAGAGGCGGCCTGTTCCGCCCGCGCGGATTGCCGTGCGGCGCTACCGGGTTCCCCGTGCCGGGTGAGGGTGTTGGCCAGCGCCCGTCGAACCCGGTCGACCTGCCGCGGGCTCAGCTCATTCGGATCGCTCAGCAGCGCCTCGTGCAGGCGCGTGAAGTTGCTCTTGCGGTGGGCGTGGCGGCCGCGGAACTCGTGGGTGCTGCGGGCGGACTCGAAATCGGCCAGCCAGCGGGCGCGTTCGTGCATCCAGTGGGGCGGGAGGGTGCTGCCCGGAAGGCCGCCGATGACGGTGCCGGTGCGGTCGAGGCTCGGGAGGTCTCCGTCGACGGTGGCGCACCAGAGTGCGACCAGGCGCTCGTAGAGCGGGGTCCAGACCTCGATGGTGGCGTGCATGAGGGTCAGCTGCTCCGGGGTGCGCACGGCGCGCAGACCGTCGGCGGCCTCGCCGACGGTCGCCACGCGCACCGCCGCGCCGGACGGGCGGGCCACGGGGTCGAAGGCGGGGGTGAAGCGCAGGCGCGACATGTGCGGGCGGAGTTCAGCGACCAGGTCGAGGGCCTGCTCGGGAAAACCCTTGTCCAGCAACAGGGCTACGACGGGCAGCGCCGCGTGCTCGGGGAGCCGGATGCGATAGTGGCCGGTGCGCAGGGCTTCGAGGAGTTCGGCCTGGCCGGCGTCGCCGAGGTACCAGAGATTGAGGCGTTCGCGGGGGTTGTCGCCGGGCACCTCGGCGGGCAGGTCGGCGAGTCGTTCCGCCTCGTCCTGGGTGAGCGGGGCCTCGGCAAGGGCTCGGCCGGTGGTGAATCCGCCGTGCGTGACCTCCAGGGTCACCCAGGCGGGCAGGTCGGCGACAGGGGTGCGGCTGCCGACCGTGGCGTGGCCGCTCGTCAGCCCGTCCAGAACCTCGCGCCACCGTTGTGCCTTGGCTTCTGCTCGCCGCCGTTCGGCCTTGTTCGCCCCGGCCCGCGCGATGGCGGTCAGCGCGCGGGACAGCTGCCCCGTCGCATACCGCTGCGGACCGTAGCTAAAGACCTGATCGGACAAGGGAACTCCTGAATCGGTGACGAGCAGACCTGGCCGCGGGATTCGAACTCGCGCCCTCCCGGACCGAAGCCGGGTGCTCTGCCGCTGAGCTAGGCCAGGGTGGGCATGGAGGCAGGATTCGAACCTGCGCCCTCCCGGTTAAGAGCCGGGTGATCTACCGCTGATCTACTCCATGTGGCGTCCGGATCGTATCCGGGGCGGAACCCATGCGCACGAACATTTTTCGATTCAGGGTTTGCGCGCCTGGAGGGTGAAGCTGAGGGGCAGCCGTTCGGGGTGTTCGGCGAGCCGCCATTCGGAGTCCTCGCCGCACACCATGCGACCGGGCAGCGCCTCCCACGGCACGCTGTGGTGCTCGACGAGCTGGGTGAGGGTCAGGTCGGCCTGCAGCACGGCATCCACGATCTCGCCGAGGCCGTGATTCCACTCGTGGGTGGTGCTGTGGGCGACCGCCAAATCGGTGTCCACATAGGTGGTTCCGTCGTCGAACACCATCGGCTCCGGCGTCTCGAAGTACGGGTAGCCGAGGATGAGAGCGTCGGTGCGGGCTTCGTCCACGGCCATGCGGACGGGATGGTCGTCGCGGATGAACAGCCGCCCGCCCGGCCGCAGCAGCCCGGCCACCGTCTCGGCCCACCGGCGGATGTCGGGCAGCCAGCACAGCGCCCCGATGCCCGTGTAGACCAGATCGAATCGCGCAGCGCCGAGCACGGTTACGGCGTCGTAGACGTCGGCCTCGACGAAATCGATTGGCGTGGAGCTGGCTTCGGCGAGTTGGCGAGCCTCGGCCAGGGAGGCGGGGGAGAAGTCGAGGCCGGTCATGGTGGCGCCCAGTCGCGCGAGGGAGAGCGTGTCGGTGCCGATGTGGCATTGCAGGTGCACCGCGTCCAGACCGCGGACGTCGCCGAGGCGCGGCAGGTCGAAGCGGACCACGTGGCTCAGGAACGACGGATCGGTCCGGAATTTGTCGAGGGCGTAGTCGCCGGAACCGGCGTGCAGCGGAGCGCGATCGTCCCAATTGGCCCGGTTCAGGCGGCGGTAGTCGCTCATGATGCTCGACTGTGCCACGGATGCGGCGGCCGTCTCAGCTGATTTTCCGGATGCGTGTCGCGAGCGGCGCGCTGTGACCGGGCCCGCGATTCCCGCCGGCCGTAGCGAGACCGGGGACTTCTCGCGATATGTCGGTGCGTACTCGGAGCAGGTTCCGAGTGGAAAGGGCAGTACGCCAAGACATTTCCGGGCACCTTCACACCGGTGACCTGATTCGTCTCCTGGGATTCCACCGCGCCCCGTGTCCGGGCCGTCGACGCTTTCCGGGCGGGGGTGCTGGACGGCGAGGACGCCTGCCTGAAGGCCAACCGGTAGCGGCCGGAATCCGGTGTGGTGTAGCGGATTCCGGCCGGAAGTCCTGTCGTACGGCCGGCTCAGTTCTGCGGCAGGTGCGCTTCGAGCCAGTTCACCAGGTCGGTGAGCACCTTGTCCTGTTCGGGCTCGTTGTAGATCTCGTGGTAGAGCCCGTCGTAGCGGATGATCGTCTTGTCCTTCGACGCCGCACTCCGCTCCAGCAGGTCGCTGCCGGTGGGGGAGGCGAGAGCGTCGGAGGTGCCGTGCTGGACCAGCAGCGGGGCGGTCAGGCGGTCCAGGTGGGACTTGACGAACTCGCCCGCGCGCAGCATCTCACCGGCGGTGCGGGCCGGGACGCCGCCGTGGTGCACCAGCGGATCCGTGTCGTAGGCCCGCACCACGTCGGGGTCGCGGCTCACCAGCGTCGAATCCAGCTTCACCACCGGCAGATTCGGCAGGTACTTCGACACCAGCGGCGCGGCCAGGCGCTGCACCGCATTGCCCGCCTCGATCTCGATGGCCGGGGCCGACAGCACGATGCCGGTCACCTCCGGCTGGTCGCGAGTGGCCAGGTAGGCGGTGGTGAGGCCGCCCATGCTGTGGCCGATGAGGAAGCTCGGCAGCCCGGGATGGCGTCCGGTGGCGGTGGCGAGCATGGTGCGCACATTGTCGGCCGCGGTATCCAGCGAGACGACATTGGCCCGCGGGCCCTCCGACTTGCCGTGCCCGGTGTGGTCGAGCGCGTAGACCGCGAACCCGGACTCGGTCAGCCGCTGCGCGACATGCGCGTACCGGCCGGAGTGCTCGGCATACCCGTGCACGATCACGGCGACGGCGCGGGGTTCGCCATCGGGCAGCCACGCCTGCCAGAACACGCGGCCCTCCGCTCCTTCGAATTCACCGGTTTCCGTGCGGGTCATTCGCCGCTCCCTTCGGTTCGAGGTCGTCACGCTGCCGGAGGATGCGCCCGCCCAATACGGTGCGCCCGAAATGTCGAGTACCGGCGGAGTCATTCTTGCGCATCCGGCGCGCGGCGGGGCCGGACGGGCGAATCCGTGCGGTGGAGCGGCGGTGGCCGGGGTCAGCCGACCAGGCGGTCGAGCAGCAGCCGGTTGAATCGGATCAATCGGGCGTAATCGGCGCGGGAGATGCGTTCGTCGGTGCCGTGGATGCGCTCCAGATCGGTGGCGGTCAGGATGATCGGCGCGAAATTGCAGCGGGTGGCGGCGAGATCGTCGTAGTAGCGGGAATCGGTGGCGCCCGGCACGACGCCGACCGTGACCGCGATGCCCGGCGCCACCTCGCGCGCGACGGCGGCGACGAGATCGAAGTCCGGGCCCGCCGATGGGTCGGCCGAGGGCTCCGAGGTGGTGCCGTCGAGCTCGATGGACACGCCCCTGTCCCGCACCACCTTCCGGCAGTGGGCCAGCACGTCGGCCACCGAATCGCCCGGCAGGATGCGGAAGTTCACGAACGCCTCGGCCCGCTGCGGCAGCACATTGGGCTTCACGCCGCCGCTGATCATGGTCGGCGCGGTGGTGGTCCGCACCAGCGCCTCGGTCTGCGGCCGGGCCGCCAGCACCCGCGCCGCGATGGCACCCGCCACGTGCACCAGCCCGAGCAGCGTCCGGCGCGGTTCGGACATGAATTCCCGCACCCGCGTGAGCATGTCGACCGCGACCGGCGTCAACCGCAAGGGGAACGGGTGATCCTGAATCCGCGCCACCGCCCGCGCCAGCCGCCCGACCGCGGTCTGCCGTCCGGGCATGGACGAATGTCCGCCCACATCGGTCACCGACAGCCGCACGGTCGCGAACCCCTTCTCGCCCACCATGATCGTGGCCACCGGCACGTCGATCCCGTCGGCCACACCCGTGGTGATCACGCCGCCCTCGTCGACCAGCAACCGGGCCCGGACGCCGGCGTCACGCAGCCGCTGCGCCATCCGTCCCGCGCCCTCGGCGCCGAAGATCTCCTCGTCGTGCCCGAACGCGAGATAGACGGTCTCCCTGGGCCTTACGCCCGCACTCAGCGCCCGCTCGACCGCCTCCAGAATCGCCAGCACCCGGCTCTTGTCATCGATAGCCCCACGCCCCCAGATGAATTCGTCATCCACCACCCCGGCGAACGGCGGATGCGTCCACCCCGCCAGATCGTCCACCGGCACGACATCCTGATGCGCCAGCAGAATCGCCGCCACGGCCGCATCCGGCCCACCATCGGTGGCCGCCCAGCGGTACAGGCGGCTGTGGCCGAAGGTTTCCCAGGTGAGGTGGGTGTGGACCAGTGGGAAGGACTGTTCGAGGTGGGCGGTGAGGCGGTCGAATTCGGTGGGGTCGATGCGGCCGCGATCCTCGTAGGAGACGGTTCGGCAGCGTAGCGCCGCAGCCAGCCGCTCGGCGGTGACATCGTCGACGGTGGGGGCGTCGGTCGGCGCGGTGCTGGTCATGGGCCTAGCCGC
This sequence comes from Nocardia sp. NPDC101769, assembly GCF_044766925.1. Lineage (NCBI taxonomy): Bacteria > Bacillati > Actinomycetota > Actinomycetes > Mycobacteriales > Nocardiaceae > Nocardia > Nocardia sp. NPDC101769. The sequence continues at coordinate 46,083 of NZ_JBIWMX010000006.1, read as the reverse complement.
CGGCCCTGGGCGGGAAGTTCACGGTCACACTGGCATTGTTCACCACATCGGGGGCCAGCGAGACCGACTTCTCGTTCCGCCACTTCGGAATGGCCTCGCTCATGTCGCCGGGCAGGTCGGGGTTGCGGATGGTGGCGAGCAGCGGCAGGTGGATCTGCGCCGTGGTGACAGTGACCGGTGCGAAGGCCGGCGGATGCGCCCACACGTCGTCGACCACGTCGGTGATGCGGATGCCGATCCGGTGGCCGGCGGCAATGGGCCAGTCCTGGGCGAGCAGCCGGACCTGGGCGGTCGGGGTGACCGGGGCGATGCCGCGGGTGATGACGGTCGCTCGGTTGTTCGGGTCGATGTCGTAGACCTCGACGGTGACGGCCGCCGCGGCGGGCCCGTCCAGGCCGAGGGTGGCCGTCGCCGCACCGGACAGGTGCTGGTCCTGGTCGAGCGGCTGGGTGACGGTCCAGATCTCGCGGTCCGCGCCGGGGAGCAGGCCGCGGTCGTTGTAGCGTCCGGTACGCAGATCGATGTCGAGGGCGTGGCTGTCGGCGGGCGGCCATGCGGTCTCCGAACGCCACCGGCCGTCGAACTGGCCGACGGTGATCCGGGGTCCGGGCACCCCCACATCCTTGCCCGCCACGTGCCGGTCGAAGAACGCCAGCAGCTCGGTGGCGAAGTCCGGCGAACCACATTTCTCGGTGCAGTCGCGGTGACCCCACTGCCCGAACCAGGCCTTGTGCTCACCCGGGCCGAGCGCGTTCCACAGCGGGAAGACCCGATCGGGGCGGGTGTTGTAGTCGACGAAGCCCTGGCTGAGAAACAGCGGAATGGTGTTGCCCCGCACCTTCTCCACCAGATCCCGGTCCCGCCAGAACGCGGAATTCGCGTCGTGGTTGGTGGTTTCGGCGAGGTAGTGCTGATAGCAGGCCGGATCGATGCTCGAAGCATTCGCTTTGTACTCGGCCGAATCGGTCGGATGCCCGGGCGTGGAGGCGATCAGCAGATGCTCGAAGCCCGCGAGATCGCCGGGCCGGAAGCCGTTCTCACTGATCGGCTTGAGTGAGAACTTCCAGGCGATGCCCTGCATGTACAAGTAGGCGTTGGGATCCACGACCGGCTCGAAGGCGGCCACCGCCGCCAGGCCCGCGGGCTGCTCGGACAGTCCCATGAGCCCGGTCCAGCCCTCGTAGGAGGTACCGGCCAGGCCGACCCGGCCGGTCGACCACGGCTGTCCCGCAACCCATTCCACCGCGGTCTTCACATCCGACCGCTCGCCCGGCCCGCCGAAATCGGGGCAGCCGTTGGAGCCGCCGAACCCGCGCAGATCCACGATCACGTAGGTGTATCCGGCCTGCAGGAACATCGACACCGGCAGATCGTCGGTGGACGGCCCGCCCTGGAGCCGCGGCTCGCTCAGCCGCATGAGGTGCGCCCGGTACGGGCTGACGGTCATGATCACGGGCGTGCGCACATCGTCGGCGATTCCGACGGGCCGCAGCACGTCCGCGTGCAATCGGGTCCCGTCCGGTGCGGTGATGAACTCCTCGTGCCATTGATACCGCGCCTCGGCCCCCGCCCGCCCCGGTACCGCCACAGCCCCTACCACCAGCAGCAGCACGCCGATCAACGCGCGCCACAACACCATCCGCATGCTCACCATAGTGACCTTGGTGGTTGCGGCGGCCGCGATCCAGCCCCAGGAACCGGGGTGCGCGGTCCGTTTCCCGGTCGCCACACCGCGCCGGGTTTGACCCTCCCGTCACGGGAGACCGCATCCTCGAATCGACCCCGAGGAGGAGCAGCTATGAAACTGGACCTGGCCAAAACCGACAGGCACTACTACGACGCCCCCACCGACCCCGTCCTGCGCACCTTCCGGACCTGCAACTACGCCACGGTCAGCGGTGTCGGCGCACCCCTCGGCGACGCCTACACCGAGGCCGTCTCGACCCTGTACCGAGCCGCCTACGGCGCGAAGAAGATCGCCAAGGCCGAAGGCAACGACTTCGTGGTCCCCAAGCTGGAGGGCCTGTGGTGGGTCGAATCGGACCGCCCCGCCCTACAGGTGCCGCGTGACGAATGGCACTGGACCATGATGATCCGCATGCCCGATCCGGTGACCCCGGACATGGTCTCCGGAGCCACTTTCGAACAACTCACCGAGGGTGACGCCATCCAGGTCATGCACCGCGGCCCGTACGCCACCGAGCCCGAGACCCTCGCCCGCATGGAAACCTTCATGGCCGAACACAACCTGACGATGAACGGCCGCCACCATGAGATCTACCTCTCGGACCCGCGCCGGACCCAGAACGCCGCCATGCGCACGCTGCTTCGTCACCCCGTCCGCCCCGTCTCCTGACGAGAAAGCTCTCACCGTGGCATTCGATTCCCCGCGCTGAGCGCTCCCCGGTCCGGGTGATTACACGGGACGGAGGTCGATCATCTTGCGGAGGCGGGCGCGGTCGCGCTCGAGGCGGCGGGCCTCGTACGCGATGGGGAAGTAGCGGACGCGCTCGGGGAGCAGGGGGACGGTACGGCCGATCGCCCAGCCCAGGGTGCGCAGGGCGCGTTCGTCGTTCGCGGTCCATTCCAGCCCGAGCTTGTCGCGGATGGCGTCGGGGGTGGTGCCTACGGTGAAGAAGTACTGGAGGCGGCCGACGGGCTTGGTCGCGACGCGCCACACCGGGTGCAGGAGCGCGGGAATCTGCCTGGGCGGGGCGATGTTCCGGATGACCTTCAGGTAGTCGTAGGCCACATTCGTTGGCACCAGGTGGTTTTCGATCTGGTCCTCGAACCAGGGCAGCCAGTCGGCATAGGTGAGCGGAATCTCCTTGGGGGCCACCGAGAAATTGCGCATGAGCTGCACGACCTCCTGGTAATAGGACTCCTTCTGCTCCTCGGTCAACCGATCGCTGGAGAAGTACCTGTTGCCCTCGGTGAAGGCGAAGATGGCGGTGTGGAGCACCCAGGCCCAGGGGCCGGAGGACAGTGCGCGGTGTTTGACGCCCTGTTCGTCCGTGGAGTTCAAGGTGGCGTGCATCTTTCGCAGTCGGTCGGCCTCGGCGAGGGCCTCGTCGCCGCCGTAGATCCACATCATGACGGAGGCGATACTGCGGGCCGCGCGGCCGAGTGCATCGGTGCGGAACGTCGAGTGCTCGTCCACCACCGCGGCGATCGAGGGTTCCATGGTCTGCAGCAGGAAGGCCGAGCCGGCCGTCAGTGAGAAGGTGACGAGCCCGGTGTCCTCCCACATCCGGCTGCCGGGTCCGAACGGGCGGCGTTCGGGGCGTGCACCTCGGGACTCGTGGTCGAACGCGACGGCGGCGGTCATGGTGGATCTCCTTTGATCAACCGATCTTGTCGGCTGCACAGTGCGACAGGATGAGAGAGTTACTAACAAATCTTCTCATCATGTCGCGAGCGTGGCAACCGTCATCGGCCGTTGAGACGCGAAAAGCCGGATGGCGGGGACCGGCCGGGTAACCCGGTCCACGCCATCCGGCGTTCACTACCCGCCGCCGGGTGAGTTCGGCTGCCGGTCGCGCGGTGTGGCATGGGTAGCCGCGCGCGCCGGGTGGCGGGCGACGTCGTCCGATCCTGGATCGAAAATCGGACGGCGATCGGGGCGTGACCAGGTCACGGTGTGCACGGTAACCAGGTCACGGTGTGCACGGTGACTAGGTCACGATGCGCAGCGGATGCTCGATGAGCTCCTTCAACTGCTGCAGGAAGCGGGCCGCGACGGCGCCGTCGATGGAACGGTGGTCGGCCGACAGCGTGACGCGAAGGATCTTGCGCGCCACCACCTTCTCGCCGTCCAGCTTCAGCTCGTCCTGGGCCGCGCCGACCGCGAGGATCGCGGACTCCGGCGGGTTGATGACCGCGGTGAACTGCTCGATGCCGAACATGCCCAGGTTGGAGATGGTGAAGGTGCCACCGGACATGTCATCGCCCTTCAGCTTCCGGTCGCGGGCGCGGGCGGCCTTGTCGCGGCCCTCGGCGGCGATGGCGGACACGCTCTTGCGGTCGGCGTCGTGGATGACCGGGACCAGCAGGCCCGCCTCGGTGGCGACCGCGATACCGATATTGATCGCATTGTGCCGCAACAGCTTGTCGCCCGCGAAGGAGACGTTCACCGCTGGATCCAGGCGCAGCGCGGTGGCGACCGCCTTCACCAGCAGGTCGTTCACGCTGACCTTGCCGGAGCCGGCCTCCTCCAGGGTCTTGTTGATCTGCGTGCGGAAGGCGAGCAGCTCGGTCACATCGATCGCACTGGTGAGATAGATGTGCGGGGCCTGCTGCTTGGACTCGGTGAGGCGCTGAGCCGAGACGCGCTGGATGGTGGTCAGCGGGATCTCTTCGTAGTCGCCGGTGGCCGGAGCGATCGCGGGAGCCGGGGCGGTGGGAGCCGGGGCGGCAGCGGCGGGCGCGGCCGGAGCGACTGTGCTGCTCGCGTTTTCGACATCCTGCTTGGTCACGCGGCCGCCGGGGCCGGTGCCGGTCACGGCCGCTATGTCGACGCCGAGTTCCTTGGCGACCTTGCGGGCCAGCGGGGACGACTTCTTGCGCTCCCCGGACTCGGCCGGAACCGCGGGGGCACTGCCATTTCCGCTGGCCGGAGCCGAATTCGCCTGCGCGTTATCGGTTGTGGCGGCGGGAGGAGCCGGGGTCGCGGGGGCGGGAGCTGTGGCCGCAGCCGGAGCGGGCGCCCCGCTGCCGTCGCCGAGAATCGCGATCGGCTCGCCGATGGCGACGGTGGTGCCGGGCTCGGCGATGATCTGCTCGAGCACGCCGTCCTCGTAGGCTTCGAGCTCCATGAGCGCCTTGTCGGTCTCGATCTCGGCGAGGATCTCGCCGGCCTTGACCTGGTCGCCGACCTGCTTGAGCCAGGCCGAGACGATGCCCTCCTCCATGGTGTCGGAGAGCCGGGGCATGGTTACTTCAGGCATGATTCCTTCCGGTTCTCAGCGTCGCTTGCCCACGGCGGCAAGGGTTTCGAGGGCGGCCCTGTAGAGGGAGTCGGGCGACGGGAGCGCCAGCTTCTCCAGGGGCTTGGCGTAGGGCAGTGGCACCTCGGCCATGGCCACCCGGCGCACGGGGGCGTCGAGGTAGTCGAACGCGCCGTCGGAGATGGAGGCCGCGACCTCCGCGCCGATGCCGTAGGTCAGCCAGTCGTCCTCGCCGATGACGGCGCAACCGGTCTTCTTGACCGAGTCGACAATGGTGTCGCGGTCCAGCGGCCGCAGGCTGCGCAGGTCGACAACTTCCGCCGAGATGCCCTCGGCGGCAAGCTTTTCGGCGACCTGGGTGCACACGGTTGCCATCCGCGAGTAGCCGATGAGCGTGATGTCGGTGCCCTCGCGGGTGACCGCGGCCTTGCCGATCTCGGCGGGCGGCAGGTCGTCCGGCACCTCGCCCTTGGTGTTGTAGAGCGAGAGGTTCTCCAGGAACAGCACCGGATCGTCATCGTCGATGGCGGCCTTGAGCAGCGCCTTCGCATCGGCGGGCGTGCTCGGCGCGACCACCTTCAGGCCCGGCACGAATGCGTAGTACAGCTCGATGTTCTGCGAGTGCGTCGCGCCCAGCTGCTGGCCGCCGCCACCGGGGGTGCGGATGACCATCGGCACCGACGTCTGCCCGCCGAACATGCCGTAGATCTTGGCGGCGTGATTGACGATCTGGTCCAGCGCCAGCAGTGAGAAGTTGATCGTCATGATCTCGACGACCGGGCGCAGGCCCAGCATGGCGGCCCCGATGGCCGCGCCGACGAAACCCTCTTCGGCGATCGGGGTGTCGCGCACCCGCTTCTCGCCGAACTCGGCCAGCAGGCCGGCAGTGATCTTGTAGGAGCCCTCGAAGACGCCGATCTCCTCCCCGATGAGGAAGACGTCGTCGTCGCGCCGCATCTCCTCGCGGAGGGTCTCGCGCAGCGCTTCACGGTAGGTCATGACAGCCACGGTGATGTCCTTTTCAGGCGGTAGCGACGGGCCCGGAGGCGTCGCTCCCCGCGGACGCCGCATCGGGCACAGCGAAGAGCGGATCGCCCGGCAGGCGACGGGAATCGCCCGCGACCGGGGTCGCGTAGTTGTAATCGAACAGGGTGGCCGGGTCCGGGTGCGGGGACTGATCGGCGAAATCGACCGCGGCGCGGACGCGTTCCTTGACATCGGCCTCGATGGCGGCGGCGGAGTCCTCGCTCAGCACGCCCGCGTCCAGCAAGCGGTGGTGCCACAGCACGATCGGGTCGTGCTCGACCGCGGTCGAGACGGCGTCCTCGGTGCGGTACTTGGCCGGGTCGACCACGGAGTGGCCCTTGAGGCGGTAGGAGACGGCCTCGAGCAGCGCTGGTTTGCCTTCGCGGCGGGCGGTTTCGATGAGATCGCCGGCGACCTCGCGCACGGCCAGCACATCGGTGCCGTCCACGCGCTCACCGCGCATGCGGTAGGAGGACGCCCGCTTCCACAGATCCGGTTCGGCGGAGGACTTCTCGACGGTGGTGCCCATGCCGGTCTGGTTGTTGATGACCAGGAACACGACGGGCAGGTTCCACAGCGCCGCGATGTTCAGCGACTCGTGGAAGGCGCCGATATTGGTGGTGCCCTCACCCATCTGGCACACCACGACGTCGTCGCCGCCCCGGTAGTCGATGGCCAGCGCCGCGCCGATGGCGAGCGGAACCTGGCCGCCGACAATGGCGTAGCCGCCGAGCAGGCGGGTCTCGGTGTCGTACATGTGCATCGACCCGCCCCAGCCCTTCGAGGTGCCGGTGGAGCGGCCGTACAGCTCGGCCATGACGCGGCCGGGCTCGATGCCCTTGGCCAGCGCGTAGCCGTGCTCGCGGTAGTTGGTGAACAGATAGTCGGTGGGGCGCATGGCCTTTCCGACGCCGACGACGGTGGCTTCCTCACCCAGGTTGAGGTGGCAGTAGCCGCCGATCTTGGCCTGCTGGTACGCCTGCGCGGTGCGCTCCTCGAAGCGGCGGATGAACAGCATGTCGGTGTACAGCTCGCGCAGCGTGTTCGCATCCGCTCCGCCGAAATCGGCTCCGCCGAGCAGGTTTTCGGCTGCGTCCTGGTCGAACGGGGCTACGTCGGCGGTCTTGTCGGCCGGGCGGGTCGCCTTGCGCGCCGTCTTGCGCGGCGCGGCGGTGGTCGTGGTCATGACGGAACTCCTCAACGCTTCCGGGGCGGCGCGACGTGAACCGGCAGGCCCAGCCCGACCAGGGCGGCCTCCATGCCGATCTCGCCGAGGGTGGGGTGGGCGTGAATGGTGTCGGCGAGCTCGTCGAGGGTCGCCTCCAGCGAGATCGCCAGGGCCCCTTCGGTAATGAGATCGCTGGCCGACGGGCCGATGATGTGCGCGCCCAGCACCTCCCGGTGCTGCCTGCCCGCGACGATCTTCATGAAGCCCTCTTGATCGCCGAACGACTTGGCCCGGCCCAGTGCCGCGAACGGGAACTTGGCGGTGATGACATCGTGGCCCGCGGCTTTCGCGGCGTCCTCGGTGAGGCCGACGCTCGCGATCTCCGGGTGGGTGAAGGTCGCGGCGGGGATGACGTTGTAGTCGATGTGGGTGTCGTGGCCGGCGATGGTGTCGGACGCGACCAGGCCCTGATGCGAGGCGACGTGCGCGAGCAGCGCCTTGCCGGTGACATCGCCGATGGCGTAGACGTGCTCGACGGCGGTGCGCAGCTGTGCGTCGACGGGGATGAAACCCCGTGCGTCGGTGTCGATTCCGGCGATGTCCAGGCCCAGCCCGGCGGTATTGGGGCGGCGGCCGACGCCGACCAGCACCACGTCCGCGGCGAGTTCCCGCGCCTGCGGGCCGCCGACGGTGACGGTCGGTCCATTGCCGCCCTGGGCGATGGCGGTGACCGTCGCACCGGTCAGCACCTTGATGCCGCGCTTGGTGAACGAGCGCACCAGGGCGGTGCCGATCTCCTTGTCCTCCAACGGAACCAGGCGATCCTGCATCTCGACCACGGTGACATCGCTGCCGAACTCGTGAAACAGGTTGGCCCACTCCGCGCCCACCGCGCTGCCGCCGATGACAACCAGGCGTTTCGGCACCTCGGTGAGGCCGAACGCGCCGTCGGAGGTGATCACGCCCGGCAGATCCGCGCCCGGGATGGGGAGCACGGCCGGGATCGAACCGGTGGCGACGATGACGTCCTTCGCGCTCACGGTCCGGATGGCGTTCGCGGTCGGGGCGGCGGCGTAGCGCGGGCCGCCCTCGAAGATCGGCGACGGACCGGCCTCGACGACCTCGACCGTGATAGGCGAGGTGCTGTTGACCTTTTCGAAGAAACGCGCGTGGCCCTCGATGACGGTTACGCCGTTGGCCTTCAGCAGACCCGCGACACCGTCGGTCAGCTCCTTGACGATGCCGTCCTTGCGCTGCCGCACCGCGGCGTAGTCGAAGCGCAGGTTATCGGCGTAGATACCGAAATCGGCGGCGTGCGCGACGGTGTGGAAGACCTCGGCGGAGCGCAGCATGGCCTTGGTCGGGATGCAGCCCCAGTTCAGGCAGACGCCGCCCGGGCGTTCCTTCTCGGCCAGGGCCACTTTCAGGCCCCGCTGGGCGGCGCGGATGGCGGCGACGTAACCGCCCGGACCGCCGCCGATCACCAGAAGATCGAATTCCGGCACTCGTGGTGCTCCTTCTCGATTGCTCTCGTAACCCGCCATCGGTTGTGATGCGAGTCATTCCGATCGAGTCTGTCGGTCACGAAATGCACAATCAATGCACTGGAAGCCCATATATGACAGGGCGCGGCTGGGCGCAGAGCACAATTAGTACCCGTGAGTAGCGGGCTTTCGGCGGCTCAGTTGCGGTCGGCGCCTGCCAGTCCCAGGGCCGCCAGCGCGAGGGAAAGCTCCAGGTAGGCCCGCTGCCCCTCGAGCGGGCGGCCGAGCAACAGGGTGATGCGCTGCAGCCGGTTGATGACCGTGTTGCGATGGCAGTGCAACTTCGGCGCGGCATTGGCCGCCGAGCAGTTCTCGGCCAGCCAGACGGCCAGCGTGCGCAGCAGAATGTCGCGCTCCTTGGGTGGCAGCTCCAGCACCGGGCCGAGGGTGCGCGCGACGAGCAGATCGGTGAGATCGGGGGAGCGCAGCAGCAGCGCCTCCGGGTAGCGCTCGTCCAGCGTGACCAGCAGCCCCTGCTCATCACCGGGCACGGTATCCAGCGCGAGCACCGCCAGCCCGTGCGCGGTATCGATGCCCGCCAGGCCCGGCGCCGCCGGCGAGACCCCCGCCCGCCCCCGGATCAGCGGCCGAAGCTGGTGCAGCACAGCCGAACTCCCGCGATGCTCGAGCGACACCAGACCCACGGTGGAATCCACCCGCTCGTGCCACACCGACCGGATCCCCGATACCCCCAGCGCCGCCTCCGCCCCCATGTGCAGCCGCGGCCCGCCCTCACCGCGCGCCACCACCACCAGATACGCGCCGTTCGCGGGCAGATTCAGCTCGCGTCCCGCCCGCGCGGCGAAGGTGGCGTCGTGGGCCCGCCCCGCCAGCAGATCCTCGATCAGCGAATGCCTGCGCCGCTCATCGCTGCGCACCCGGTCGAGTTCGGTGTTCCGGTACGAGGTGACCAGCGCCGACGACATGCCGTCGACCACCGCCCACATCGCCGAACCGACCTGCCGGGTCTCCGCCGAGCCGATGTCATCGGCCTTGTCCAGCAACGCTTCCCACACGATCTGGCCGCCCAGCCGGAAGGTCCGCAGCATGGCCTCCAACGGCACGCCCTGCTCGGCCCGGCGCCGCCCGATGGCCGCGGCCACATCGTCTCCGTCCGGATCCGGCGGCTGCCCGCCCAGCAGATCCAGGATTCGCGTCAGATACCGCCGGCACCCGTCCCGCAGGTCCGCCCGCGGCACCGCCGTGTAGTCCGTCCACCCCGGATTGTCGGTGAAGATGGCCGCGATCAGCTGCTTGGTCAATGCGGGCACCTCGGCCTGACACGCCGCGGCCAGCCGCTGCGTGCCGACCGCCGGGATCGGATGCCTGGGTGCCGCCATGACCCTCAACCTACGCCGGGGTCCCGGACGCTCGTCCACGCCCGGTCGGCCCGGCGCGGGTGGGGTGGCCCGGTGCGTCAGCGGGTCTCGATCGAGCCGAGGACGGGCTTGATGTCGAGGATCGGGGTGCCGTCGATGGCTTCCAGGCCGGCTACGCCGAGGACCTCGGGGGACACCGTGGTGATGGTGACCTCGTGCAGGCCGATCGGGTTGGGGCGGTCGGGGGAGCGGGTGGCGAAGACGCCGGTGGGCGGCCGGGTGCGGTCGCCGCGCGGATGGACTGCGAGGACATCGCGGCTCCCGGCGTGCAGCCAGGTGAGCAGGACGACGCGCATACCCGGGCGCAGATCGGCTGCGGCCGCGGCGAATTCGGGGGCGAGGACGATATCGGCGGGTGGGGCGTCCTCGTCGGCTTGGCGCGGTGCGCCGGTGCGGTCGGTGAGCGGGGAGCGGACCCGGCCAACCGGTCGCACCTCGAAATGATCGGGGTTGTCGGAGTATTCCGAGGACAAGATCGTCTGCTCCTTCCACGGTGGCGATGCTGCGGCCATGCCGTGCGGGGTCGAGGCCGACGCCCTGGCCATTGCCGTTATAGCCGACGTGGTGGGCGGCGTCCATGATCGGATACTGGCCGAGGGCGATGGTGAACCGAGTATTGCCCCCTCTGACCTAGTGTTTCGTCGCCGCTGTCACATCCGGCCGGGTTGCTCGGTCGTGGAGGTGTGGGCCCCGGTTTCCCGGACGCGCCCGCACGGTTCGGATGGACCGACCGGTCGTGATCGAGGAGACTTCGGCAATGGGCAACGAGCGTGACGAACTGGACCTGGTGGCACGGGAATTCGAGCTGCAGCGTGGTCGGCTGCAGGCGCTCGCACAGCGCATGCTCGGCTCCACCGCCGAAGCCGAGGATGCCGTCCAGGAAGCCTGGCTGCGGCTGAGCCGCTCCGAGACCGACGGGATCGACAATCTGGCCGGCTGGCTCACCACCGTCGTCTCCCGCGTCTGCCTGAACATGCTCCAGTCCCGCGGCACCCGGCGTGAGGACGCACTCGCGGACTACGACGCGCCGGAGGCCACCTTCGGCCCGGAACAGGAAGCGCTGCTGGGCGATTCGATCGGCGCCGCGCTGCTGGTGGTGCTCGACACCCTGACCCCCACCGAGCGGCTGGCCTTCGTCCTGCACGACATGTTCGCCGTACCGTTCGAGGACATCGCCCCCATTCTCGGCAAAACCCCCGCCGCCGCCCGGCAACTCGCCAGCCGCGGCCGCCGGCGGGTGCGCGGCGTCGACGACATCGCCACCGACCGCGAACGCCAGCGGGAAGTCGTCGACGCCTTCCTGGCCGCCTCCCGCGGCGGCGACTTCGCGGCCCTGCTGGAACTGCTCGACCCCGACGTGGTGGTGCGCGCCGACGCCATCGGCGTCACCATGGGCGCGGACCCCGAAGTCCGTGGCGCACAGGCGGTCGCGACCACCTTCGCGGGCCGCGCCAAGGCCGCCCGCCCGGCCCTCATCGACGGCCTCGCCGGCCTGGTGTGGTCGACCGGCGGTACCCCGCGCGTCGTCTTCGATTTCACCGTCGTCAACGGCCGCATCACCGCCATCGAAATGCTGGCCGACCCCGATCTGCTGGGCGATCTGAATCTCGAACTGCTCGGCTGAGAGCGGTCGTCAAGGAATCGTAAATCCGCGCGCGGCGAGCAAATATTCACGGGAGATTAACGGCCGCACCGATGTTCGATGGGCAGAATGAATTGTCGAACATCCTGACACATCGAGGGGAGTGCAATGAACGTAATGGCCGCTCCGGCGCCGGCCGCGTCGATTCCGGTCGTCGACTCGGTGTCGCGGCGGGTACGGGAATTCGTTGCCCGACAGCTGCTCCCGTCGCGGGAAAGTGACGAGCGAATGCTGGCCCGCACACCCCTCGCCATACTCGGCCCCGCCCCGATGCCTCGACAGCGGTAAGCCGATCACCCGGAAACCGCGACGGTCCTCCAGTCGACGCCGCCGCGGTTTCCGTTGATCGGACTGAGCGCCACGGTTTTTCGCCGATGCCGTGTTTTGACGGCGTATGATCGGCCGAGATGGGCACCCGGAGCCAGCCCCTGCAAGTTGTCACGACCGACTGGGACGTGTTTGTGCACGGCCTGGCCGGCTGCCTTGCGAAACTACCCTCCCGCGCCACCGTCATCCTCGCCGCCACCGGCAATCGCTACGTGCAATTCCAGCAGTTCGACATCAAACTCTCCGCCGAACTCACCGGCAATTACTATCTCGCCGAACCGATTTCCGAGACCGCCGACCGCCTCCTGCGCGAGCTGGGCTGGACCGCGCCCGCCCTCCAGCACGAAATCGAGAACTGGCGGCGCACCATGCACTGGCCCATCACCCGCACCGGCTTCGAGGACCTGGCCCGCTCGGCCGCCCGCGGCCTGCACGAGGCCCTCGGCGTCCCCACCCCCGACGACCTGCGCGCCACCGGCTGGACCGAGACCACCGCCCTGGACCTCTCCGCGTTCGCCGCGCCGCCCCGGTCCTGATCTGCCGGCGGCCGGGGCATACCCGGCGCTTCGGTTCACGCGGGCCAGGTGGAGCGACCCCAATCGATCAGGCACACCATGGCGTCGCCGCTCGTGAGGGCATTGTCGAGATCGCCGTCGGAACTCTCCGCACCTGATACGACGCCGCACAGCCGGACATGGCCGTCATCGAACCAGGAGAAGAAGGGGCCACCCGCATTGCCATGATCGAGACTGGCCTCGGTCTCGATGTACTGGCCGTTGTCCTCCTCGTAATCGTCTTCCATACTCTGGTTGATCTGCACAGCCGGACGCGTCCCGCCACCTACATCGGCCGGGTAGCCGATGTGGTGCCAGACCTGGAGCCCGCGCCAGCTGTGCGTGAACGAGGTGGCGCCCAGGAAGCCGAGCCGAAGGCCCATCGGCTCGAACAACCGGCACAGCATGAAGTCGTGCCCGGCAACGTATTCGGTGTCGCGCTCGGCGTTGTAGTGCGCCAGATCGCTGACATTGCTCGAACCGAACGGCGCGTTCGGATCTGCGCCGCTGTCGAAGTGCGGCGAGAAGGTCATCCACCAGCCGCCCCGGCCGATGCTCTGGCTCGGCCGCAGATGGTGCGCGGTCAGTATGAGCCGGGCGCCGACCAGCACGCCGGATCCCGCCATGCCGTCACTGTTGGTGACCCGCCCGGTCAGAATCCACGGCCAGGTGTGGTCGGTCAGCAGGTGCCGCATGTCGCCGGAAGAGACGATCAGCGGCCGGGCGTCACCCGTGGATCCGCCCGAATGCATCTGCGGTGCAATGGTTTCCGTGTGCGGGCGGGTATGAACCGGCATATCCTTCGGCAGGAATCCGGCCAGCTGCCCCGGCGCGTATGCGCCGCGCCCCCGGCGCGGCAGTGCGACAACGCCGCGACCGGCTCGCTGTGGCGTCGTCGCGGCTCGGGACCGACCGCTCCGCTCGAACTCGCCCGTGCAGGTCTCGAACTCCTCGGCAGTGAGCCGTCGGCGTTCCAAGAGGCGCCTCATGGTGAATCCCCCCCGAATTTAGTGACGAACAGGGTTGTGACCACTACGATCCTGCGCCGGACCCGTCGCTCCGACACGGGTAGCGCGATACCCGAATCGGACGGCTGTTGCTACTCGCGCGGGTCGGACCGTCACTGGGCCGCGAGCCGTTTTCCGGATGACCAGAGCCCCGCCGCAGATCCTGCGACGGGGCCGGAGATGTGGGGTCAGCCCACCAGGTTGTGGTGGAGGCGGAGGATGGTGCCGGCGTCCAGGCCCAGGCCCTTGGTGAGGAAGTCGTCGAAATCGCCGTATTGCTGGTTCATCTGATTGACCGCGGTGTCCAGATACTCGTCACTGACCACCTGCAGCGGGATCAGCAGGTCGGGGTTCTGCATGATCCCGGCCGCCTTCAGCTGCGCCCGCTGGGCGGCGTCGGCCGCGGCGCGGTACTGGTTGGACAGCAGGTAGTCCTGGCGCGCGATGGTCTCCGGGACACCTACCGCGCGCAGCAGCACATACGTCATCCACCCGGTCCGGTCCTTGCCCGCCGTGCAATGGTAGAGCGTCGCCCCGTCGGCGGCGGCGATGTCCTTGATGGTCTGACCGAACTTGGCCACCGAATCCGCGCTCAGGAAGCTGACATAGGCGTCCTTCATCATCTGCTCGGCCTTGCCGTCCCCGAGCGCTGCCTGCTGCTGCACGGGATCCTTCGAGCCGATCGCCTGCGCCATCTTGATGTACATGCCGCCGTCATCGATGGGCCGCGCCGCCGCGGTCAACCCGGCCGGCAGCCGGTCCGCACCCTGCGCCTGCACCTCGGCCTGCGTGCGGAAGTCGATCACCGTCTGAATGCCCAGCGTGCCCAGTTTCTGGACATCGGCATCGGTCAGCTTGTTCAGCGCATCGGACCGAATCACCTTGCCGGACAGCGTCGGATCCCCGGTGTAGGTGACATACCCGCCCACATCCCGGACATTCACCGCCCCCTGCAGTGTGATCTCGGTGGCATCCGCCCGCATGATCGGCGCGGCCGTGGTCGTCGGCAGCCCTCCCGCGCCGAGAAGTGCGGTAGCGATAGCGGTCAAGGCGAATACTGAAATACGAAGTCGTGCAAAACGTTTGGTTTTCACAGCCCGGGACGCTAAGGGTGCTTAGGCGTCCCCCGCAGTCCTACCCACAGTTCCTCCCACCCACCGAACCTTCCACCCCATCCACCGGGACCGCACCTGGAACGTCATCAATGCCCTTGCGCCCCAGTGAATTTCACGCAACTATATGCGAGCTTCCTGGCCCGATACCCCTCGGAGGTGTCACGGGGTGGCTTCGAGGATTTCCTCGAGCTTCTTCAGATCCTGACGATTGGCATGCCGCATGGCCGGCACCGTGAGCGGGCCGACGAAACGGGAGAATCCGGCAGGCTCACCGCGATTGCGCAGAGTCACCGTGGTGGCGCCGCTCGCGGTGTCCTCGAACGCGTACGTGGTCTCCATGGGAAACGGTCCGTCGGCGGTCCGCATGACCAGTAGACGGCCCGGCTCGAACTCGGTCACTGCGTACGTGTAGGCGAGCGAACGCCCCAGAAATCGAGCTTCGAACGCTATCTCGGACCCGATCGCCAGCGGACCCGGCGTCGTCAGCGCCACCGACCCGATGTTCTTGTACCAGACCGGGGCATTCGCCGGATCCATCGTGTACTCCGCGACCCGCCCCCGAGGCCGAGCGATCTCGATCGTGGTCACCACGTCCACAGGCATCCGCCGATCATAGGCCCGCACCCGATCGTTCCGAGGTAGCGCACTACCCACGTCACCTGCCCAATCACCAGGCGCACACGCCCCCGGGGCCGATCGGCCCCGGCTCCGGCAGCGTCCGGAAAAGGGCGGAGCCCCAACCGCGATGCGGCTGGGGCTCCTGAGATCGCTTGCGATCCGACGATTTAGACGTCGAAGTACAGCTCGGACTGCCACCTGGGGTTTTGTAGCCAGTGGCGGCGTTGAAACACTGCACCTACCTGCCGATTGTCCGTTGGTCATGTTTGGCAGATCGGGGCGGTTGCTGAATCCGCTGCGTACTGGCTGCGTACCGGATCAGCTGCCTCACGCCCCGCCGGTCCGCTGTCGTATTGGCGGGATTGACTACGTTCAGAGTTGCTGCGGGCCCGGAGTGGGCCCAGCGCGTCGTTCTGCCTAAATTGAAATGGCCGGCGGCTTCAGGCGCGGTAAGCGCAGGCCGCGGTTTCGGTGGCTGCATGGTAGCGGAATGACCGATATAGCGACCGATTGCGCGACAGTCGATTTGCCGAACCGAGATCGTATGCTGCGAGGGTGGGTCAGGTGGTCGGACCGGAATCTCCAGTGCTGTGGAGTCGGTTCGCGATGCGAACTGCGGACTTTTGATGAGGAGGCCGGTGGGTGAGCGGTGTCGATGCAGCGGGAGGGTTCGCCTACCAACACGCCCAAGCGGTGCTCCGGATCCTCGACCTTGCGGCAGACACGACCCTCGGATTCGTTCGCGTCGAGGCTACGAATGACGTGGTCGACATCGAGACCTACTCGATCGAGGGCAGCCTTCTGTCAGCTGCCCAGTTCAAGCGACGAGATCGGCGATACACCTGGGGCAAAGCTGAACTCGTCACAGAACTTGCTCGGTGGTCGGAGCTGGGGAGTTCGTACCCTGACGCGTCTTACGCTTTTGTCACCGACGGCAGGCTAGGCCCGACCGGCCGCGAGGTGCAGGATGCCCTGGAGGCCGCGGGCGCCGGCGAAGGCAACAAGTTGCGGGAGCTGGCAAGGGAGCATGATGTGCTGCTCGATTTCGACGTCTGCCGCCGGGCGACCATCATTGCCGATACACCCGGCTTTGACACGCTGATCGACTCGGCGGCGGGCCGGGTAGTAGCGCTGCTCCCCAACGTCTCCGGTGAACTGGAGGCGGAAGAGCGCTCGGTCGGAGTTGTCCTTGAAATTCTTCGGATCGTTGTCGGTCGTAGCGGTGAGACGGATCCGCACGCACGTGTGATCACCAGAGACGAAATCGTCAGGCTGCTCCATGACCGGGACGAGTACGTGCCGACGGCCACTTGGTCGGAGGAACTGAAGCAAACATTCACTGCTGCAGTTCAACGGCCGGCCCCGCATGGCATCGTTTTGAATTGCCTGCCCGACGTTTCGAAGTCTGCCCAGGACGCGGCGGACGCGGCGATGCCTGTACAACTGGTTGCCGTCGCCAGCACCGGGCGGGTCCCACTGTTGAGTGGCCCGACCGGCACGGGCAAGACCACATTGTTGAACCATGTGCAGAGGGCCGCCGCGCAGCAGGGGCAGGTCGTGATCGTCGTCGATGCCGAAGGCTATGTCCGAAAACGGCTCGGCTCGCTGGTCGCGCGCGGCATCAATACCCCCGAATTCACCGGTGCCTACTCAGCGACCGGTGTGCGGGCCCTGAAGGATCCGACCGTCGTGCTGGTCATCGATGGAGTCTCGGAGATTCCGAAACCTGAACGCGAGGCGCTGGCTGAGGAGCTGCGACAGCTGCTGGCGTCCGATGATCGTCCAGGGCTTGTGCTCGCCGGGCGGGACGCGACAGTGCTTCGATCGGCCCTGCCCAGGCATGCGCATTCGATCCGTGTGGGCGTCGAGCCCTTGAACCGTAATCGCCGCACCGAACTGCTGAAGGCCATCACGGGTGATGGGGTCGACCACCAAATTCTTGGCAGGCTCATCGCCAAGGTCGAGCGTGCGCTTGGCGGAGCGGCCGACAACCCACAGCTGTTCGTCGTCGGTATCAGCCTGGTGCTGGATGGACACACGTTCACCGACCCCGCGTCGATGTATCAGAGCTATGTACGTGCTCTGGCTGAGCAGAATGGTTACCCGGGCGTCACTGTCCTCGAAGCAGGCCTGGGAATGGCGTTCGCGGCCCTAGCAGACCGGGGGCGCCGATACTGCGACCAAATCGAATGGACCGAAGAAGTTGAACGAGCAGCTGAGATCCTGCAGGAGCGTGGCGAAGATACTACAGCTCGCGACCTCCGCTCATTCGGATTCGAAAGCGGCCTAATCGTACGTTCGAACGGAGATACCGTCCGGGCATTGCACGACTCTTTCGCCGATTATCTCGCTGCAGTCGCATACAAGCGCAGACTGGCTACATTGCCGTCTACACTTACCAATGACGACCGCGCACGAATAGAATTCTATGCCGAGCTCAGCGGTATCGACTCGACATTGGCCGCTTTGATTACTAAAGACATTCCCTTCTTGACCCCCAAGTTGTGCTCACGCGAGAATCAGTCACCGGACCCTGCAGCTTGGTACGAGGCCACCCGAGTTTACGTCGAACGATTGTGGCCAGCGAACCAGCCCTCACCTCGCATCGCCTATTGGAGAAGCGCCGATCGCCTGATCGTTACTGTCGATGCAAAAACTGAAGGCTGGCTCGGTGAACAGTCGATCGACGACGTCGCTGCCGATGGATTCACTTTTTACGCCGAACGAGGTCCTTTGAGCGTTGCAGTCCGGATCTGGGAATACAAAATGCACTCGATTCTCGAAATAGGCCGCAAACAGTCTCATGCCTTACCAACAACTGATACAGAGACGGTCAACCTCCTTGAGTGCTACTCGGAATCGCTCGTCGAATCGGTGCAGGAACTGATCGACAAGACCGCACCCGCAGGTCATGACACCGACCTCCAGATTGCGGTCGGCGCCACTCGCATACAGTTCCTCCTCGGCGAGGCAGGACAACCGCAGGCTCAGCGGGACCGGCCCCTCAAATACCGATTCAGCGGGAACCGAACCGCCCCTCCCGTCCTCCGCGAACAGGATGCGGTGGCCGAGGATGAATGGACCGGACGCGGGAAGGTCGACTCATTCCTCATCGATGCTCAGACCAGAGCGAAAGACGTCGTGACGCATGCGATCAACCGCCTTGCTGGGATGAAATGGTTGTAATGGTGGGCATGCCGCGTAATTAACCAATAAACCCGTAGAGGAGGCCTCGTTGTCTATAAGGCGAGTCTGGGACGCAACGCAATCGGTTTCTGAAGTCTGGCGGAGAAGCGAGATCATAAAACAGTTGCGTGCGCAGCTACCAGGCAACAACTCCTCCGCCAACGGTATCCCTGAGATGCTTCGCAATATCGACGCAGGCACACAACTCATCTCGACCGAACCGCTGCTAACGGACAAATGGGAGCCGACAGCTGCACAGTTGCCCCTCGTCGACCTCCAAACGCCCGGCGCAGCCGACTTCCTGACCAAAGTGCGAGTCGTAGGATTCGCAGCTGAAAACAACACCGCATGGCTGCGATCTCGCCTGCCTGGCTACCCTCTGATCCCCGTTCCGCACTTGGCAGCGAACACGCACCTGACATCGCCCGAGGTCGGTCCCGGCCTCGGCTGGCGTCGGCAAGCCCTGCAAGCTGGCCTGCAGTACTACCCGGCCCCTCCTGGCGTCCCCCAAGTGCTGGGGCTGCAGCAACAGGACCACGACCGTGCAGCACGGGAACTCGCCGAAGCGCTGGCAACCACATCAGAATGGCTGGCTTTCAGCGAGCTTTTCGCGACCCTGACCGCCGCCGACCGTCAGCAGCTGAGGGACGCTCGGCAGAGACTCAGGCCGCTCGTATCCGCCGAAGCCATTAACTGCCATGAGCCAGAACGGCTGATGGGACGCTATTACTACCGCCGGGAACGGGTCGCTGACGTGGTGAGTGAACTCGATGGAAAAGCAGCCGAATTCACCCAATCCTTCGAAAACGTCAACAACCTTGTCGATCTCGTATCGCTGCAAGTGCTCGGCCAGCTCGTCGCCTATCGCGGAACTATTGACTTGACGGACTTCACGAATCTTGAACGATACGGTCGTAAAATCCGTTTCCGCTCGTCTGACCTGCTACGTCAAGCAGCACTCGTTCGTATCGCGGACCCATTGACGCCAGACACCGCAATCGTCACCGCGATGAAAATGTACACCGATGAAACGGGACTGATGATCCAATCGTATGAAGCAGAGGTCCTCAGTGGTGCCGGAGCATTCTAAATTCTCTCACCTGCACCCTGGACCCGCGCCGATGCGGAGTCCTTCATTGCCGAACACGAGCGTGCAACGAGCCGCAGCAACTCCGATGCAGAACTGAAGTCCGGGGCCTCACTGAACACCCAGACCACTCTGGAATCAGCTACTTAAAGGATGCGACGGACCCGACCGTGCCGGCGGTGAGTGCCCTGATTGATGCCTACGCATCAACCGATTGATGCGTAGTCATCAACAGCGCTGAGTCTGACGTGCCGAGGCGTTGATGATTATGCATCACTTCTGGCACCCACGAGCGGCCTCGGACTTGAGGCGTACGCATCAACGGAGATTGATGCGTATGCCTCGACTCTCGGCTGGGGATTCTTCGATCGTGCGCCACGTCGACTATCTCCCCGCGTAAGAGGTGATCCCTTCGTTGTGGTCCTTCTGCGTACGAACCCTGCACGTGCCGCCGCCTGCGCTCGCAACCCTCCCGTTTGTGGTCCTCTCCCAACGCAACTCACATGCCAACGCAACATCTGCACGCAACGCGCCCCCTTGTGGTCCTCTCCTTTGTGGTCGTTCTTTCACTACCTGACACTCCCAAAACCCCTGTCCTCCATCACATCCCCGTACCTATCTTTGGACTCTGGTCTGGTCTGGCCGAGACTATGTCCTCCGAAGGCGGATATAGTCTCGGCCAGACCAGACCAGAGTCCTGCGCCGAAGGCGCAGCTCAGGGGGTGTGGTGGAGGATGAGGAACCGGACTTAATGCCGAAAATTTGGTTCGAGCAAGGTTCGAGCAAGATACGAGCACTGTTCGAGCAGCTATCGAGCACTAAGCGATCATGAATGTGGCAACGGTCTTGTCATCGTGCTGTTTGGACCTCGGTCGAATTGACCCGCTCGGGTCCACCGATTGCTCCCAGACATGGCATTGCATGAGTAGGTCTGACAGTCGTTCGCTGTCCGCCGTGGCGATTGTCTCCCAGGCCATTCCGAGCGAGTCGAACGCATCGGCTGCTCCGTCGGTGGCCGACACGACCCACCGCAAGTCCTCGATGGGGCAGGCGATAACGATCGCGTGCTCAGCGGCCGAGGGATCCGTAGACGCGATCCAGTAACCACCGTCGCGGTTTCGGTACCGTGCCTGGTCTTCCTGGAGGTTGGATAGCAGGGCCCGATGTGTCTCGTCGTAGCCTGAGCCGCTGCGCAGTCGGTCACGGTATTCCCGGCTGGCCGGTAGATCGAGAGCGCCGAGTCGGTCGTCGGTCAGGACCTCCTCAGATCCGTCTCGCAACCCGAAGGCGATTGTCGAGTCGCCGAGTACCAGCGCCTCAACGAGGTTGGATTCGCCGATGCGAACGATCGCCACTGTGCAGGACGGTGCCGCCGAGGAGTTCGGAACGAGATCCAGCGAACTGATGGTCCGGTCGATCGCCCGCCCGAGGATTGTCTTCAGCGATTCTGATGTGGTCGAACGCAATTCGCTGCCGAGAGCTGCCGCAAGCTGCTCAGCGTAGTCTCCGCCGGATGGTCCTGGAACCTTGTAATGCGATGTGGCGCCGTCTATTACAGCGAAGCTAGTTGCAGTCACCACCAGCCGGTCTTCGTTCGAACCCGCGGGCAGTTGAGCGGTCCGGATGTTGATCTGGGCTGGCACGGTCACCACGTATATGGTCCAGCGATCAGGCGAGTATCCGTGATCTCGAAGTTCTCATCGAAACTGCACTCGACCACTCCACTGATCGAGAGATCCTCCCTGCTGCTGAACAAGTCCGAGAGGTTGGTGTCGAGCCATCGGGCAACCCCGAGTGAGCCAACGCTGGTTATTCCTGCGATATGGACGATGACTCGCCCGTCGTGTAGATGCCGGCCGAAATATCCAATATCGATTCGGCTGGGATTCGCGCGCCGGAATGGAGAGTCGAACCGCGGTCGGCCGGATCCTTTCTCGGCGATCCACCAACCTTCGTCGGTGCGGATGAAGTCCAGGTAGGGATCAGACTTGAGCAACTCACGAGCGATGGGCGCGGACTTGGGTCCGCAGACGATCACAGCATCGCTCAGCGGGATCTCGGCTTGGTCAGGCTCGATCGCGAAGGCTGTTGAGAGAAGTGACAACCGGGCTAGCGACGCCTCCACGGCTGCCTGGGTTGTCATGTCGACTGCGTCGAAGAACGGACGTTCGCGTCCTTCCTCAACACCGTAGCGACGCGGGATTCCGACTACCACCGGCCCAACACCGAAGAATGCGCGTTCGGCAGGCGGGGCGGTGCTCCTGATCTGGGTGATTCGACCTTTCGTGAGCCCCAACTGCGCGGCGATCTCTGTGTAGCTCAGACCGCGTTCGCGGTAAGCCTCGTCGATCGCGGCGCGTCGCACCCTCGCAAGTTCTGTGGCGCGTTGCTGATAGACCGTCATGAGCTCGCCAGCCCGTCGACCTCTCCGAACAGGGTCAGGGTCGTGGCGCACCGCGTCGAACTCGTCGTAGTCGGCCATCACGAAGCTCAGTTTAGGGGGTATTGACTCCCTTGGCTCACCCGGCCTACCCTGTGTTTACGCCCACTAAATCAGCTTCGAACAACTTGGTCAAAGCAGTTTAGGGGGTATAAATCCGAGTTGCGGAACTCCCCAGCAGTTGGAGCTGCGGGGGAGTCGGTACCGAAGCAGTGTCCGCTGCTTCGGCTTTCACTTCAGGTTTTGAAAGGCCACTGAAGCATGTCCAGTGTAGAACGCTGTGTGCTGGTGCCAAACCAGTCTCTATCAGCGGTGATGCCCTTCTTCGTTGCGTTTCGTGTCGGTCGCCTGGCGGCGGTGGACCACAACGAGGGGGTGGCGTGATGGCGCGTCGATCGAACAAGCCGGGCACGGTGCTGAGAGCTCTTGCGCGGCAGCAGGATTTGACCGAGGACCAGTTCGCGTTGGAGTACAGCCGGGCCGCGGCGCAGCTGTTCGGGGATCGAGCCGGTGTGGCTCCGAGTAACCGCACCATCCGTCGCTGGTTCTGGGGAGATACCCGACCACAACACGAGAACGCCCAGGTGTTGGAGCTGATGTTCCCCGGCTATCGGGCCGGCGATCTGCTGCGCACCTACGACCGGCACAGTCACGCCCCGATCCCGCAGCCGCGTGAAGCGACAGAGGAGGACCGCCCGGCGCCGGCGCATCGCGTGGGAGATGCGGCGGTCAATGTGTGGCAGCGGTTCGCCGAGAAACACGCCATCGAGCAATACGAACGTCTCCTCGACAGTTGCGGGTTCGGCGCGAACTCCACTGCGCCGCAATCGACCGAGCGGAGTCGCCCTCGCGCGGCTGATGCGCCGACGGTCGCGACCAGCGCGCGGCTGCGTGCCCTGGTGGAACGCGCGGATCGGGGCGCCACGATCAAAGAGGCGGATCTGCGTGTCGCCGGGACTGCTCGGCCATCGGTTCGGGCCGAGGTGGATCGGCGGCGGTCGCGGTGACGGCCGGGGAGCGTGCCCGCAGCATCGATGGCGGGACGGAGTTGAAACGGCTTCTGCGGGAGAAGCATTGGGATACCCCCAAGGTTTTCGCGCGGGAGTACAACAAGACCGCGCGGAAGATCAACCGCAACTTGGGAGGGTTGGACGGTCCCAGCAAGGCGCAGTTCTACAACTGGCTCGCTGGCAATTTGAAGGGGCTGCCGCAACCGGATCATTGCGCGGTCCTGGAAGCGATGCTGCCCGGACATACCGCAGAGGAGCTGTTCGCGCCCGCTGCTGTATCGCGTGGTGTCCAGAAAACTGCACAGAACCTGCCTGTCGCGCCGCAACGCCCGGCATCAGGTGAGCAATTTTGCTCACCTGTTCCAGATGGAACACCTGATACTGCGGGTGTTCGGGACCGGACTCTTCGAGCGCTTCGGGTCGCGGCTCGCGTAGGTGATTCAAATGAATCACCGGACTCGGTGGTCGGTTCGGATCGAAAGCGATCGCAGCAGGAAGTGACTGCCGCGATCGATGATCGGCTGCGGTCGTTGATGAGCTGGATCGGGGAGACCGCGCCTCTGAAGGAACGCGACATCCACCGTGACAACGTTCGCGGCCCTTCGGTGGAAGCGCCGGCGCGTCCGGCGGTGGATCGGAGGCGGTCGCGATGAACCACAACGAAGACCGCGCCAGTACCGATGCTTCGGGGCGGACGCGTCGATTGGGTCCGGGTACGGAGCTGAGAGCGCTTCTGAGGAAACGGCATTGGCAGACCCACAGTACGTTCCTCCGTGAGTACGACAAGGCGGCCGCGCGGATCGATCCTGATTTGGTCGGTCGTGGTCCACTCAAGGCCCAGTTCTATCGGTGGCTGACCGGTGAAATCAAAAGCCTTCCATTCCCTGATCATTGCCGGGTTCTGGAGGAGATGCTGCCCGGCTACACCGTGGACGAGTTGTTCGCACCCGCCACCCCGCTGGTCAGTGTCCAGAAAACTGGACAGCACCTGCCGCGGCCGGACGATCGGCAGCAGGTGGTTCAATTTGATCCACCTGAGCCATCTGACTCACGTGACTCGGTGGTCGGTTTCCGTACGTCGGCGGATGTCGCGGATCGAAATCTGCGGGCGGGTCGCGCAGGTGATTCAAATGAATCACCTGACTCGGTGGTTGGTTCCAATCGGAAGCGATCGCAGCAGGAAGTGACTGCCGCGATCGATGATCGGCTTCGTTCGCTCATGAGCTGGATCGGTGATACCGCCCCGATCAAGGAACGCGACCTGCACGCCGGGCTGTCGGAACCTGTGCGTCCGATTGTTGACCGACGCCGTACTCGGTGACCCAGGGGCGGCGGCCATGTGATTGGTCGCCGCCTGCTGAATGGTCCTGTGGGCGAATGCCTTTCCTGATCGGTCCGGATTCGTCCAATGGTGTCTCTTCACGTCTTACTGGTGGTCGCATCTTGTCCGGCTATGTCTCTTTTCCATTGTGCTGCAAAGGAATTCGGTCATTCTGTTGTTGAAGGGAGTTGTTCATATGAATTCAAACCACGACGACCCACCCCGCCCTGGGGATCGGTACAAGGATCTATCCGGTGACGAGCGCGACACTCTGATTCGGAATCTGCGTGAGCTCGGGGAGGATTACCGGCAGATCGTCAAACGGCTCGGTGTCACCGCCCGTCAGGTCGAAACAGTGCTCGGTGAAATCGCGTCCCTGCGCTCGGCCGGCCACCCCGATGCCGAGATCGGTCGGCGTGTCGGGCTCCCGCGCTCGACCGTGCAGCGGTTGCGTGGCACCACCGAACCGCGGTCGGACCTGCGCAAGGCCACTGCTTTGACTCTGCTGACCCAGCACGGTGGTATGCAGCTCGACCTGCTCGGGCAGTTTCTCGGGATGGGACGACCGCATGTATATGTCCTGGTGCGGCAGTTGCGCGAGGAGAACCTGGTGCGTCCGCTGGAACGGGTGCAGGTGGGGGAGAAGTGGGTGGTTGCGACTCCGACCACCGCGTCGCGGTTCCTCGGTTGGCCGGTGCAGAATTGGCGGCCCACTCTCGGACGCGTCGTCCATCATCGTGCGGTCGCCCAGGCGCGACTGATGCTGGTCGGGGTGGACCTGGAGGCGTGGGTATCCGAACGTGAACTCTGGCACCGCGCCCAGCGAGTCTCACGCCAATCTCGTTCCAAGCGAACCGAATTCGCGACAGGTCGCGCCCATATCCATGACGGGCTTTTCCGTGGACGGCTCATGGGTGTCCAGGGTTGGTGGGCTCTTGAGGTCGAACTCACCTGCAAATCTGCGGCCTCGATGGATCAGGCGCTCCAAGGGGCGATCCGTGCGGCCCGCGATATGGAACCCGAGGAACTGGTGGGCCTGCTGTACCTGTGCCGCACCGCGCGAGTGAGCGACGGCGTGCACGCCGCTGCCGAACGACTCCCGCCGGAAATCCAGCGTCTCAACCTCGCTCTGGTGGTGCGTGACTTCGACGACGACTGGGGCCGCTACCTCGCCACCCAGGCAACGAAAACCACTGCCTCCCAATCCCGTATCGACTCATTCAAGGACTTCTCATGATCAAACATTCACTTCTGACACCGCGTAGCATGCACGCGCTGGTCGGGCTCACCGAAATGCGCGGCATGCAAATGGATGTCCTCGCCGACTTCATGGGCATTGGACACGCACAGGTCTACGACCTGGCCAACCAACTCGACGCGGCCAACACGGTGCGGCGGATTCCGGCAGTGCAGCGCGGCCCGAAATGGGTGATCCCCACCCGTGCTGCAGCCACATGGGTATTGGGGTGGCGTCCCGGTGACTGGCAGCCCGCACCGAACTTCGCGACGCATTGCCGGGCAGTCGCTCGCACCCGTGTCGCACTCGGTGCGCGCGCGACAGATCAGTGGGTCTGTGACCGGACCCTGCGACACCAGCAACCCGGTCCCGGCCTCTACCCCTACGACGGGATGCTTCTGCGACCCGATAAACCCGCGGTCGCGGTCAAGGTCGACACCAGTGCGCATCTCACCGGTGCGCAGCTGACGCGACGGCTCAACATCGTTGTGCGACAGGCGCAACAGGACGAATGTGCGGAGATCCTCTACGTCTGCGACGGCCGCCTCACCCCCGACGATGTTGCGACAGTCGCGCAGCAAACCCTGCCCGACATCCCTGACCTGGCTCTTCGCGTCACGAGTCTTGACCATCTCGCCACCACCGCCCGCCCGCACATGCGGTCGGTAAGCCAGCCGCGCGACACGTCGCAATGGCGTGCGACAGGCGGCGCGCACTGATGCGACAGCCCGCCAACCGTGTGCGCACCGTGCGACACCCCGGTGGTGCGTACTGCGACACCTCCAGCGCACCGTGCGACAGCTCGTGCGCACCCTGCGACAGGCCCTGCGCGCGACGCGACAGCGCGCCCACCGATATCCGAACCCTTTCTACCCGAGGAGATTCCATGTCCACCGACCGCTATCTTCAAGCCACCGACTGCGAAGCACTGACCGGTATCCCCGCCGCCACTTGGCGGTACTGGGCGTGGGCAGGCAAAGGCCCGAAGAGCTTCAAGCTCGGGCGCCGGCGCGTCTGGCGCGAGAGCGTCATCCACAGCTGGATCGCCGAACAGGAAGCCGCTACCGAACGCGGCGGGGTGGCGTAACCGCTATGACAGCTCGACGGAACCGCCGCGCCGGAGTCGAAGACCTTTGGTATAAGAGCGTGCGCGATGAGGACGGCCAGACGCGGCGCGTTCCGTCCAAGCTGCACGGCAACGGCAAGCGCTGGCGTGCCCGCTACGTCGACGACACCGGTCACGAACACACCCAACGGTTCGCCCGCAAGTCCGACGCGAAAACCTGGCTGGACAAACAACTGGCCGCGCTGGTGCACGGCATCCATGTCGCGCCTCGCGACGCGAAAATAACCATCCGCGAATGGAATGCGGAGTGGGTCAAGGGCTATGCAGTGCACCGCGACGGCACCGTGCGCCAGGCGAAGGTGCACATCTCCCAGATCGACGCCGAGTTCGGTGACCTCCAGCTGTCGGTGCTGCGCCCGTCCACGATCCGGTCGTGGACAGCCAAGCTGAAGGAAAACAGCTACGAGGCCAGCTACGTCTACGCCCTACACGCACGGCTGTCACAGATCCTCGGCGACGCCGTGCTGGACGGGCTGCTGGTGCGCAATCCCTGTTCGAAACGCACCACACCGCCCATGGGCCAGCAGAAGGTCTATTGCGCCACCACCGAACAGGTTTGGGCCATCCATGACGCCATGCCCGAGCACATGCGCGCCGCGGTTCTCCTCGGCGCATTCGCGGGCCTGCGCATCGCCGAGGTCGCCGGACTGCGCGTCACCGACGCGGACTTCATCCGGGGCATCGTGTTCCCACACCAGCAGTGGCCGGACAAGCCTCTGAAGACGCTCGGATCCGAAGCGCCGATCCCGATCCCGAACGAACTGGCACTACTGCTGTCAGCAGCTGTGCGCCGGCGCCCGGGGGAGCGCGTCGTAACCGACGACTTCGGCAAGCCCGTACCGCCCTGGCAGATCGAGCGGGCGCTCCGCGAGATCAAGCCCGAGATCCCCGACCTGCCAGAGGGATTCGGATTCCAGGACCTACGCCACTATCTTGCGTCGCTACTGATCGCGCACGGGGCCAACATCAAAGTCGTTCAGGCACGGATGCGGCACAAGAATGCGAAGACCACCCTCGACACCTACGGGCATCTGTGGCCCGACACCGACGAATCCACACGCCTGGTTATCGCGACGGTGATCAACGAGCGGAACTCCTCAACGCCTCGGGCAACCGACGGGTGGGCATAGGCGACAGCTGTCCACTCCGTGTCTCCTCCGTCGCTCGCCTGTCTACCTACGGCACCGTACGGAGACAGCAGCGTCCACCCGAGGAGACGGGG
This sequence comes from Nocardia sp. NPDC101769, assembly GCF_044766925.1. Lineage (NCBI taxonomy): Bacteria > Bacillati > Actinomycetota > Actinomycetes > Mycobacteriales > Nocardiaceae > Nocardia > Nocardia sp. NPDC101769. The sequence goes on along the minus strand of NZ_JBIWMX010000006.1, from coordinate 18,128 downwards.
GTCGACACAGCGGTTGACAGCCAGGACACACAAAGCGGCGGTGGCCATCATCGAACGATGGCCACCGCCGCTTCGTTTTGCGTCTACTGCGTATCGACTGCGTACCGTACGCCCGAATCAGGCGTAAACGCGCAGGTCAGGCTTAGACGTCGAAGTACAGCTCGAACTCGTACGGGTGCGGCCGCAGGTTGACGGGCGCGATTTCCTGGGTGCGCTTGATGTCGATCCAGGTCTCGATCAGGTCCTCGGTGAACACGCCACCCTCGGTGAGGTAGTCGTGGTCTTCCTCGAGGCGGTCGATGACCGACGCCAGCGAGGTGGGGGCCTGCGGGATGTTCTTGGCCTCCTCCGGCGGGAGCTCGTAGAGGTCCTTGTCGACCGGGGCCATCGGCTCCAGCTTGCGCTTGATGCCGTCCAGGCCGGCCATCATCATGGCGGCGAAGGCCAGGTACGGGTTACCCGAGGAGTCCGGCGCGCGGAACTCGATGCGCTTGGCCTTCGGGTTCGAGCCGGTGATCGGGATGCGGATCGCGGCCGAGCGGTTGCGCTGCGAGTACACCAGGTTGATGGGGGCCTCGTAGCCCGGCACCAGACGGTGGTAGGAGTTCACGGTCGGGTTGGTGAACGCCAGCAGCGACGGGGCGTGGTGCAGGATGCCGCCGATGTAGTGACGCGCCAGATCCGACAGACCGGCGTAACCGGACTCGTCGTGGAACAGCGGCTTGCCGTCCTTCCACAGCGACTGGTGGGCGTGCATGCCCGAGCCGTTGTCGCCGAAGAGCGGCTTCGGCATGAAGGTAACGGTCTTACCCTCCTGCCACGCGGTGTTCTTCACGATGTACTTGAACAGCTGCAGGTCGTCAGCGGCGCCCAGCAGGGTGTTGAAGCGGTAGTTGATCTCGGCCTGACCGGCGGTGCCGACCTCGTGGTGGCCGCGCTCCAGGTCGAAGCCCGCGTTCTGCAGGTTGGTCGAGATCTTGTCGCGCAGGTCGACGTAGTGGTCGTACGGGGCGACCGGGAAGTATCCACCCTTGTTGCGGACCTTGTAGCCACGGTTCGGGGTGCCGTCGGCGTTGTACTCGGCACCGGTGTTCCAGGAGCCCGAGATCGAGTCGATCTCGTAGAAGGCGCCGTTCATGGCCGAGTCGTAGCGGATCGAGTCGAAGATGTAGAACTCGGCCTCGGCACCGAAGTAGCAGGTGTCGGCGATGCCGGTCGAACGCAGGTACTCCTCGGCCTTACGCGCGATGTTGCGCGGGTCGCGGGAGTAGGCCTCGCGGGTGAACGGGTCGTGCACGAAGAAGTTCATGTTCAGCGTCTTCGCGGCGCGGAAGGGGTCGATCCGGGCAGTGCTGAAGTCGGGCAGCAGCAGCATGTCCGACTCGTCGATCGACTGGAAGCCGCGCACCGACGAACCGTCGAAGGCGAGGCCCTCTTCGGCGAGATCAGCGGTGAACGCCTTCGCCGGGATCGAGAAGTGCTGCTGCACACCGGGGAGGTCGGTGAACCGAACGTCGACGTACTCGAGCTCCTCCTCCTTGATGTACTTGATGACCTCGTCGGCCGTGCTGAACGCCACTTAGTACTCCTTACGGATCGGTTCCCAGCCAGTGGTGACTGCATGGGTTCGTCGCGACCACACGCTATGGACGCGGTGTTTCCCTGTAATCAAGGCTGTGTTTCGCCAGTGTTACACGCACTGCTGGCCGGGGGTTCGGCGGTGCCCCCGGGTTCGCGAAGACGCCGCAGCGGTCGCCGAGCAATGCTCGACCAGCAGGGACATCCTGCCACCGACCTGCCCGAAGCGGCTGTTAAGACTCTGAAAAGTTAGGGGCCTTGCCAGCTCCGGCCGGGTCATCGTGACAATCCTCACCGCCGGGCATCCACCTGGCAATCTCGAATGCTGAGCGATTGCGCGCCCGTCCGGAATCGGGTGAACAGCTAGGACGCACCCAGATATGGTTCCGTCCTCGCACCCCGAGCGGCAGGGGCGCGAAACCGGCCCCCCGACGCCGCATAAGCTGAGCCCATGGCTCGTATCACCGGCTCCTGGCTGTCCGGACCGAACGCCGAATCCGGAGACAACCCGCCCGGTGACTACCAGGGCAAGGAACTCGGCCTGCCGCCATCCGGACGCGGCGCACTCGCCCCCTTCACCCGTCGCGTCCTGGCGCTGCTCGTCGACTGGTTCATCTCGATGGGCCTGGCCGCGATCATCGTGCGGCCCAATGCCGAGCACATCATCTCGAAGATGACCATTCCCAAGGGCCAGCAACCGCCCTCGCACTTCGAGGTCATCACCCAAGCGCTGTCGACGCCGACGCTGCTGGTGTGGTTCGTGCTGGGAATCGCCGCGGTCACGCTGTTCGGCTTCACGCCCGGCCAGTACTTCCTGAAGCTGCGGGTCAGCCGGGTCGATGCCGATGCACCGGTCGGTTTCATCCGTGCCCTGGTCCGGCAGCTCATCCTGCTGTTCGTCATCCCCGCCCTGTTCACCGACAGCGACGGCCGCGGCATGCACGACCGCGCCACCGGCACCGCCCTCGTCTACAGCCGCTGACCCTCGTCGCGAACTTTCGCGCGGGTTGATTCGAAACACGGCACAGCGCGCGCGTCGGCCTGCGCCGGGCCTGTGACCTGCGATGCTGTTGGTGCGGTGTGTGGCAAGACGTTGCCAAACGTTCACCGTAGTTTGCTTTCGATCGGTAAGGTTGCGGCGATTTGCCGTGATGCAGCCGCCAGGTTGCCGTCGGGCAGATAGCTGATGTTGTGCCGATGGAGGATCGATGGTCGAGGACTACCGGGCTGCCGCGTGGAGATTCAGCCGGCGGTCCCTGTTCGCGACCGCCGGCCTGCTCGGCCTGGCCGGCGCGGGCGCGGCCGTCAGCGCCGGCGGCAACGCGGCGGTCGACCCCGCGGAGATCGGGCAGACCGCGGCCGGAATCACCCCCGTCGTCCGGGTGGAACGGGTCTATTCGGCCGCCCGCCGCCGCGACGTGGACCTGGTCACCATCCTGCCGCCCGGCGTCCCCACCGAGAACCTGCCCGTGTCGCTGCTGCTGCACGGCCTGCACGGCACCGCCCGCACCGCGGCCGTCGGCAATATCGCCGACGTGCTGGCCGCCGGGGTCGCCACCCGGCTGTCCCCGGCCTTCGGTTTCGTGGCCCTGGACGGCGGCGACAACTACTGGCACGACCACGGCACCGGCGACGATCCAATGTCCATGCTGCTCAACGAGGTTCCCGGCTGGCTGGCGCAGCGCCGCCTGGGCGCACCGGGCGGACTGCCGTTCGCCTGCACCGGCACCTCCATGGGTGGCTTCGGCGCGCTGGTGTACTCGCGCCTCCGCTTCGAACAGGGCCGGCCGCTGAACGCGGTTGCCGCCATGTCGCCGGGGTTGCTCACCTCGTGGACCGAAATGGCCAAACGGAACGCATTCACCAATGCCGATCAGTGGGCGGCACTCGACCCGCTGCGCAACCTCGACAAGGCGGGCCCGGCCCCCGTCGGCGTGTGGTGCGGCGACCGCGACCGCTTCATCGACGGCTGCCGCCGCTACATCACCGCCGCCCGCCCCGAGGTCGGCCTGGTCACCCCGGGCACGCACACCGACGAGTACTGGCGCACGGTCACCCCGGACGTCGTCCGCTTCCTCTCCCGCCACGTGGGCTGACCTTCCGGTCGGTACCGAATACACCCGGCAGGCGTGCGAGCGTCGGGTGTTGTGGCCGAAGGCATTTCGGAAAAAGACGAGGCCCGCGTCCTGGGGACGCGGGCCTCGACGGTTCCGGTGGGTCAGCGGCGGCGGATGCTGCGCTGAACGCCGCGCATCTTGGCGCCGCTCGGCAGCGGGCCCTTGGGGAGGGCCGGGCCGCCGCGGGTGGCCAGCGCGGACAGCCGACCCTCGATGAGGTCCATGCGCTTGGCGTCGATATTGCGGGGGAGCTTGGTCAGATAGCGCTGCAGTTCCTTCAGCGGCACCTGGTCCTGCTCGTTGCCGATCACCACGTCGTAGATCGGGGTGTCGCCGACCAGGCGGGAGACCTTCTTCTTCTCCTGCGCGAGCAGGGATTTCACGCGCTGCGGCGAACCCTCGGCGACCAGGATGACACCGGGCAGGCCGACCACGCGGTGCACGGCGTCGAGCTGGGTGGTGGCGGCGACGCCGGGGGAGACGCGCCACTTGCCCTGCAGGTTGTCCAGCACCCAGGCGGCCGCGCCGGCCTGGCCCTCGGCCTTGGCGTACACGTTCTTCTGGACCCGGCGGCCGAAGAGGATGAACGCGGCCAGCGCGCCCAGCAGCAGGCCGATCGGCAGCAGGAACCACTGCATGCCGAAGATCAGGCCGATCACCAGGAACAGCACGGTCACGCCGACGAAGGCGCCGATCATCAGCGGCAGCAGCAGCTTGTCTTCCTTGCGCTGCATCTGGAATGCCTGCCAGAGTTGCTGGCGGCGCTCCTTCGACGCCTGTTTGCGCGCCGCCTTCGCCGCGGCCTTCGCTTCCTTCGACGGATTACCGCCCTTGCCTGCTGCCATGGCGTCCAGCTTAATGGCCGGGTACGCCCGGTTCGCGACGGGATCACCGGGATGGCGAGCGGCCGATACCGCCGCGGCGGCCGTGATCTCACCCAGTGGGATCGGTGGCGCCGGATCGGCCGGATTCAGCCGGCGCTCCCGGCCTTGTCCCGCATCGACTCCGCCAGCTGCGTGGGCATGGCCTCGTGCCGCGCATAGGTGCGGGCGAAGGTGGCCGCGCCGTGCGCCAGTGAACGCAGGTCCACGGCGTAGCGGCTGAGCTCGAGTTCCGGCACCTCGGCGCGAATCGCGGTGCGCCCCAGCCCGACCGGCTCGGTGCCCAGCACCCGGCCGCGACGGCTCGACAGATCGACCAGCACCGGTCCCACGTAGTCGTCCGAAACCACCACGTGCACTTCGGATATCGGCTCCAGCAGGTTGATGCGCGCCGCTCCGGCCGCCTCCCGCAAGGCCAGCGCCCCGGCCATCTGGAAGGCCGCGTCGGAGGAGTCGACCGAGTGCGCCTTCCCGTCGAACAGCGTCACCCGCACATCCACCAGCGGATATCCGGCCGCCACACCGCGCGCGGCCTGCGCGCGCACGCCCTTCTCGACCGACGGAATGAACTGGCGCGGAACGACTCCGCCCACCACCTTGTCCACGAACTCGATCCCGGACCCCTCGGGGAGCGGCGCCACCTCGATCTCGCAGATGGCGTACTGCCCGTGTCCGCCGGACTGCTTCACATGCCGCCCGCGCCCGGACGCCTGGGTGGCGAAGGTCTCGCGCAGCGCGACCCGGTGGTCGACGACGTCCACCTGCACCCCGAACCGGGAGCGCAGCCGTTCCAGCGCCACATCGCGATGCGCCTCGCCCAGGACCCACAGCACCAGCTGATGGGTGTCGGGGTTCTGTTCGAGCCGCACCGTCGGATCCTCGGCGACCAGTCGTGACAGGCCCTGCGAGAGCTTGTCCTCGTCGGCCTTGCTGTGCGCCTTCACGGCCACCGGCAGCAACGGATCGGGCATGGACCACGGCTCGATGACGAGCGGGCAATCCCTGGCGGACAACGTATCCCCGGTCTCGGCGTGCGACAGCTTGCTCACGCACACGATGTCCCCGGCGATGGCCTGCGGCAGTGGCCGCTGCTGCTTCCCGAACGGCGCGGACACCCCGCCGACGCGTTCGTCGGCATCGTGACCATCGGCGTCGCCCGGTCCGTGCCCGCACACGTGCACGGTGTCGTCGGCGTGCAGCGTGCCGGAGAACACCCGCACCAGCGACAACCGGCCCACATAGGGATCGGAGGCGGTGCGGATCACCTCGGCGGCCAACGGCGCGGCGGGATCACAGGCCAGCGCGGCGGCCTTGCCGCCGGACCCGATCGCGGACACGGGATGTTCGGCGGGCGTGGGGAATCCGCGCGTGATCAGATCCAGGATCTCCACCGTGCCGAGCCCGTGCCGCGCGCCCTCCGGCGGCGGTGCGGCGATCAGCACCGGATGGAAACTGCCGCGCGCCACCGCCTTTTCGAGGTCCGCGACCAGCGTGGCCAGGTCGATCTCCTCGCCGCCGATGTAGCGGTCCATGAGGGTCTCGTCCTCGCTCTCGGCGATGATGCCCTCGATGAGCCGGTTGCGCGCCTCCTCCAGCTGCTCCCGCTGCTCCTCGGAGGCGGGTGTTTCCACGCGTTCCCCGGTGGCGTAGTCGTAGACGTGCTGGGTGAGCAGTTCGATCAGCCCGGTCACCGGCCGGTGCCCGTCGGCCCCCTTGGGCCCGTACACCGGAAGATGCAGCGGCAGCATGCTTTCCGAGCGACCGCCGCCCAGGATCTCCCGGCAGGTCTCGGTCATATCGTCGAAATCCGCGCGTGCGGTATCCAGATGGGTGAGCACGATGGCGCGCGGCATGCCGACACCCGCGCACTCCTCCCACAGCGCCAGTGTCGCCCCGCTCACGCCCTCCACGCCCGCGGCGGCGGAGAGCACGAAAAGGGCCGCGTCCGCCGCTCGCAGACCGGCCCTGAGTTCCCCGACGAAATCCGCGTAGCCGGGGGTGTCCAGGAGATTGACCTTGACGTGGTCCCAGCCCATCGGCACCACCGACAGTTGCACGGACCGGTGTTGTCGCTGCTCGATGTCGTCGTAGTCCGAGACGGAGGTGCCGTCCTCGACCCGCCCGGCCCGGAGTACCGCCCCGGCCGCCACGGCGAGCGCCTCCACCAGCGTGGTCTTCCCGGACCCGCTGTGCCCTACCAGCACCACATTCCGTATATCGTTCGGCCTTTCGGCCACGACCACCCTGCCGTTGACACCTTGCGACGTCGTCGTTCGCTCGACCATGGCTCGCTCCCGGGGTCGATCAATGCGGTCCTTCGAGCTTCCCACCAGCCCCGCGCACGCGTCCACGAATCGACCGAACCGATTTGGATGGCGTGCCGATACCCGGCGTTCACCTGGCGAGGTGTCGCAAAACGACTGTGGCCCGGACGGTACGTCCGGGCCACAGTGCACGAATTCGATCGGCTAGGAGCCGAAGCGCGCCAGGACGCTGGTCGCCTCCTGTGCCGCGCTGCCCTCCTCGGCGAGGTGGGCCATCTCCGGGGAGATCTCGCGACCGTGGTGGCGCATGGCTTGGGCGTACAGGCGACCGGCACGGTAGGACGAGCGGACCAGCGGACCGGCCATCACCCCGGCGAAGCCCATGGCCTCGGCGGCCTTGGAGTGCTCCACGAACTCCTCCGGCTTCACCCACCGGTCGACCGGGTGGTGCCGCGGGGACGGCCGCAGGTACTGGGTGATGGTGATGATGTCGCAGCCCGCCTCGTGCAGGTCGCGCAGACCCTGGGTAACTTCCTCCGGGGTCTCGCCCATGCCCAGGATGAGGTTGGACTTGGTGACCAGACCTGCCTCGCGCGCGGCGGTGATGACCGCCAGCGACCGCTCGTAGCGGAAGGCCGGCCGGATGCGCTTGAAGATGCGCGGCACCGTCTCCAGGTTGTGCGCGAGCACCTCCGGACGGGACTCGAACACCTCGGCCAGTTGCTCGGGCACGGCATTGAAGTCGGGGATCAGCAGTTCGACGCCGGTGTGCGGGTTGAGCCGCTTGATCGCCCGCACGGTCTCGGCGTACAGCCACGAGCCGCCGTCCTCGAGGTCGTCGCGCGCGACGCCGGTGACGGTCGAGTAGCGCAGCCCCATGGCCTGCACGCTCTCGGCCACGCGCCGCGGCTCGTCCCGGTCCAGGGCGGCGGGCTTGCCGGTATCGATCTGGCAGAAGTCGCAGCGGCGGGTGCACTGTTCACCGCCGATGAGGAAGGTGGCCTCGCGGTCCTCCCAGCACTCGAAGATGTTGGGGCACCCGGCTTCCTCGCAAACCGTGTGCAGCCCTTCGCGTTTCACCAGGCCCTTGAGTTCGGTGTACTCGGGTCCCATGGTGGCGCGGGTGCGGATCCACGAGGGTTTGCGCTCGATCGGGGTCTCGGCGTTGCGGGCCTCGATGCGAAGCAGCTTGCGGCCGTTGGGTGCGGCCGGGTCGTTCGATGTCGGGGTATCGACGGAAGTCACTTTGTCCACCCTACGCTCATGATCATTCGGCCTTGGCAGGCACGGTTCCGGCCACCACCGGGAGCTGATCGGTCGTCGACGCCGGAAGTGGTTCGGGGCATTCGGCCGCGGCCTTCGCGCAGCGGGAGATGTTGTGGTCGGTCACCTTCAGCGCGCCGTCGAGGGCGCGGGCGATGGCGTCGGCGACCAGTGGCCGCACCTCGTCCACGGTCACCTCGCGGCCGAGTTCGCGGCTCAGCGTGGTGACGCCGGCATCGCGAATCCCGCACGGCACGATGGCATCGAAGGCGTCGAGGCTGGAATTGCAGTTCAGCGAGATGCCGTGCAGGGTGACCCCGCGCTGGACGCGCACGCCGATGGCTGCGACCTTCCGCTCGGGCAGGAGCTCGCTCTCGGGCACCCACACGCCCGAACGGCCTTCCACCCGACCGGTTTCCAGTCCGAGCTGCGCGCAGACGGTGATGAGGGCTTCCTCCAGGCGGCGCACATAGGCGACCACATCGACGGGTTCGGCCAGCCGCACAATGGGATAGCCGACCAGTTGCCCGGGACCGTGCCAGGTGATCTTCCCACCGCGGTCGACCTCGATGACCGGGCTGCCGTCCATGGGCAGGTCCTCCGGCTCGGTGCGGCGGCCGGCGGTGTAGACGAAGGGGTGTTCCAGCAGGAGCAGCCGATCCTGTCCGATGCCATCGGCGCGTTCGGCGGCGATCGACCGCTGCAGCTCCCAGGCTTGCTGGTAATCGATGAGGCCCAGATTCTCGACTGCGAGGGGTGTGCCGTCGAAGCGGGCCGAGACCGCACAGGGTAACGGTGCGGTGGCCGTACTCTCACTCACGATTGCGACGTTACCCCTTCGTTGACAACGCGTTGCATCAGCGTCAAGTCCATCCAGCGCCCGAATTTGTGCCCGACTTCCGGCATTCGACCGACGACGGCGAAGCCGAATTTCTCGTGCAGCGCGATCGACGTGCGGTTACTCGACTCGATCGCCGCGATCATGGTGTGCACGCCGCCCCGGCTCGCCCGCACCAGCAGCTCGCGCATGAGCACCGTGGCCACTCCGCGCCGCTGGAATATATCTGACACGTACACCGAGTTCTCGACGGAGAACCGGTAGCCGGACTTCGGCCGGAACTGCCCGTAGCTGGCGTACCCCGCGACCTGGCCGTCGATCTCGGCCACCAGCACCGGATGTCCGGCTCCGGTCCGCGCTGCGAACCAGGCCTTGCGCTCGTCGAGGTCGGCGAGTTCGGTATCCCAGATGGCGGTGGTCTCGGCGATGGCGTTGTTGTGGATCACCAGGATCTCCGCGAGATCGCTCTCGCGCGCATCCCGCACCAGCAGGTCGGACGGATGATTGGTCACGTCCCACACGGTATCGACGGGCCCACTGTGACGCGCGCCGCGCCCACACAACGGGCCGGATCAGCCGGACTGGCCGAGCGTCGCGGACAGTGCCGCGCCGATGGTGGGGTGCTGGAAGGGGTATCCGGCGGCCTCGAGCGCGGTGGGAATCGCCCTGGGGCCGTGCAGGATTGCCTCTTCGGCGAACTCGCCCACGGCCAGCCGCAGCGCGAACGCGGGCACCATCAGGGGTGTCGGCCGGTGCATGACGCGGCCCAGTGCGCGGGTGAACTCCGCATTGGTGACCGGCGCGGGACCGACCATATTGACCGGGCCGGAAAGGCTTTCGTGGGTGAGCGCGTAGATGATCGCGCCGACCTCGTCGTCCAGGGAGATCCACGGCACGTACTGGCGGCCGCTGCCCAGCCGCCCGCCGAGGCCGAGAAAGTAGAGGGGATACAGCATTCCGAGCATGCCGCCGTGCCGGGCCAGCACGACTGCCGAGCGCAGCAGCACCGTGCGCACGCCGGCGTCGGCGGCCTGCTCGGTGGCGGCCTCCCAGTCGGCGCACAGGCCGGCCAGGAAACCGGTTCCGGCGGGGGAACTCTCGGTGACGACGCGGTCGCCGAGATCGCCGCCGTAGTAGTGCACGCCGCTGGCATTGACCAGCGTCGGCACTCCCGCGGCGGCGACCGCGGCGGCCAGCACGTCGGTGGGGACGATGCGGCTGTCGCGCAGCTCCTGCTTGTAGCTGCCGGTCCAGCGCCGCTGCCCGATACCCGCGCCGCAGAGGTTCACCACCGCGTCGGCGCCACGCAGCGCGCGCTCGTCCAGATCGGAACGGACGGGGTCCCAGGTGAATTCGTCGCGGGCGTGCACGGGACGGCGTACGAGGCGGGTGACCTCGTGCCCGTCGCGGCGCAGAGCCGCGACGAGCGCCGTCCCGATCAGTCCGGACGAACCGGCGATCACGACCTTCATCCGATCAATCCTGCCGCCCGTATCCGGCATTAGAGCCCGAGGTCACCTTCGAACGCGGCCTCTTCCAGCCGGTGCTTGACGGTGGTCAGGAAGCGACCCGCGTCGGCGCCGTCGATGAGGCGGTGATCGTAGGTGAGCGGCAGGTAGGCCATCGAGCGGATGCCGATGAACTCGCTGCCGTCGTCGCTGATCACCATGGGGCGCTTGACGATCGCGCCGGTGCCCAGCATGGCGGCCTGCGGCGGCACCAGGATCGGGGTGTCGAACAGGGCGCCCTGGGAACCGATATTGGTGATGGTGAAGGTGCCGTTGGCCAGCTCGTCCGGCTTCAGGCCGCCGGTGCGCGCACGGTTGGCGATATCGGCGATAGCACGCGCCAGTCCGGCCAGCGACAGGTCGTTGGCGTTGTGGATGACCGGCGAGAGCAGGCCCTGCTCGGTGTCGACCGCGATACCCAGGTTGACCACCGAGTGGTAGGTGATCTCCTTGGTGTCGGAGTTGTAGGACGCGTTCACGTTCGGGTGCACGGCCAGCGCCTCGATGACGGCCTTGGCGTAGAACGGCAGGAACGTGATGTTCACGCCCTCACGCTGCTTGAACGCGGCCTTGGCGCGGCTGCGCAGGGCGGCGATCTTGGTCATGTCGACCTCGTGCACCTGGGTGAGCTGCGCGGTGGTCTGCAGCGCCTCCACGGTCCTGGTCGCGGTGATCTGCCGGATACGGCTGGCCTTCTGGACCGTGCCGGTCAGGTGCGACAGCGACGGACGGGGCGCGGGCGCGGCGGCGGCCGGGGCGACCGGAGCAGCGGCGGCGGGCGCGACGGCAGCGGCGGGGGCCGGAGCCTTCTTGGCCTCCGCGGCGGCGAGCACATCCTGCTTGCGGATGCGGCCACCGACACCGGAACCGGTGAGGGTCGCGAGGTCAACGTTGTTCTCCGCGGCCAGCTTTCGCACCAGCGGGGTCACGTAGGGGCCGCCGTTGGTGGAAGGCTCCTCGGCGGGGGTGGCCGCTGCCGGAACCGGAGCGGGCTTGGGAGCCGGGGCAGGGACCGGAGCGGGAGCCGCAGCGGGGGCGGGGGCCGGGGCAGGCGCCGGGGCGGGTGCGGGTGCGGGAGCAGGGGCAGGCGCCGGGGCGGGTGCGGCGGCGGCGACACCGCTGCCGATGACACCCAGCTGACCGCCGACGGCGATCACGTCGTCCTCCTGCGCGGAGATCTCCAGCAGGGTGCCGGCGACCGGCGACGGGATCTCGGTGTCCACCTTGTCGGTGGAGACCTCGAGCAGCGGCTCGTCCACGGCGACCTGGTCGCCGACCTGCTTCAGCCAGCGGGTGACGGTGCCCTCGGTGACGGACTCACCGAGTTCGGGCATCTTGACCGGGGTGCCGGAGGCGGCAGCGGCCGGGGCGGGCGCGGCGGCGGCCGGCGCCGGGGCAGCGGCGACCGGCTGCGGGGCCGGGGCGGGTGCGGGGGCCGGCGCGGGCGCCGGGGCCGGGGCCGGGGCGGCGGCGGGTGCCGGGGCGGCGGCCGGTGCCGGAGCGGAACCGGCCTCACCGATCACGCCGAGCTCGCCGCCGACCTCGACCACGTCGTCCTCCTGGGCGACGATCTTCGTGAGAACGCCTGCGACCGGGGACGGGATCTCGGTGTCGACCTTGTCGGTGGAGACCTCGAGCAGCGGCTCGTCGACCTCGACCGTGTCTCCTTCCTGCTTCAGCCACCTGGTCACAGTGCCCTCGGTGACGCTCTCACCAAGAGCCGGCATCTGGACGGAGAAGGTCATGTCCGTTGACTCCTCTGACTGCTCGTCGGGTTAAACAGTTCGTCTCTCAGCGGGCATGGCACCGCGGGTCGCGGTGTCGTCCCGACGGCCACCGATCATTCTGTGGCACCGGAGATCCGTGTTGGTTCTTGTTCCAGCCACCCATCCTTGCACTCGTCCGGGTGCGGCGTGTCACAGGGCGGCCGTTGCGCCGACCTCTCCGTGCCGCGATCCCCCGCGTGAGCAAGAGATCTCCCTGGCGTGAGCGTGAATTGGCGGGAATGGCATGAGACGTATCACGTTTGTGCGCGACACCTCTGTCCGGGGTGCCGCCGACCGGGAGTCGCGGCAGCACCGAGTGGGATAGCGGACAGCTAGCTGACCGCGCCGACCGGATGGCCGGACATCCGCGGGAGTGCGCTGGTTGCGCCGCGGCGAGCAATGAATTCGTGCGGCGTGGTGAATCGGTTGAGGGCATGCGGGATGCCAACGCCTCGGCGGAATTTCTGAATGGATTCTGTGGGGCTGCTTAGGAGTTGGCCCAGGCGAGTGGCGAACGGCCCGGGAGCTGGCACTATCGAAATATCCGGCGTTTCCGTGGCCGGAGAGGAGGTAGCCGGGATGGGTTTCCTGGATCTGTTCGGGCGCGGCGGTACCGTGCGCCGGGGTGATGCCGACCCCGAGGCGATGGCGCATCTCGTCGCCTGGACCCGAAGCCATTACGGCGTGGAGGCTTTCGTCGAGCCGCGCACGACGGTGTCCGATGTCTCGGTCGTCCTGGTCGCCCACGACGGGTCGTGGACCCGTCGCGCGGTCGGCGAGCGTGGCGCGCAACGACTGTCCAACACCTTGAACATCCCCGTCTACGATGCCCGCCGAGTCGGCTACCCCCAGCGCATGCGCGACTATGAGGCCCGCCGCCGCATCCTGGAACGCCGTGCGGCCCAGGGCTTCTGACCACACCCCTCGACGCGAACGCCCGCCGCCGCAGTGCGCGGTGGCGGGCGTTGTCGCAGGACCGGGTGCCGATTACTCGGCGGCGATGTCCTCGAGGGTCGCGATGAGGGTGCGGACCGGGACGCCGGTGCCGCCCTTGCCGATGTAGCCGAACGGCCCGCCGGTGTTGTAGGCGGGCCCGGCCACATCCAAGTGCGCCCACTGCACACTCTCGGAGACGAATTCCTTGAGGAACAGACCGGCCGACAGCATGCCGCCCCAGCGGTGCGGCGCGACGTTCTGCAGGTCGGCGATCTTGGAGTTCAGGTCGGCGCGCAGTTCCGCGGGAAGCGGCATGGCCCAGGCGTTCTCGCCGACGGCCTGCGAGATGCGGGCCACCCGGTCGCGGAAGACGTCGGTGCCCATGACGCCCGGGGTGCGGGTGCCGAGCGCGACCATCTGCGCACCGGTGAGGGTGGCGACGTCGATGACGTAGTCGGGTTCGTCCTGGCCCGCGCGCACGAGCGCGTCGGCCAGGATGAGCCGGCCCTCGGCATCGGTGTTGATGACCTCGACGGTGGTCCCGCCGAACTGGGTGAGCACGTCGCCGGGCCGCTGCGCGGTGGCCGACGGCATGTTCTCGGCCATGGGCACGGTGGCGATGACGGTGAGCGGCAGGCTCAGTCGCGCCGCCAGCAGCGTGGTGGCGATGACCGCCGCCGCGCCGCCCATGTCGGAGGTCATGTTCTCCATGTTCTGCGCGGGCTTGATGGAGATGCCGCCGGTGTCGAAGGTGATGCCCTTGCCGATGAGCGCCACCTTGGGGTCGCCGCCCGCGTAGGTGATGCGGATCAGCCGCGGCGGCCGCGAGGAGCCCTTGCCGACGCCGAGAATGCCGCCGTAGCCCTGGGATTCGAGTTCCTTCTCGTCCAGGATCTCCACCTGCAGGCCGGCCGCCTTGGCCAATTCCGCTGCGCGGTTGGCGAATTCGGCCGGAAACAGGTCGTTGGGCGGGGTGTTCACGAAATCCCGTGCGGTGGCGACGGCCTCGGCGACGGCCTGCGCCCGGAAGAGCGCCTCTTCCCCGAATCCCGTTTCGGGAACCAGGAATTCGACCCGCTTGACCGGCTGATCGTCGTCCTTGGGCGCGGTCTTGGCGGACTTGAACGTGGTGAACTGGTACGCGCCCAGATAGAAGCCCTCGGCCGCTGCCCCGAGGTCCAGCCCCGACAGCGTGGTGACCGCGGTCGCGACCCCGGTCAGCGCCCGCCCGGCCGCGCCGGCCGACTTGCGCACCTGCTCGGCGTCGAGCTTGTCCTCGGCCCCGAGTCCGACCGCCAGCACGTAGTCCACGCCCAGCCCGGCCGGAGCCGGCACTCGCGTGATCTCCTCGCCCTTCCCCTTGGCCCCGACCGCCTGCAGCGCACTCAGCAGCGCCGCCCGGGTCTCGCCGTCCAGTACATCCGCGAAGGCGTCGGCGGGCGCGATCACCGGCCCGTCATCGGTCGAGGTGAGGCCGATGACGAGGACGTCGGCCTCCCCGATGCCCACGGTGCGTACGAGTTCCGGTCCGAGCGAACGATCTGCAACAGCTGTCATAACCGCCCACGTTACTTCCCCTGCTCACCCGAGGCCGGTTGGGCGCGTCGCACGGGGACTCGCCGAGCGGAACATCACCCGTCAACAGTCCTGTACGTCCGGTTCGGGCCGTTCTCGACCTTTACGGGCCGGCGCCTGAATACCCTGGAACCGACACCGCCGTCGGGCATGACTTCGCGGTGTCCCCACCCTCCGGTGCCCTCTCGAATCGCGCGGGCGCACAGGAGGTTCCCAGTGGCGAAGGCGAAGTTCCAGCGGACGAAGCCGCACGTCAATGTCGGTACCATCGGCCACATCGACCACGGCAAGACCACTCTCACCGCGGCGATCACCAGGGTCCTGCACAACAAATATCCGGACCTGAATCCCTTCACACCCTTCGAGGCCATCGACAAGGCCCCCGAGGAGCGGCAGCGCGGCATCACCATCTCCATCGCCCACGTGGAGTACCAGACGGAGAACCGCCACTATGCGCACGTCGACTGCCCCGGCCACGCCGACTACATCAAGAACATGATCACCGGAGCCGCCCAGATGGATGGCGCCATCCTGGTGGTCGCCGCCACCGACGGCCCGATGCCGCAGACCAAGGAGCACGTCATCCTGGCGCGCCAGGTCGGCGTCCCGAAAATGGTGGTGGCACTGAACAAGTGCGACATGGTCGAGGACGAGGAGATCCTGGAACTGGTCGAACTCGAGGTGAGCGACCTGCTCAGCGAATACGAATTCGACGGCGACAACACCCCCATCGTCCGTGTCTCCGCTTACCAGGCGCTCGAGAACCCCACCGGCGAGTGGGGCGACACCATCACCGAACTCCTGGCCGCCGTGGACGATTGGATCGACACCCCGACCCGCGAGGTCGAGAAGCCCTTCCTCATGCCCATCGAGGACGTTTTCACCATCACCGGCCGCGGCACCGTTGTCACCGGCCGCATCGAACGCGGCGTCCTGAAGGTCAACGCCGAGGTGGAGATTGTCGGCATCCGCCCGAAGACCACCAGAACCACGGTCACCGGCATCGAGATGTTCCGGAAACTACTGGACGAAGGCCAGGCCGGCGAGAACGTCGGCCTTCTGCTGCGTGGTGTCCGCCGCGAAGATGTGGAGCGCGGCCAGTGCGTCATCAAGCCGGGTTCGGTCACACCCCACACCCGGTTCGAAGGCCAGGCCTACATACTCTCGAAGGAGGAGGGTGGCCGCCACACCCCCTTCTTCAACAACTACCGCCCCCAGTTCTACTTCCGCACAACGGATGTCACCGGCGTGGTGACCCTTCCGAAGGAAGTGGAGATGGTCCTCCCGGGTGACAACGTCTCCATGGAGGTGGTCCTCATCCAACCCATAGCCATGGAGATCGGCCTCAAATTCGCCATCCGGGAGGGTGGCCGGACGGTCGGCGCCGGCCAGATCACCAAGATCCTGAAATAGCCGTTCAGCCCATTTCTTCCAGTGCCTTGCCCTTCGTCTCCGGGACCCACCTGAGTACGAAGGGAATCGAGAGGATGGCGAAGGCGGTGTAGATGACGTAGGTCCCCGACAGGTTCCAGTCGGCCAGGCTGGGGAAACTGGCGGTGATGACCCAGTTGGCGATCCACTGCGCCGACGCGGCCACACCGAGCGCGGCGGCGCGCAGCTTGTTGGGGAACATCTCGCCGAGCAGCACCCACACCACGACACCCCATGACATGGCGAAGAACAGCACGAAGCTGTGCGCGGAGATGAGCGCCACGATGCCCTGGGTGTGCGGCAGGCTCACGCTGTTCCCGGACCCGGACTTGTAGGAGAACGCCCAGCCCTCCAGTGCGAGGGAGATCGCCATGCCCGCGGATCCGATGAGCGCCAGCGGTTTCCGCCCGATCCGGTCGACGAGCACCATGGCGATCACGGTGCCGACGATATTGATGATCGAGGTGGTGAACGAGTAGAAGAACGAACTGGACGGGTCGATGCCCACCGACTGCCACAGCGTCGCCGAGTAATAGAAGACGACATTGATGCCGACCAGCTGCTGGAACACCGACAGCCCGATACCGATCCACACCACCGGCAGGAACCCGGACTTGCCGAGCAGATCCTTGAACGTCGACCGGTGCTCACTGTGCATGGCCTGCTCGATCTCGGCCACCCGCTCGTCCAGATTCCCCCTGTCGCCCTCGACCTCGGTCAGTACCTCCTTGGCCCTGTCGGTCTTGCCGATGGAGATCAGATACCGCGGCGACTCCGGAATGGTGAACGAGAACAGCCCGTAGAGCGCCGCCGGCACCACCATCACTCCGAGCATCCACTGCCAGGCCTCGAGTCCGGCGATGTGACCGCGCTGCTCACTGCCCGCCATCTCGAGAATCGCGAAGTTCACCAATTGTGAAGTGGCGATACCGATCACGATGGCCGCCTGCTGGAACGACGCCAACCGTCCCCGATACGCCGGCGGCGACACCTCGGCGATGTACGCGGGCCCGATCACCGACGCCATCCCGATCCCGATACCACCGATCACACGCCACATCGCCAGGTCCCACAGCGCGAACGGCAGCGCCGACCCGATCGCACTGCAGGTGAACAGCGTCGCCGCGATCCGCATGCACCAGATGCGTCCGATCCGGTCCGCGATCCGCCCCGCGATAGCAGCCCCCACCGCGCAGCCGATCAATGCAATGGCCACCACCTGCGCCAATGTCGCCGAACCGATGTCGTACCGATCCCGGATCGCCTCGACCGCACCGTTGATGACCGAGCTGTCATACCCGAACAGAAACCCACCCATGGCCGCCGCAGCGGTAATGAACACGACATAGACGAGGCTGTTCGCCCCATCCACCTGATCGCCGGGCGTTCGCTCGCCCACCGTTGAATTCACACAGACTCCTTCGTTCCGACCCGGAGCCTCGTGAGCCCGGGCCAACCACCATGGGTAAGACCGAGATGACGCACAGATTCCCGTCAGACGGCGCACCCCGACAATTGTTGCTGCCGTGATGCTTGTCAACGCGGCCCGTAGGTCTCGCTTTCCGGTGATGTGGGCAGCCGGAGTGCCTGCAATGTGGTCGTCTCTTCCCGCCAGCCGTTCGGCCTCGCGCAGTAGTCGTGCCGCGCTCTCGACGTCGCCGGCTCGCGCGGCGTCCGTCGCTCGCGACACCGCATACAAAACTCCGGACCGATCCTCACGACTCGCTGTCCGCGCTCGAAGAGCTCCGGCCACCGAGACCTCCTTACCTATAGGCAGTGTTGTGGGGAGGTATTCGGAGCCGCGCGCTCTTCGACTCGTCCGGGCGGCTCATCCGATGTGCCGGAAAGGCGCAGGTAGACAGCCGATTTGACTTTGGTTCGTAGCAACACGTAACTTATTCCAGGTCAGAGCGACACGGACACCGACCCGGAGCCCCAAGGGCCTGGGAAACGAGGTTGGACGAGGAGCGC